>CANQWV010000159.1 GCA_947627645.1 uncultured Lachnospiraceae bacterium | reverse complement strand
GAGAGCGATATGCACGGCGAGGGCAAGCGCGTCGTAGAAATGCTCCATCGTACCGGCGCCCCCGGAGGCGATGACCGGCACCGAGACGTGCTCTGCGATTGTGCGGGTCAGTTCGAGGTCGTAGCCGGTCTTTGTGCCGTCGCAGTCCATGCTGGTGAGCAGGATTTCGCCCGCCCCCAGACGGTCGGCCTGCACCGCCCACTCGACCGCGTCGATCCCCATATCCACGCGTCCGCCGTTTTTGTAGATGTTCCAGCCGCTTCCGTCCGCGCGCCGTTTCGCGTCGATCGCGACGACCACGCACTGACGGCCGAACTTCTCCGCCGCCTGCCGGATCAGCTCCGGATTCATGATCGCGGCCGAGTTGACCGAGATCTTGTCCGCGCCCTCGCGCAGCAGCATACGGAAATCGTCCACCGTGCGGATGCCTCCGCCCACCGTGAACGGGATGAAGACCTTTTTCGCCACCTCGCGCACCATGTCCACAACGGTGTTCCGCGCGTCGGAGGACGCCGTAATGTCAAGGAACACGAGCTCGTCCGCCCCGGCCTTGTCATACGCCGCTGCGATCTCGACCGGATCCCCGGCGTCCTTCAGATCCACAAAATTGACTCCCTTGACCACGCGTCCATTATGCACGTCGAGGCAAGGAATGATTCTTTTTGTAAACATTATAATCCCTGCTTTCACCAGTTTATGTCAAAACAGACAGTCCTGCCGTGCAATTCCTTTTCAGGCGTACTGCCCCTCCCTCTGTAAAAAAGGAAATGTCATTCCGTTCACAGGTTTTCCCGGGGGATTCCGATAAAATTCCTCAGGATCGCCAGCCCGACCTCCCCGCTCTTCTCGGGATGGAACTGGCAGGCGAACAGATTGCCCTGCTCGATCGAGGCGTGGATGTGCGCGGCGTACTGCGCAGACGCCTTTACGATCTCTTCCTCCTGCGCCTGCAGATAATACGAGTGCACAAAATAGACATAAGACCCCTCCGGAATCCCGGCGAACAGCCTGCCCGGATGATCGTACTGCAGGGAATTCCAGCCCATATGCGGAATCTTTAAACCCGGCGTTTCCGGGATGCGCACGATCCTTCCCCGGCACAGGCCGAGACCTTCCACGCCCGGCGACTCCTCGCTCGACTCAAAGAAAAGCTGAAGCCCGAGGCAGATCCCAAGCAGCGGAATACGCTCCGCGGCCGCTTCCCGTATCACTTCAACCAGTCCGTATTGATGCAGCTTGTCCATCGCGTCGCCAAACGCGCCCACGCCAGGCAGGACGATGCGTTCCGCGGACAGGATTTCCTCCCGATCTCGAGTGATCTTCGCATTCTCCCCGAGATAGGCAAACGCCTTCTCCACACTCTTCAGATTTCCGGCGTCATAGTCGATGATCGCTACCATATCCGATCTCCTTCTCTGCCCTGTCCGTGTCGTCCACAGACTTCTTTTCATTTTCCCGCACTGATTATACAAAAAAACTTTTCTTTTTACAATGTCTTTCTACAAAACATACTGCCGCGCAAATTCATATCGGGCAGGGCTGATCTTCGCCCTGCCCGCTGCGCGACCCGCGTGCTGCGGCAGCGGCAAAATTTTCCCCTCGCGGGTCTGCGCATAAAAAAGCACCCTCGGACGCTTGCCTCATCCGTTGGTGCTTTTTTTGTCAGAAATGATAGTACGTCCGGCCGCTGTACAGCGTCGTCTTGCCCTTGTACTTTGCAAGCTCGCTCACCGTCACAAGCTGATAGCCCCTCTGCTTGAGCGCCGGGATGATCGTCTCCGCAGCCACGACCGTCGAATAATGAATGTCGTGCATCAGCACGATATCCCCGCTTTTCACGTGATTCAGCACTTCGCTTACCGTGTGGCTGGGATTTCCTGTGTTCGCCCAGTCCCTCGTGTCGATCGACCAATAGATCGACGGCAGCCCGAGCGAGGAGAGCACCCAGCTGGTGGAATGTCCATTGCCGTACGGGAGGCGGCACAGCGTCGGCCCGCGCCCGGCGGCAGCCCTGATGTTGCTGCTCGTCCTGGAGATCTCAGACGCGATCCCGGAGCCAGACAAGCTTGTAAAGGACGTATGGCTGTAAGAATGATTGCCAAGCTCACAGCCCATATCCGCCATACGCTTCACGGTTGCCTGATAATAAGGCACGCTGGAACCAACCATGAAAAACGTCGCCTTAGCATTGTTATTTTTCAGGCAGTTCAAAAGCCGGTCGGTGTATTTGCCCGGTCCATCGTCGAAGGTGAGCGCCACCATCGGCCTGGAGGGGTCAACCTCAGGCTTGACGGAAGGGTCATAAACCCCTTTCTCCGTGAAATAATAGCCCTTGCCATCCAGGTAAAGCGTCCCGGTCACTCTCGCGCCGTTCTTGTCGAGATAATACTTTTTCTTTTTGACCGTCAGCCAGCCCGGCGCACATTTTCGCCCGTCCTTGCCGACTCGGTAATACTTTCCGTCCGTCTTAATCCAGGCGTTCTTTTTCATGCAGAAGGTTTTCGCCGAAAAGTAATATGTATTCTTCCTGGCTCGAATCCAGCCGGAGCGCGCCTCGCCTGTCTTACGGTCAAAATAGTAGGTCTCGCCTCCCACTGAGAACAGACCGCGGGCGGCTTTTCCATTGTCCCTGAGAAAATATCGCTTTTTGTGCCTTTCCAGCCAGCCAGTCCGCAGGGCGCCATTTTTTCCAAGATAATACAGACCGTTCCGGTACTGCACCCAGCCCGTCACACGGTTTCCCCTGGAATTCACATAATATATCTTTCCGTTCGCGCAAAACCAGCCGTTCTGGGCGAAGCTTCCGTCTGTCTGGAGAAAGCGGTACTGTTTTCCTGCCTGGATCCATTCACCCTCCAGGATCCCGGCCTTCGTCACATTCTTGAGGGCGGAATCCTCCAGCACTGTCATCTTCGCCTGTGCAGGAAGCGACAGCAGCAGGAACAAGACACACAGGAAAGCGGCCGATATCATCCGATAGTATTTCCTCATAATTCCTCCGTACAGCTGCAGGACACACGGATCCTGGGTTTCCCGAACATCCATGCTTCCTGTCAGCCCGAAGCAGGCGGGGTATAAGGCGGCCTGCTCACAGCTTCGAGTAGCCGAAGCTGTTCACGATTGCGTCAATCTTTTCGTTGTGCGCGCACATCGGGCAGTCCTTGGCCTCATAAGTCTTGTAGCCCGGCAGATCTGCGCCGCCGAAAATGTAATTGATCTCGATGCCCTGCACACAGTCGCTCGCGCTGAAGATCGCCGATACGCCGTCCACGATACCGCCGTAATACTTCACGCACTCGATTGCCCTGGCGATCGTGCGTCCCGTCGTCGCCGAGGCGAGCAGCAGGATACAATGCTTGCCGTTGATCATCAGCTGCATATTGTCGCGGAAGATCAGCTGCCCGCCCGGATTCATCTCCGGCGTGACGATATACATGGTCTGATGCTGATTCAGCGACATGATGCCCGACGCGGTCAGCTCATCCGCCAGATAAGCGCCGATGACCTCGCAGCCGTCCATGCAGATGATCGTATCGATGTAGGTGCTTGTCGTGTATTTCCGCGCAAGCACGGAAGCCGCCGCAGCCGCCTCGCTCTTTCTCGATTTCATGATCGTCATGTCCACATAGTAATTGATGTGGGAATGGTTAGTCGCAAAATGCCCCGGGATCACGCGGATGATTGCGTTCTTATTGACCGGTGAATAGATTTTCGTCGCTCTGCTCTCCATAAAAGATACCTCCGAATTTTGATTCGCACAAAGACTTAGCTGCGCTTGTGTTTATGCTTCTTGCTATATCTATCATACACAATACAAAAGCAAAATTCAAGAAAATATTCAGATAATTGCACAAAAAATTCACGATAAAAATCCAATCATATTGTCGCCGCCCATGCGGGCGCATATGATTTACATGGCCAGGCGGGATTGTCGGCTGTCAGCCTGCCTTCTCAGCGCGAACGGAACAAATCCGCAAGAATCTGATCGGCCGTCTTATTCCGGTATTTGTCCGGGTCGGACATGATCATATTCCCGGAAATATCCCAGCGCATCTGGCTGTAATTGGTCAGATAAGAACCGTCCCTGGAGCAGTTCGGGAACTTCTGATACCATGTCGGGAAGTACTTCTGCATATACTGCCTCGCGAGGGCGACTGCTTCGCTGTTCGTGTTGCCGCCAGGCGTCGGCGTGCCCATCAGCTGTACTCCCGGCGGGCTCGAATGCAGGATCACTACGCTGCCGTCGCTGCACTGTCCGACCACCATCCAGACATGTCCGGAAGCGGTACTCATGATGTCTCCGGCACGGTAATTCCTCACATTCCCGGCGGCTGTAAAAGTTCCCCAGCCACGCGAGGCAAAATTCGGCGCCATCAGCTTGGCAGACATCACATAGCCGGGCTTGCCATTGTCCGTTTCCAGGATGTTGTAGATACACCATCCGATATAACCGGAACAGTCCAGACCGTCGTGGATCTGATAGCGCGTATTGTTGTAATTGTAGCTGCTGTCCTGCTGATTGAAGAAGCTTTCCCAGCGCGGGCTGACGCCGATCGTCGTCGCCTCCAGGCCGGCTCCGGTGTCGGCCTCATTCCAGCCTCCGCCCCAGACGTACACGGTGGAGCCGACCGGCTCAAGGGCAGTCAGAAGCAGTTTTTTCAGCGTCGATTTCCGGAAAACCGGAACCTTGATCAGTTTGCTGTATCTGGTGTACCTGAACTTATGGTTCTTCTTCTCTTTGTATCCGCGCACCTTATAATAGTATGTGGTTCCGTATTTGAATTTTTTCAGGGTGACTTTGCACGCGCTCGTTTTGCGCACAAGCTTCGTCGGCTGGCCGCTCGCATTGCAGCGGTACACCTCATAGCCGGTGAGGTCAGAACGCTTCGGCCACTTGATGATCAGGTTCTCCCCCTTGAATTTGATGGTCGGCTCCGGAGCCTTTTTTGAAAACGATGCCGCCCGGGGATGCAGTGAAAACAAAAGCACGAGGAGCAGCACCAAAAACGTGGTGTCCGCTGCCAGCAGTTTCCCGTGTCTCTTCATAGGATATGATCCTCCCTTTCCAGCGCCGGAATTCCCTGAACCGGCGCTTTTTCTCTATCATAATCATATTCGGAAAACCTGTCAACAACAGAAAGAAACTGTTTGCCACATCTTTCTGACTATGATAGACTATAGAAAAGGATTATCTGTCTTTTGATTTCGGCTGAGAAAAAGAAGGCGCTCCCGCGCTTATGTCTTTGCATTGTGCCCAGCCGGGACGAACGGCAGCAAATAATCGTTGTAATTTTGGGGAAAATGTTTCAGTAAAGGGAGTAAAGGGGGCACTTAAGATGAACGAAAACAACGATATGGAATTTGACTACGAAGAGGTGGAACGCCAGGCCGAGGAAAAGCGCAGGCTTCGCCGCCAAAAGCGAAGGCGGAAGGTTGCCATTCAGAGAGCCGCGTTTCTCTGCGCCCTTCTTCTGATTGCAGCGGCCGCGGTCGTCGTAGCGCTCAAGGTATTGCCGGGAGGCGGAGGCTTCCTGCCGGAAGGCGGCTCCACAGCCGGAAGCAGCAATTCCTCCTCCGATCAGCCGTCCCAGGACGAGCTTGTGATCGTCGAGCCGGCAACCGAGGCGGAGACAGCGCCCGCGCCGATACAGACGGAAGCTCCGCCTGCGACAGAAGCGCCTGTGGACAGCGCGCAGAATGCTTCCGCCCTGGAGGAGGCGAGGCTTCTCGCGGCCGGCTACGATTACGACGGTGCGATC
>CANQWV010000158.1 GCA_947627645.1 uncultured Lachnospiraceae bacterium | reverse complement strand
AATCGGGTTACCCCCGTTCTCAAACGGATCGCCACCCGGAATCGGGTTACCCCCGTTCTCAAACGGATCACCGCCCGGAATCGCGTTACCCCTGTTCTCAAACGGATCGCCGCCCGGAATCGCGTTATCCCTGTTCTCAAACGGATCGCCGCCCGGAATCGCGTTACCCCTGTTCTCAAACGGATCGCCGCCCGGAATCGCGTTACCCCTGTTCTCAAACGGATCGCCGCCCGGAATCAGGTTATCCCTGTTCTCAAACGAATCGCTTCCTGAATTTTTATGTGTTTCACTGCCCATCTGAAAATCATTTTTCAAGGTACGCATCGTCGCAAGCTCGATGCTTTTTATGATATCGGAATGTCTGCCCGCCGTCAGGATCATATCCGGGCTTGAAACAAATTCGGCCACTGCCGCATGCGTCAGAGGATCGTTGGCTCCCTCCCCCATAATCACGGCAGAACGATTGGCCAGCATAAAATAACCATTCTTGCGGAGCTCCTGCAGATCGTCTTCATACATATCCGAGGGCGCGCCGTCCGTCATGAAGACAATGACCGGCACAGCCTGCTTACCGCTATGCTTCAGCAGGCCTTTTTCTCCTTTATTCAGCATCTTGTTCAGTTCGTGATACACTACGCCATACTGGGTGAGGCCGGGGCGCACTTTAATCTGGCTGATCGCATCACAGGTCCGAATATCGACCGGATCCATTTCCCAGCGAATGCTGTTTGTAAAGCTCATGACTGCAAGCTCCAGATTGACCGGATTCTCCGCGTCGAATGTCTTCAGCTCGCTCAGCAGCTCCTGAAGCGCATAGTTGACCTGTCCGATCGCCTGCTTCTCCATAGAGCGGGTCGCATCCACGATCAACAAAACCAGAAGCCTCTTATCTGTATTTTCTCCAGGCAAATCATCAATTGTCCCTGTAAAAGCATTGCTTTCCCATATAGTATCATCAAAATCCGCCATAAAGTCTTCTCCTTTCGTACTATAGTCAGTCCCTTTTCTTTCCTCACGAACGCGGGCCGCTGTTTGTTCCTCTGCAGGCTCCGTCCCCGCACCGCTTTGTATCATGCACACGGGTCATCGACCTTCCCCACAATATTATGCTTCTCATCAAACAGGATCTGCGTTCCCGGCATCACCAGAAACCACTGGCCGTCGGCCACAGCTTCGATCTCTCTGGTTTTTGGCTGGAAAACCTTCCATACCTGCCCGCTGCAATTCTGTATGACCAGGCTCCCGCGGAAAACGCTGACTCTGCCGACACGCGTCTCATAATCCTCCCCGTTTCCGCTGATGACATCCTTGAATATGCTTTGCAGCGGATAAAGGGCAAGCTCGTGCTTCACGCCTCTGCCCAAGGTCAGACGCAGGCATCCATTGGGAACTGTCTGCTTCCTGGCAAAGCGGACAACTCTGTCCGCGGCAAGCTTCGGATCCAGGAAAACCAGCTGATCCCTCGCCATTCCAAGGAACTGCAGCCATTCATTCTCCGGCGTACGTCCCATCACATGATCGATACCGTTTACAAACGTTTTCTCAAAACCCTCCATCAGAACCGTGGGAAGCATTGCCATTCGAGTCATGACATTCGGCGCATAATCCTTCGTGGGACGATTGCTTTCATCCCTCGAACTCATATTGTAGACCGGATGTATGCTGTAAAGTTCGTCCTCCACATCATCATTTACCAGAGGATATTGTTCCCAGCGTTTTCCTTCCATCGGATGATCCATATAAAACAGACGGAACAAAATGATAGCCAGGGAGAACTGATCCGTCTGAATGTTTGGCGTTTCCCGGAATCTGCTGCGCACAATCTCCGGCGCCATGTAGCCCCTCGTCCCGCTGACGGTACAGGGATCTCCGTCCGCGGAGATGTTGTCGCAGTCGATCATCTGAATATGTCCCGTCGAAGGGTGGATCGCAATGTTCCCAGGGTTCAGATCCTTATAGCTCAAACCGGTCAGATGTAAAGCCCGGACCGCAGTCACAATATGCATCCCTGCCCAGATCATGGCGTGAAACGTATCGAATTTCTTCTGTTTCCTGTCTTCATCCGATCGCAGAAAGTGCTTCATTTCGAAGTAGCCGTCCGGAATCAGCCTCATTATATAGCCAAACAACTGGTTTTTATCCGGCTTTCCGGTTTCCGTGACGATTGCCAGGGGCCAGACAAAAAGGCGTGGATTCGGATTGGGCATATTCCTCAGCCTGGTAATCAGACTGTACTGCGCGCCCCCTACCACATCCTTCTCGTTCTTGTTGTACCACTTCAACGCAAATTCCTTCCCTCTCCATGATACCCTGTAGACGTCCCCCTGCCCGCCCTGATCGCTGATCAGTCGAATAATACAGATTTTCTCTCCCTCAAACGTGTACAGCTCCGCTCCATCCGGAATCCGCTCAAACATTTTGTAGGCCATAATAGTTTCTCCTTTCCTGTCAGGTTTTTCTTTTTGTACATCTTTCAAGCTGGTTTTGCTTCTATTTCCCCGTCTCATTCCGGTATGTCAGGGAATAGTCGAACACCAGCATAATCTCGTTGCACCTCCAGCTCCAGCTGGCAATCTGATCTGCCTCTTTCGTCAGATACTCTTTCATCCATACCACCGTTCTCTTTTTTACTGCAAGAGGATCCTCTCCCTGCAGATTGATCTGAAACGAAAACATTTTTTCCCTCTGCCGGATTATCTCCTGGATATACTGCCCGAGCTGCCCGAAGCTGCATATCCGGCATTTCCTCCGGATGTAATAGTTCAGCGGATTATTCTCAACACAGGCCGGAAGCCGCATCCCGGGATATTTCAGCTCCGGTTCGTGCTGTTTCGCGCATTGTCCGTCGCTCATCCCAAAATAAGCGTGGGACAGAGGCATCGTTTTCTCTCCCTCGCGAAGATCCCAGGTCACATCTACATATGCGTAGGCGTTATCTACCCCTATCATATTCCAGCCATGCCTCTCCACAGAGCCTTCCACATTTCCCTGCTTTACAGTCCGGGCGTATCCTGTCACGTAAATGCACCATATCTCCTCATACTCGCAGAGAATCTGGTACAGCTTGCTAATCCCCGAGCACACTGCCTTTTTGCTGCGCGAACCGCCCAGGATCGTATACGCGTCAGGCTCTTTTTCCAGGCCTCCTGTCAAAGCATCGTAATTGTAACAGATATTCCGGATCAAAAGATCATGCAGCCAGAGCGCGGTCTCATACTTAGAAGGTTTCACGGAAACAGGGAGATGAGAAACCAGATATTGAATAAAACTGCGGTTTTCCTGAATGACCTTCCTCTGCTCCTCCAGAGAAAATCGATAACGGAAACGAACCTCCACATCCCCGTTCCCATAGCGGGTGATGCTGCAGCCTTCCCCAAAAAAATTTACGTAAAAGAGTTCCGGGTAATCATACTCCAGCGCATAAAGAACCACCAAAACATCATCCTGTGTAAGACCGGCTTTCTCGACCTTCGCCGTATTATCATGCTTTTGCACACTGCACAAAATCTTATAATAAAGCTCCCTGGATTTGAAATTCGACAATTGTGCATAATAAAAATGAACTTTTTTCATATTTCCCCCACAACAGGGCGATAACGTCAAAACTTTTACATAAAACAGCCGATTATATGGATATTAGACCGGACAAATTGTTTTGTCCGCGAAAATATAACATATATTGTTATCATATCATACATATTCACAAAATGAAACAATTTTCTGCTTTACCTCACATATTACCTCATCCAGATCCACCGGGGTCAGGTGATGGCTGTCCATCCCGACATGATACATATACGGATGACCGTCGTAAAAATTGTCCGTCTGGTGCGTATGCCCGTAGAGATTGATCAGCGAGGTCTTCAGCTTCTTGAGCTTCTCGTGGGATACCAAGGTCGGATAGTGGCTCAGATAAAAGTGACAGCCGCCATATCGGAGATACAAAGCCGCGTCGCCGGCCCGGACGACATTTTCACACTCCCGGTAGCGCTCGATGCGATTCCCCGAGTCATGGTTTCCCTGGAGAATAATCAGCTGCCCGTTCAGCTGCTTCAGCACAGAGATACCGTAGTCTATGTCGTTGAGCATCACGTCTCCAAGAATATAGACGGTATCCTCGGGCGCGACTGTCCTGTTCCAGTTGCCTACAAGAGCAAGGTCGTGCTCCTTGATGCTTCCGAAGCCCCTCGCCTCCCATACGAAATCCCTGTCGTGCCCGATATGCAGGTCCGACGTTGCAAAAATCCTGTCCATATTGCACCTCCTGTGATGATCTAAAGCTCTGCCACCTGCCCCCACGGCGCTCTTGTGTCGCCGTCTTTGCGGATGAGCCACAGTACGGGGACGCCCAGCGCGTCTTCCTCCTTCGGCCACTGCGCGTAACCGTCCGTGAAGATCAGGATTGCCCGGGGCAGCTCCGGGTAAAGCTTCTCGCGCAGGTATTCAAAAATAATATGGAAGCTGGTGCCGCCGCCGCCCATCGGCTCGATCCCGGCAAACTCCTCCTCTGTCTCAAACGGAATCGGATCGGTAATATCCCCGTCAAAGAAAGAGATGGAGCCGGTAAGGCCTGCCTGGCGCATAGCGTCCTGTACTTCCAGCATCGCTGCTTCCAGCTGCTCGTCCGAGATCGAGGCGGAAGTATCCATGCATATCCAGAGCCCCGTCGCCGAGCCCTGGTCTTCGTCGGCGTGAAACGCGGGGAGGAAGAAATCGCTGTCCGAAAATCTTCGATCCGGAGGCAGAAAATTGTAATCGTACATATCGCACTGCAAAAAGTCGTGGAGGAGCTGCCTCCAGTCCACCTCGGAACGGCTCGCCAGCTTCTCCGCCAGCCTGCGGGCGACCTGCGGCATCGCATCGGTTCCCTGGCAGGCAGCTGCCGCCACGCGGATACGGCTGTTCCATCTGTCGCGGAGCCGAAAATCGTCCTCGATCGTTCTCCAGATGTCATGGTTGTCCAGAATCTTCCGTCCCTTCCCCATGTTCTGCGCGTCCCCACCCCAATCCGGCGGGCTGTCCTCAAGTGTTTTCTCCAGCAGCATCCGATACACTTCCTCCGCGCTGAACTCGCGCCCCTCCCTGCCATCCGGGATCCGGTGCATCGGCTCCTCGCCTGCCACCTTGATGCTGTCCAGTCCCCACATACCCAGGATGATGGAATTCACAACGATGTCGCAGGCAATGTTGAAGAGCTCTGCATCCAGAGTTCTTCCACGGGTACAGTGCTCCAGCGCACAGTGCAGAACCTCGTGGAGGATGACGAACTGCATCTCGTAGCTGCCAAGCTCCTCGGCAAACTCCGGGTCAAAGATCAGCCGCTCCCCGTCTGTGCACGCGGTTTGGCACGGAGCGCAGGCGATCTGCAGCCCCAGGGCGAGGCGCCCGAAGAATGGATTGTCCCGAACCAGAAGCGAGCGCGCTTCCGTGATCTGTTTTGCTGTTTTTTCCGCTTTTTCTCTTTCCATCGCCCTCTCCCTTTCCAAAAAGCATATCCGGATTTTCTGCTGTCCTCAGAATCCGGAGCCCGATCCTCACAGGAAATGCCTGGTCTTCTTCATCCAGTCCATGAAGGCCGGGACTTTCACTATCTTCATGTTCATCCCCTCCAGCTTCAAAAGACCGCGGAAAAACAGCGCTGCGAAATCGGTCGGAAAACGAACCGCATAGTTGCACGCATTCTCCAGCTCCTGCGGATGAAGCTCCTCTCCGCGCTGCGCGATGCAGGCCAGAAGCGAACTGACCAGCGCATAGGTGGTATCCGCGGACCTCAGATGTCATTCTGTCTGTAGTCTCCATAGGCAAACCTCCTGATATGCGGTACAGCGCATGATCCTGCACTTTCCCGGCAGGGTCTTTCTTATACTG
>CANQWV010000157.1 GCA_947627645.1 uncultured Lachnospiraceae bacterium | reverse complement strand
ACACAGATTATGGCACAGAATAACGGCAAACGTATTTTGGTCGCCTATTTTTCGGCAACGGGAACGACGGCCCGGACGTCGGCGAGGGCTACGTGGAGTATGCGCGTCCGCTGATCCTTGGCGAGCTCACTCCGCTGATGGTGAACGGCGTGCCGAAGCATCTCGTGCTCAACAGAGACGCATACCGCAAGTAAGATTTGGGAAAGAAAGGCCCCTGCGGAGAACCCGCGAGGGGCTTTTTTCATCTATATTTGACAAATAATTCACGAAAATTGCGAGTGTTTGTGAAATTATGCATAAAAAAATGCAGTATTTCCTTGACTCGTGCAGGAAATATGTTACAATTATGAATATATGACTATTCTTATTAGGAGGAATGAGCAGCATGACAAAATGGGTATACATGTTTACAGAGGGCAATGCCAACATGAGAAACCTGCTCGGCGGCAAGGGCGCCAATCTCGCTGAGATGACGAATCTCGGCCTTCCGGTGCCGCAGGGCTTCACGATCACGACGGAAGCCTGCACGCAGTACTATGAGGACGGCAGGAAGATCAACGACGAGATCATGGGTCAGATCATGGCGGCCATCGAGAAGATGGAAGGCATTACCGGCAAGAAGTTCGGCGACAAGGAGAATCCGCTTCTCGTGTCGGTCCGTTCCGGCGCGCGCGCTTCCATGCCCGGCATGATGGACACGATCCTGAATCTCGGCCTGAATGAAGAGGTGGTCGAGGTGCTGGCGAAGAAGTCCGGCAATCCGCGCTGGGCCTGGGACTGCTACCGCAGATTTATCCAGATGTTCTCGGACGTCGTCATGGAGGTCGGCAAGAAGTATTTCGAAGAGCTGATCGACCAGATGAAGGCCGCGAAGGGCGTGAAGCAGGACGTCGAGCTGACGGCTGAGGATCTGAAGGAGCTGGCGAACCAGTTCAAGGCTGAGTACAAGGAGAAGATCGGTTCCGATTTCCCGACCGACCCGAAGGTACAGCTCATGGAGGCGATCAAGGCTGTGTTCCGCTCGTGGGACAACCCTCGTGCGAATGTATACCGCCGCGACAACGATATCCCGTATTCCTGGGGTACCGCGGTCAACGTACAGATGATGGCGTTCGGCAATATGGGCAATACCTCCGGCACGGGCGTTGCGTTCACGCGCGACCCGGCGACCGGCGAGAAGAAGCTGATGGGCGAGTTCCTGCTGAACGCGCAGGGCGAGGACGTTGTGGCCGGCGTGCGCACGCCGCAGAAGATCGAGCAGCTTGAGCAGGAGATGCCCGAGGTGTTCGCGCAGTTCACGACGATCTGCAAGACTCTGGAGGATCACTACAGAGATATGCAGGACATGGAGTTCACAATCGAGGACAGGCACCTCTATATGCTGCAGACGCGCAACGGCAAGCGTACCGCGCAGGCGGCGCTCAAGATCGCTTGCGACCTTGTGGACGAGGGCATGATCAGCGAGGAGAAGGCGGTCGCGATGATCGATCCGCGCAACCTGGACACGCTGCTTCATCCGCAGTTCGACGCGGCTGCGCTGAAGGCCGCGGAGCCGGTCGCGAAGGCGCTCGGCGCATCGCCGGGAGCTGCCTGCGGCAAGATCGTCTTCACGGCTGAGGACGCGAAGGCCTGGGCCGCCAGAGGCGAGAAGGTCGTTCTGGTCCGCCTGGAGACCTCCCCGGAGGATATCGAGGGCATGAAGAGCGCGCAGGGCATCCTGACGGTGCGCGGCGGCATGACGAGCCACGCGGCAGTGGTGGCGCGCGGCATGGGCACCTGCTGTGTATCCGGTTGCGGCGACATTACGATGGACGAGGCGAATAAGAAATTTACATTAAACGGCAAGGAGTACCATGAGGGCGACGCGATCTCCCTGGACGGCTCCACCGGCAATATTTACGACGGCATCATCCCGACGGCTCCGGCTACGATCGCGGGCGAGTTCGGCAGGATCATGGCCTGGGCGGACAAGTACCGCAGGCTCAAGGTCCGCACGAACGCGGATACGCCGGCGGACGCGAAGCGCGCGAGAGAGCTGGGCGCGGAGGGCATCGGCCTTTGCCGTACCGAGCATATGTTCTTCAGCGGCAACCGCATCGACGCATTCCGCGAGATGATCTGCGCGGAGAATGTAGATGAGAGAGAGAAAGCCCTTGCGAAGATCCTTCCGGAGCAGCAGAGCGACTTCGAGGAGCTCTACGAGGCGCTCGAGGGCAATCCGGTCACGATCCGTTTCCTGGATCCGCCGCTGCATGAGTTCGTCCCGACCGAGGAGGCGGACATCGAGAAGCTGGCGGAAGCGCAGGGCAAGAGCGTCGACGTGATCAAGGCGATCATCGACTCCCTGCATGAGTTCAACCCGATGATGGGCCACCGCGGCTGCCGCCTGGCGGTCACCTATCCGGAGATCGCGAAGATGCAGACGCAGGCGGTCATCCGCGCGGCGATCAACGTCAAGAAGAAGCATCCGGACTGGGATATCTGCCCGGAGATCATGATCCCGCTCGTCGGCGACAACAAGGAGCTGAAATATGTCAAGAAGACGGTCGTGAAGACCGCGGACGACGAGATCAAGGCGGCAGGCACGGATCTGAAGTACCAGGTCGGCACGATGATCGAGATTCCGCGCGCGGCTCTCACGGCGGACGAGATCGCGAAGGAAGCGGATTTCTTCTGCTTCGGCACGAACGACCTCACGCAGATGTGCTACGGCTTCTCCCGCGACGACGCAGGCAAGTTCCTGAACGCTTACTACGACGCGAAGATTTTCGAGAACGATCCGTTCGCGAAGCTCGACCAGACGGGCGTCGGCAAGCTCATGGAGACCGCGATCAAGCTCGGCAAGCCGGCGAACCCGAACCTGCACATCGGTATCTGCGGCGAGCACGGCGGCGACCCGTCGTCCGTGGAGTTCTGCCACAAGCTTGGCCTGGACTATGTGTCCTGTTCCCCGTTCCGCGTACCGATCGCACGGCTCGCGGCGGCGCAGGCGGCCATTGCGGACAAGCAGGCCTGACCGGCACGAGCGTGAATCCGGCCAGAAGCCTCGGATAGCGTGAATGTTCAGAGGGCGTATCCCGGTTCCCGCACAGGGACTGCGGACACGCCCTTTTTCTGGCACTACAGAGCTTGATTTTTTAGAAAATTCAGAAAATTTTTCCTGCCGAGATGGTTGCGCGCTGTGCTTCAGCAGCCGCTCTATATTTTAGTATAAGGAGTATTTTGCCATGATCGCTGGTTTCTGTCGCCGCTCTATGTTTTAGTGGGTGTTTACCTTCTGCACAGGCTGTTCAAATGGCTTGCAGCCTGTCATGGGATACTGGGAAAATGGTATATCAGGGCGACGGTCGTGCTGCTCTATGTGTTCGTCGCGTCCGCGATGCTCGTGGGCTTTTTCCTGCCGAATGGGAAGCTGGAGCGCCTCATGAAGCTGATCGGAAATTACTGGCTGGGCGTGATGCTGTATACGGTGCTGACCGTCGGAGCCGCGGACATGATTGCTCTGGTTCTGAAGAAGTGCAAGCGGATCGATCAGGAAAAGCTCCGCTCGCGGAAAGTCTTCGTCTGCGTGGGCGCGCTTTGCATCCTGATCATCGCGGGTGTGAGCACCTACGGCGTCCTGAATGCGAGGGAGATTCACACGACGCGCTACGAGCTTGAAGTCCCGAAGGACGGAGGAAAGCTGGATTCGCTGCGGGTGGCGCTCGTCGCGGATCTGCACATGGGCTACAACATCGGCTGTGTGCGCATCGGGCGCATGGTGGAGAAGATCAACGCGATCCATCCGGATCTGGTCGTGATCGCGGGCGACATCTTTGACAACGAGTACGAGGCGCTGGAGGACGACGAGCGGCTTGCTGAAATTCTGCGGGGAATCGAGAGCAAATACGGCGTGTACGCCTGCTACGGGAACCATGATATTGAGGAGAAGATCCTGGCCGGCTTCACCTTCGGGGGCAACAGCAAAGAGAAGATGAGCAGCCCGGAGATGGACGAATTCCTGGAGCGGGCGAATATCCGGCTGCTACGCGACGAGTATGTGCTGATCGACGACAGCTTCTATCTGTACGGAAGGCCGGACGAGGAGCGCCCCGGCAGGGGAATCACGGTGCGAAAGACGCCGGAGGAGATCACGGCGCAGCTGGATCCGGCGAAGCCGCTGATCGTCATCGATCACGAGCCGAAGGAGCTGCAGGAGCTCTCGGACGCCGGCGTAGACATCGACCTGTGCGGGCACACGCATGACGGGCAGGTCTTTCCGCTGAACCTGACCTGCCGCCTGGTCTGGGAGAACGCCTGCGGTTATCTGAAGAAAGGGAATATGCACAACGTCGTGACCTCCGGCGTGGGGCTTTTCGGGCCGAATATGCGCGTCGGCACGATCGCGGAGGTCTGCGACATCGAGATTACGTTTCAATAAAGTGACCCTCGGCGTTTATATTCGTCTGAGTTTGTTCCGGCTCCTGACCAGATCCTATAAGATCCTCCTCGTCATGATCCGGGGATGGAGTGATCATGGCGTGCAGTCTTGCGATGGTGTGTGCCCGGTGCAAGGTCTCGCCCATGACGGTGCTGAAAAAGACCATGCCAACCTTCCTTGTCGGCCTGAGCACCGCGTCCACTGTGGATATCCTGAGAAACTAGACTTGAATTTGAATATGGAAAGATATAGAATAATATAGAAAATAAAGAAAGCGTGGTGCAGGGATCAATGTTATCAACGGAAAAGATATTTCATGTAAAGGAAGCCGGTTCTACCGTGAAAACGGAGGTCCTGGCGGGAACTACTACCTTTATGACCATGGCATATATCCTCATGGTCAATTCCGGGATGTTTGCGGAGCTGCCGGGGGTGTCATACAACGCGATCTATATCGCGACGGCCATTTCTGCTTGTATCGGGACGGTGCTGATCGGGCTTCTGGCGAATCTGCCGCTGGCGCAGGCCTCCGCCATGGGTTCCAATGCCTTCTTTGTCTATACAGTGTGTTTCGGCTTTGGGCTGAGCTATGCCAATGCCCTGGTACTCATCCTGCTGGACGGCATCCTGTTCATACTGCTTACGGTGACAGGGCTGCGAAAGAAAATATTTGAGGCGATTCCGACGCCGGTAAGAGTGTCGATCCCGGCGGGAGTCGGGCTGTTTATCGCCTTCATCGGGCTTCAGGATTCCGGGATCGTGGTGGCGGATTCCGCCACCTATGTCAACCTTGCCTCCTTCAACCTTCTCTCCGGAAATGTGGCGTGGAAGGATATCATGCCGATGCTTGTCACATTTTCCGCTTTAATTGTGATCGCGGTCCTGACCTGCAGGCGGGTAAAGGGCGCTGTGCTCTGGGGCATACTCGGGGGAACGGCGCTGTATTATCTGCTTGGTCTTACGGTTCCCGGATTTTATGAGGGTTTTGCAGATGGCCTGAATTTTAACCCGTTCGCGGCGTTTGGGGACTTTGGGACAAAGGCCTTCGGCAGGGTCTTTACGGAAGGCTTTGATTTTTCGCCCTATCTGGCAGAGCACAGCACAACGGAGCTTGCCATATTGATCGCGACGACCGCGCTCGCATTCTGTCTGGTGGATATGTTTGATACGATCGGTACCCTGTACGGAGCCTGTGCCAGGGGAAATCTTCTGACCAAAGAAGGGGATGTGCCCAACATGGACAGGGCGATGCTTGCGGACGCCATAGCCACCGTGTGCGGCGCGGTCTGCGGTACATCCACGGTAAGCTCTTATGTGGAGTCCTCCACAGGTATTGCGGAGGGCGGGAAGACAGGCCTGGCCGCCATAGTGACGGGAGCGTTGTTTTTTGTTCTCTGTGTGTTTATTTTTCCGCGAGGAACGCGTCCAGCGGGGAAGTGTCGATGTCCGCGAATTTTCCCG
>CANQWV010000156.1 GCA_947627645.1 uncultured Lachnospiraceae bacterium | reverse complement strand
AAAGACTATGAGGATGAGTTTGAAATCACGCTCATACATCCGGGCTGGCTCGCCGTACCAGACCAGAAGCTCCGTCCTGCCGGCACGGTAACGCGCCGTCCCTGCCCCCTGTCCGAAGAATCCGCCGCGTTCCCCAGGCTGCGCGGCACGCTCCTCCGGCAGCTTCGCTTCTTCCGTGCGCGATCCGCCCTGGCCTTCGGGCCGGACGGCACGTTTTCCGGACAATCCGCCGCCTCCCAGAGGCCCGATACGGCGCCCGTCCGGATGTATGAGCGTGATTTCAAACTCATCCTCATAGTCTTTCCAGATCTGGAGGTTCAGCGCTGTCTCATAATCATTGACAAGGAATTCCACCGTCTCCGGCCGGCCGGCTGAGAGACGGCCGGAGGCGTGCCCGCCTGTGTTGCCCTCATTTCCGCTTCCCACCACGATCACACAGCGTCCGCGATCCGCCATACGGTTTATATAAGTCTCGAGCAGGGAAGTGCCGCGATGAGAGCCGTACACATTTCCGATGCTGATGTTGATCACGGCCGGACGGCCAAATGCCTCCGCCTTTCGCGCCACGTACTCAAGAGCCTGCATCAGCTCCGTCGTCCGCGGGAAACCATTTTCTCTTGGCGTCCCGAGCTTCACCACAATCAGTCCGCTCTCCGGCGCCATCCCCCGATATCGCCCGCCGGAAGCGCGCCCGTTCCCCGCCGCGATCCCAAGTACCTCCGTTCCATGCCCGCTCGCGTCGCGTTCCGGGACGATCTCATATCCGGCTTCTCTGCTTCCAGTCTCCAGCGCGGCATTGATCTCCTCCTGCGTATACTCCACACCCATCAAGAATCCCTTCGGCACTCTTCCTGCAGCTCTATCCATCCGTATGTCCGGCTTCCTCTGCCCCGCACGATCCGGATTGGTCTTCCCGATCTCTGCGTCCTGTCCTCCGCCGTCTTCTGTAGCAGTGTTTTGCTCTGCATTCCCCGTGAACCGAAGTGTTTTCTCATCCTTCTCCCGCAGCGTTCCCGTCTGATCCCACAGAGACAGGATCCGCGTACTTCCGTCCTCGTTACGGAAATCCGGATGAAAATAGTCCACCCCGGAATCGATGACCGCTGCGAGTATCCCACGCCCTGTCAGCTGACGGTAGCATAACGCACCGGCAGCTTCCTCCGCCGGAAGCCCACCCGGCTGTCCGCCGCCGGAAAGAGCGGGAGCCGCATCGCAGACATAATTTCCCATCCCCTGCTCCCGCGCAGACAGCGGCGTCTGCACCGCCGAGACGCAGGACGCCGCCCTCCCGGCGTCCAGCGCAAAATACAGCCGCTTCGGCATCTCCACGTATTCCACCTGCGGAAGCGCGGCCAGCGCGCGGATCTCTCCCTGCGGGAGCGTCACAACCGCATATCCGCCCGAGAGCTCCACCACATCCCAACTCTCCGGAACCTGTCCCGCAAGCTTTCCGCTGTAGCGCACAATCACCGCCCAGGTCTGCGCCTCCTCGTCGTATCCCTCGTCAAGGCTCTCTGACCTTCGCCGCTCCTCCGGCGTCGCCTCCATCGCAAGGTTCAGCAGGTTTTCAATTTTCTGATCGCTCTCCGGCATCGCACGCCCTCCGCACCCATGCTTCTTCTGCTCCCCAAGCCGCTTCGCAATCCACGGCGTACAAGCAGACGCTCTGCTTTTTGCCGGACTTCCGACAGCTTTCTGCAAGCCCATGCTCTGCCGCGGTGCAGAAAAAACAGAAAGATCTGATACAGTCTATGCCTCCTGTATGCCAAGGGTGCAAAAGCGCAGGAGGTTTCCTCCCGGCGGCGCAGTGTTTTCACTCCTCCAGCATCGTGTTGATCCTGCGGAATCTGCCGCCATCCTTTTCCTCCATATCCTCCCAGAGCCGCTGCGCAAGCTCGGCAAGCGTCTCGTTGTCAAAGGATATCCGGCCTCCATAGATGCTCATCCCCTCCGCGATCGCCTGCTGCGCCTCGCAGTACTCCTCGAAATGCTCGTCTCCCTCGTAAAAATCCTCGCTCACGTCAATCCCATACTGCTCACGAAAAAAAGCAGCAAGCTCCTCTTCGCTCCCTGCTTCCTTCTTTCCGAAAAAGACAGGACCCAGCACTTCATAGAGCAGCTCCTTCTGCCGCTCTTCCGCCTCCGTGTCCTCCGCAAGCAGATAACAGCTCGAAGGCACCTGGCTGTCCTTTTCGTTCTCTCTTAACTTTTTCCATTTCACAGATTTCTGCATTTTGTTTTCCCGTTCTGTCCCCCACAACGGATAAAACGATTTCTTCTGTGCATTAATTTTATCTTATTGTTTTAACTCTGTCAAGTTCTATTTTTCTTTTTTCCTTATTACCGCAGAAAAGCCCGCAAAAGACTATAAAAGCCAGCGGCGTTTTCCGCAGTGCAAAAATGCGCCTATATCTGAATCGTACCAAACCGCACCTTGATATACGCCTTGATCGCCTCCATCGTGCCGTCAAAGCCAAGCCGCTCGCTGTTGAGGCAGAGGTCGTAGTTGCGCGCGTCCGTCCACTCCTGCCCGGTGTAGTAGCGGTAGAAATCGCTGCGGTACTTGTCCGTCTTCTCGACAAACTTCTCAACGTCCTTGCCGGTGAACGCGCGGCGCTCGATCGCCTGCTTCACACAGTACTCCCGCGACGCGTGGACAAACACGCTCACAAGGCCCGGATTGCCCTTCAGCACATAGTCGGCGGCGCGGCCGATGATGACGCAGGACTCCTTTTCCGCCAGCTCGCGGATGATCTTCGCCTGATAATTAAACAGATTGTGGTCGCTGACGAATTCCTCGCTGTCCGGCGTGATCAGCTTGCCCTTGTACTCCGGGCCGCGCCCTTTGCCGAAAAACAGCGGCGTGCGCTTCAGCTTCTCATCCGCCTGGTTGAACAGGCTCTCATTGATCCCGCTGTCGTCGGAGGCCATCTTGATGATCTCCTTCTCATAGCAGTTGATCCCGAGATCCTCCGCCAGCATATGGCCGATCGTCCTTCCGCCGCTCCCAAAATGCCTCGCAATCGTGATGATCACATTTCCCATACTACACCATCCTTTCTACCCTTAATAATATCATGTTTACTCGCCGAGATACGCCTTCTTGATGGAATCGTCGTTCATCAGCTCCTTCGCGTCGCCCGACATCACGATCTTGCCGGTCTCGAGCACGTACGCGCGGTCCGCGATCCCGAGCGCCTTCTTCGCATTCTGCTCCACGAGCAGCACCGTCGTTCCGGTCTCGCTGACGCTCTGAATGATATCGAAGATCTCGTTGACGAGGATCGGCGACAGCCCCATCGACGGCTCATCCATCAGAATGATACGCGGATTTGACATCAGTGCGCGCCCCATCGCCAGCATCTGCTGCTCGCCGCCCGAGAGCGTCCCAGCCAGCTGGTTTTTCCGCTCCTCCAGGCGCGGGAAGCGCTTGTAGACCTTCTCCAGCGTCTGCTCGATCTCACCCTTGTCGTTGCGCGTATAGGCGCCCATTTTCAGGTTCTGGTACACGGACATCTCCGCGAACACACGCCGCCCCTCCGGCACGTGCGCCATCCCGAGGCTCACGATCTTGTGCGCCGGGGTCTTCGTAATGTCCTTGCCCTCAAAAATAATACTGCCTTTTTTCGGGGAGAGAAGCCCCGTGATCGTGTGGAGGATCGTCGTCTTGCCCGCACCGTTCGCACCGATCAGCGAGATGATCTCGCCCTCGTTGACTTCAAAAGAAATCCCCTTGATCGCCTGGATCACGCCATAGTAGACCTCCAGGTCTCTTATCTCAAGCATTGCCATTGCTATTCCTCCTGACTGTGGCCGTTCCTGTCCCCGCTTCCCTTCCTGTACGGCGGCAAGCCGCATGGACATTTCCCAGGGCGCTCTGAAAATTCACTTTGCAAAGCGGAGCCTGACACCTATTCCCCGAGATACGCCGTGATGACCTGCGGATCGTTCAGCACGTCGCTCGTCTTTCCCTGCGAAAGGATCTCGCCGAAATTCAGCACGCTCAACTCCTCGCAGATCCCGGACACCAGCTTCATATCATGCTCGATCAGCAGAATCGTCATGTCAAAGTGGTCGCGCACGAAGCGGATCATGTCCATCAGCTCCTGCGTCTCATTCGGGTTCATGCCGGCCGCCGGCTCGTCGAGCAGAAGGAGCTTCGGATCCGTCGCCATCGCGCGCGCGATCTCCAGTCTGCGCTGCTTGCCGTACGGCAGGTTCGACGCGAGCGTGGCCGCCTCCTGATCCAGATCGAAAACGTGCAGCAGCTCCATCGCCCGCTCGTCCATCTCCTTCTCCACCCTGCGGTAGGACGGCAGACGGAAAATCCCGGCGACCGTCGAGTACACATGATGGTTGTGCAGCCCGGCCTTGACGTTGTCCAGCACCGACAGCTCCTTGAAAAGCCGGATATTCTGGAATGTGCGCGCGATCCCGGCCTTGCTGATGTCGATCGTCTTCTTCCCGGTAATGTCCTGCCCGTCAAGCACGATATTCCCAGTATCCGGCTTGTACACCCCGGTCAGCAGGTTGAACACAGTCGTCTTGCCCGCGCCGTTCGGTCCGATCAAGCCGTAGAGCTCGCCCTTTTCGATTGAAACGTTAAAATTGTTCACGGCGCGCAGGCCGCCGAATGAGATTCCGAGGTTGTTTACTTCCAGCATCCTGGCCATTCTACTCGCCCTCCTTCACTGATTTTTTGAAGAAGCGGCCGAGATAGCGCTCCCGCCACTCCAGAGCCTTCGGCGCCCAGTTGAAAAGCATCATCACAATCAGCACGATCGAGTAGATCAGCATACGGTAGTCCGCCAGACTGCGCAGCAGCTCCGGCAGCGCCGTCAGAATGACCGCCGCGATCACGGAACCGCGGATATTTCCGATGCCGCCCAGCACCACGAACACGAGCGCAAGGATCGATGTGTTGAAATTGAATTTCGAGGCCTGCAGAGTCGCCAGATTGTGCGAGTACAGCGCGCCCGCCATGCCCGCGAGGGCCGCCGACACCGTGAACGCCATCAGCTTATATTTTGTGATGTTGATGCCGATCGACTCGGCCGCGATCCGGTTGTCGCGGATTGACATGATCGCGCGCCCGTCGCGCGAATCAATCAGGTTCAGCACGATGAACAGCGTGATCAGGATCAGGATGACGCCGATCAGGAACGTAGACTGCTTCGCGATCCCCGTAATGCCCTGCGGGCCGCCGAGGATGATCTTTCCGTCCGGCTCCATGCCGAGCGAAAACTGATCCTTCATGGAGAAATGAAAGCCATTCGCGTCTCTTCCAATATAGAAAACGTTGATTACATTCTTGATGATCTCGCCGAACGCAAGCGTCACGATCGCGAGATAGTCGCCTCTCAGGCGCAGCACCGGAATGCCAATCAGGATGCCGAACACCGCCGCGGCCGCCGCCGCCACCACGATTGCAAGCGCAAAGCGTAAAATATCATTTGTGATCGCCTCCTGCGTGCACTTGGTGAAAAACGCGCCCGCGAAAGCACCTACGCACATGAAACCCGCGTGTCCGAGGCTCAGCTCGCCGGAGATACCGACGACCAAGTTCAGCGAGACCGCCAGGATCACGTAGACGCAGATCGGCACCAGCAGTCCCTGCAGCAGGCTGGACAGATGCCCCGTGCCCTGCAGAATCTGCACGATAACAAACGCCGCGATCACCATCCCGTAGGTGATCAGGTTACTCCTCAGTTTCTTGCTCTTATTCATCCCATCCACCTACACTTTCTCCTGAATCTTCTTGCCCAGCAGACCGGTCGGCTTCACGAGCAGCACCACGATCAGCACCGCAAACACGATCGCGTCCGCCAGCTGGGAAGAAATGTACGCCTTACTCAGAATCTCGATCACGCCGAGCACGATCCCGCCGATCATCGCCCCGGGGATCGAGCCGATCCCGCCGAACACCG
>CANQWV010000155.1 GCA_947627645.1 uncultured Lachnospiraceae bacterium | reverse complement strand
AAGCGGCTGCGGCCGCAGAAGAGGCGGCGGCTGCCGCCTGACAGGGAGAACCCGAAAGCGGACTGCTGACAGGGCGGAGCCTGGAAACAGCCGTCTGGAAGGCAGGATCCAAGGGCAACCGTCTGACTGGGGGACGACCTGGAAGCAGCCGCCTGGCAAGACGAGCTCTGAAGTGGACTGCTGACAGGATTTGGAAGAGGAGACAGGGCATGGGAATCATAAAGGCGAGCAAGCTTGCGTTTGACTATCTGAAGCTGGACGATGCGGGCAAGGTCGAGTCTAGTTCGCGCGCGGTTGATGACGTGGAGCTTGACGTGAAGGCGGGGGACTTCGTCGCGATCCTGGGGCACAACGGCTCCGGCAAGTCTACACTGGCCAAGCATATCAACGCGATCCTGCTCCCGACCGAGGGAACGCTCTATGTGGACGGAATGGACACGCGCGACGAGTCGAAGCTGTGGGAGATCCGCCAGACGGCTGGCATGGTCTTCCAGAATCCGGACAACCAGATCATCGGCACGATCGTGGATGAAGACGTGGGCTTCGGGCCGGAGAACATGGGCGTGCCGCAGCAGGAGATCTGGGAGCGGGTGGAGCAGAGCCTGAAAGCGGTCGGTATGTGGGAGTACCGCTCGCACTCGCCGAACAAGCTGTCCGGCGGGCAGAAGCAGCGTGTGGCGATCGCCGGAGTCGTGGCGATGCGCCCGAAATGCATTGTTCTGGACGAACCTACCGCGATGCTGGATCCGAACGGCCGCAGGGAGGTGATCCGCACGGTGCAGGAGCTGAACCGGCAGGAGAAGGTGACGGTCCTTCTGATCACCCACTATATGGAGGAAGTGATTGAGGCGGATAAGGTCATCGTCATGGATCAGGGAAAGGTTGTCATGCAGGGGACGCCGCGCGAGGTGTTTTCCCATGTGGAAGAGCTCAAGGGCTATCGTCTGGACGTGCCGCAGGCGACGCTGGTCGCGCATAGGCTGCAGAAGGCGGGGCTGCCGCTGCCGGACGGAATCCTCTCGAACGAGGAGCTGGTTCGGGAGCTGGAAAAGCTGCGGTGGCAGGCCGGGGCGATCGATCTGCCGGAACGATGAAAAATGGAAGGAACAGGTCCGTATGTCAATTCGATTGGAACATTTGAATTATATCTACAGCGCCGGCACGGCTTTTGAACGGCAGGCGCTTACGGACATTAACCTGGAGTTCCCGGACGGGCAGTTTGTCGGGATGATCGGGCATACCGGCTCCGGGAAATCCACGCTGATCCAGCATCTGAACGGGCTGCTGAAGCCGACGTCCGGGCGGGTGCTCTACAACGGCGCGGATATTTTTGCCGAGGGCTTCGACCTGCGGCAGCTGCGCAGCAAGGTCGGGCTGGTCTTCCAATATCCGGAGCACCAGCTTTTTGAGACGGACGTATTCACAGACGTCTGCTTCGGGCCGAAGAATCTCGGCGTGCCGAAGGAGGAGATCGAGGCCAGAGCGCTCGCGGCGCTTGAGCAGGTAGGGCTGAAGGAAAAATATTACAAAATGTCTCCGTTTGAGCTGTCCGGCGGGCAGAAGCGCCGCGCCGCGATTGCTGGGGTGCTTGCGATGGAGCCTGAGATGCTTGTCCTGGATGAGCCGACTGCCGGGCTCGACCCGAAAGGGCGCGACGACATCCTCGACCAGGTGGCGAAGCTGCACGAAGAGCGGAAGATTACGGTCGTGCTCGTCTCTCACAGCATGGAGGATATCGCGCGTTACGTGGAGCGCATCATCGTCATGAACCATGGAAGCGTCCTGTTCGACGATGCGCCGCGCGAGGTGTTCCGGCATTACAGGGAGCTGGAACAGGTTGGGCTCGCGGCTCCGCAGGTCACGTATCTGGTGAATGAGCTGCGGGAGAAGGGCTGGGAGATTCCAACGGACGCGACGACGGTAGAGGAGGCTGCACAGGCCATTCTCGCGACACTCGGAGCTATATCCTAGATATCAGAAGATTATTTGGAAGAAAGACAGAGAATGCCATGTTGAGAGAGATTACGATCGGACAATATTATCCGGCGGATTCCGTTATTCACAAGCTGGATCCGCGTGTCAAGCTTGCGGGGACGCTGGTCTTCCTTATGTCGCTGTTCGCGTTTGCCTCGGGGGAGGCGTATCTGCTGGCGACTCTGGCATTGGCGATGGTGATCCGCGCCTCGAAGGTGCCGCTTAAGTTCATGCTGAAGGGGCTGAAAGCGATTTTTGTGCTGCTGCTGTTTACGGTGGCGTTCAATCTTTTTCTCACGCGGGGAACGCCAATTCTTCATTTCTGGATTTTTACGGTGACAAAAGAGGGCGTGAAGATGGCTGCTTTCATGGCGATTCGCCTGAGCTACCTGATCGTCGGCTCGTCCGTGATGACGCTGACGACCACGCCGAACAGCCTGACGGACGGACTCGAAAAAGCGCTCTCGCCGCTGCGCCGCATCCATGTGCCGGTGCACGAGATCGCGATGATCATGTCGATCGCACTGCGTTTTATCCCAATTCTGCTCGAGGAGACCGACAAGATCATGAAGGCGCAGACTGCGCGTGGGGCGGACTTTGAGTCCGGTAACCTGGTTCAGCGGGTGCGCAACATGATTCCGCTTCTGGTGCCGCTCTTTGTGTCGGCGTTTCGCCGCGCGAACGATCTGGCGATGGCGATGGAGGCCAGAGGCTACCACGGCGGAGAGGGCAGGACAAAGATGCGCCCGCTTGTTTATGCGCGCCGGGACAAGCTTGCGTATCTGGCGATGCTGCTGTATCTTGCCGCGATGTTTTTCGCAAACCGGATCGGATTCTTTGCGAGGCTGATTCGCTGGTGAACAGATACTCCACCTGCCACAGGCCGAAGATTGGTGTGTCGTCTAATTCGATTCGCTGGTGAACGGACTCCTCACCTGCCACAGGTTGAAAATTGGTGCGTCGCCTAATTCGATTCGCAGATGAATGAATGCTTCACCTGCCACAGGTTGAAGATTGGTGCGTCGTCTAATTCGATTCACAGGTGAATGGGTTTGTTGCAAGAGTTAGAGAAGAGGAAAGAGGAAGCAGAATGGGCGACAGGAAGCGTGTAAAACTAATCGTTGCGTATGACGGAACCAACTACAACGGCTGGCAGGTACAGCCGAACGGCGTCACGATCGAGAGCGAGCTGGACCGACACTTGAGCGAGTTGCTTGGCGAGGAGATCCATGTGATCGGCGCAAGCCGCACGGACGCCGGGGTTCACGCGCGCGGAAATGTGGCGGTCTTTGATACGACGGCGCGTATGCCGGCGGATAAGATCTCCTATGCGATGAATACGCGGCTGCCCGCGGATATCCGGATCCAGGAGTCATGTGAGACAGCGACGGATTTTCATCCGAGATTCTGCAAGACAGTAAAGACGTATGAGTATAAAATCTGCAACCGGCGCTTTCCTGACCCCTGCTGCAGATTGTATTCTCTATTTTATTATTGGAATCTGGATGAGAAGCGGATGCAGCAGGCGGCCGGCCATCTGGTCGGGACGCACGATTTCACAAGCTTCTGTACGAACAAGCCCGAGATCACGGATCACGTGCGCACGATTTACAGTCTGGATGTGGTGCGCGAGGGCGAGATGATTACAGTCTGTGTGAGCGGCAATGGTTTTCTTTATAATATGGTCCGGATCATTGTCGGGACGTTGCTGCGCGTCGGCAGCGGGAGGATGGAGCCGGACGAGCTGCCGGAGATTCTCGCGGCGCGAGACCGGGGCCGCGCCGGCGAGACCGCGCCGGCACATGGGTTGACCTTAAAAGACATACACTATTTATAATAAAACTGTATGTTGTTCCTGTTCCTCGATGTATTTCTGAAGTTTCTCAAACGCGCCCTTGTAGATCACAGACAGGAGCTTGTCCGTCCGGCGCAGCGCGAGCTGCATCTGCTCTTCCGTGAGCAGGCCGTCCCGGGCCGCGTCCGCGAGCTCATCGAGGTCGACGACACGCACGAAGCCGTCCGGATAGACGATCACATCGATCAGGAGATCCGTGAACGTCCAGGCGTTTTCCGCCTCGTCATACGCGCCGTCGATGATGTCGCAGTACCAGCTGATCAGGTTCCCGTCATGGTCGTAAAACTTGCTGACCTTGAATCCGCGCTCGATGAAATAGCAGGAGTAGCCGTGGTGCAGCGTCTTTTTGGGTCGGATCGTGTTCCAGCGCGTGACAATCACCTCGCGGTCCTGATATAAGATCTCATCATCCTCCAAAAGAATGCATTCTGCCGGAATAATGCGCTTCCGGTACAGCTTCAGCTCACTCATAAGGGATACCTCTCTGAAAGCCGCTTTTCAATCCGTGTACGGTTTCTTTTCAATCTGTACTTTCAATCGGCCTATGGCTTTGCTTCCGGTTTTTGCTGCCGCACCGGAATACATTTTCGACCAGGTACAATCAAGCGGTTGATGAATGGATTGTATCATAAATTATCTGGAATCACAAGAGAGAGGCTGGAGTTTTCAGAAGGATTCATCACTGTATGTTACTGTTTACTCCACCTCGCGGGACAAGAACCGATACAGATTTCTTGACATTGGATCCGGGAATGTATACAATTATGTATACTTAGGAAGAACACGGAAATGATGAAAAGGCAGAGGAAAAGGAAGAGGAAAAGGCCAAAAGAGGCGGCCTCATGACGGAAGGTAAAAAGCCATGTAGTGTTCAGCCAGAGAAGAAATGATAGGGAGGGAAAAGGGATGAGAGATTTTGGAAAAAGCTTCAGTAAAAATTTTGTTTTAAAGATGTTTGGTTTGCTTGTATGCCTTATCTTTGTATGCGCTGCGCCGCATCCGGCCGGCGCGGCCATGCAGCAGACAGATGTCGACGGCTCAGGAATTGAGATCTGCGGCATTGACGGAAAAACATACACTCCGAACGGTTTTTCGGAAGACATCGTAATTCTGTTCTTTGGACGCACGGGCTGCCCGAATACCAGAAATATGATCGCGCAGGGAAAGTCCCTCATGAACGACTATAGTATGGACAAATCTCTGAAGCTGGTACTGATGGATGTTGATGCGGAAGATGCGGGAATGGAAAGCTTTGCTTCTGCGAATCCGGAGCTCCTTGTAGCTCATTGCGAAGGCGGATACAGTTCGCTGATGTTCCGCTTGCTCTCCCAGACGATGGAGGAGAATATTTCTTCTGTGACGCTTCCTGCGACGTTTGTTTTGAGAAAGGATCGTCGAATTGTGTTCGCGTCTACCGGTTATGATGCCAGCGGCCTCGCCGATGCGGTTCTTTCGCTGTCGGCGGAAGAGCCGTCCAAGCCCTCGACGGAAGAGCCGTCCAAGCCCTCGGCGGAAGAGCCGTCCAAGCCTTCGGCGGGAGAGTCGTCCAAGCCTTCGGCGGGAGGAATGAGTACACAGCAGGGAACCACAGACAGCGGAAGCTCCAGTCGGAAACCGAACCTGAAGAAGCCCTCGCTCCGCTCCGCAAAGCGCAAGGCTGGGACGAAAGCGGTAGTGAAGTGGAAAAAAGTGTCTGGGGCCGATGGCTATGAGCTGCAGATGAGCACCAAATCAAAGAAGGGCTTCAAGCGGATCGCGAAGCTGTCTGCGAAGAAGACAGCTTATACGAAGAAAAAGCTTTCAAAGAAGAAAAATTACTATTTCCGGCTGCGGGCATACAAAATAGTGGATGGAAACTATTATTACAGCGATTGGTCGAAAGTAAAGAAGCTTTCCGGGAGTAAAAAATAGTGATGTACTGTTGATGGAAGCTGTTATGATATTTCTGTTGCAAAAATAGTGGTTTTGTGATATCTTGTTAAATATTCGAAAGAGAAAACAAATCTGGTGGATCCTTCTGCGAAGTTTTTCGCGAATTCCCTGTTTGAAAAAAGAGTCAATTATGTTATAGTAAAGGAGGAACAGATGAACAAAAAATTAAATAA
>CANQWV010000154.1 GCA_947627645.1 uncultured Lachnospiraceae bacterium | reverse complement strand
CCGTGAAGCCGGACGTGGAGATTCCGCCGTCCCTTGTCAATATTTACCAGGAGCTGCACGAGGACTGCGGCTGCTACATCCCGAACAATGGTTACCTGACGAAGTGGGCAAAGCAGGGCGTCCTGCTGCTGAACACGGTGCTGACCGTGCGCGCGCACCAGGCGAATTCACACCGCAGCATTGGCTGGGAGGAGTTTACCGACGCGGCGATCCGCATTCTGAATGAGCTCGACCGTCCGATCGTTTTTATCCTGTGGGGGCGACCGGCGCAGATGAAGAAAGCCATGCTCAACAATCCGAAGCACCTGATCCTTGAAGCCCCGCATCCGAGCCCGCTGTCCGCGTACCGCGGCTTTTTCGGGAGCCGCCCGTTCTCCAGGACGAACAAATTTCTGGAGCAGCACGGGATTGCGCCGATCGACTGGCAGATTGAGAATGTGTAAACAGGAATTGATGCAACTGAAATAATGAAAAAAGAGTTAAAGTAAATTGACGCATATGAAAAAATGAGTTAAAGTAAATCCATAGAATATTCTGTATGATTTCAGAGAATATTCTATGGATTCTTTGTTATGTATCACAATTGAAGGAGGAATGAAAAATGTTAATGCTGACTATTGATTCTGTACCCGGAAAAGAGATCGTGGAAGTGCTCGGAATGGCGACGGGCAGCGTTGTGACGTCCAAGCATTTTGGAAAGGATTTTATGGCCGGCATGAAAACCATCGTCGGCGGCGAAATCAAAGGCTATACGGAAATGCTTGAGGATGCCCGCAGGATCGCGACTCAGAGACTCGAGGCAAGTGCGGCCTCTATGGGCGCGGACGCTGTCCTTGGAGTCCGTTTCACCTCGTCGGCGGTCATGGCAAGCGCCGCTGAGGTGACAATGTACGGGACAGCGGTGAAGCTGAGATGATTGATCTGATGAATGAAATATACCAGCCGCCTTTTACAATGACGGAGAGCATAACGAATTTAATTGTTGAAATCGGCGAATATGTGGGTATGATAGCCACCTATGATGCCATGCGTCCGAATCCGGTTTTGCGACGCGAGAGCCGGATCAGAACCATTTACTCCTCCCTTGCGATTGAACACAATACTCTTACGTTAGAACAGGTAACAGATGTGATTAACGGCAGGCGCATACTGGGTCCGCCACAGGATATTCGTGAGGTAAAGAATGCTTATGAGGCGTATGAACGGATATCAGCTTTTGATCCGTACAGCGTCAAAAATCTTCTGCTTGCCCATAAGATTTTGATGGAAGGGCTTGTGAAGGAGGCGGGCAGCTTTAGGAGCGGCAATGTAGGTGTGTATGCCGGGAAAAAACTGATCCATGCCGGAACGCCTGCAAAATACGTACCGGATCTGATACAGCAGCTTTTCACATGGTTAAAACAGAGCAAGTATCATCCGCTCGTAAAGTCCTGCATTTTCCATTATGAATTTGAGTTTATTCATCCCTTTTCCGATGGGAACGGACGGACAGGCAGGCTGTGGCAGTCGTTGATCCTGCAGAAATGGAAAGATTTTTTTGCGTGGATTCCGGTGGAGACGCTTGTACATGAAAACCAGGAGGAATATTATAAGGCGCTTCAGAGCGCTGATAAAGCTGGTGATTCCGCGAAGTTCGTGGAGTTCATGCTGGTTATGATACGCGATGCCTTAAAAGAAGTCAATGAAACACATAACAGCAAAGATGTCACAATAAATGTCACAGTAAATGTCGTAACAAATGAAGATAAAGTGTTGTCACTATTAAAACAGGACGGAACAATGTCGGCCAATATGCTTGCCGCATCGATGGGCATCACGCAGAGGCAGGTGCAGCGTATCCTTGCAAAGCTGAAAGAGGATGGCCGGATTATACGACACGGGGCAAATAAAAACGGATATTGGGAAGTAATTTAAAATAAAAGTGCATGGAACAGAAAATTGTAAGCCATGCGCTTTTTGTGCCCAAAAGGGGCAAAGCTGAATTGTAATATGGCAGTTTCATTGATTCGATGCTATCATATTTTTATAGATAAGTCGCTTTAATATGTTTCGGAGGTTTAAGGTAAAGTGCAAAGTGACGGTAAAATGACAAAATGCCTCTGGTGTAAAGCCAGGGGCATTTTCAGGCACAGATATGGAAAAAATGTTAAGTAAAATCAGCTGTATCTTATGAGGCGGACAGCAAGGCAATGTTGTCTTTATTCGTGCGTTCGCTCCAGCGAATAACCTTCGCTTCGTAATTAAGAAATGCTTCTTCAACACCCTTTGTTACAGTGTTTTGATCGTTTAGGATGATAATCAACTCGCTGTCATTTCTTCGGGCAGGTTTCGTATCGTTCCAGGCAAAGAGAATATTTCCAGCTGTTGATCTGTTGGGTGCATTCACTGCCTGACATAATCTTTCCGGCTTTGTTTTAGTGCGTTGTATCAGAAAATCATAGTTGTGTGAAGAAATATTTTCTAAGCTATTGCACTATCTTTTTCTCTTATTGAACCGTTATACTTTATAGAAGGCAGGTAACGTGCCGCTCTCTGTCGGCAGAAGGCGGTTCGGCTGCGCGGCAAGCACGAAAGGAGGAAGCCTGTGGATGCGGATTTTATTCTGGTACAGCGGATGAAAAACGGCAGCGAAGAGGCGATGGAGACGTTTGTCCGAAAATACTATCCGCAGATTCTGAAGTACTGTATGTACCACGCACCGGATCGGTGGAGTGCGCAGGATCTGACGCAGGAGACGTTCGAGCGCTTTTTCGCAGCCTTTCCGCGATACCTGCATAAGGGCAAACTGGCGAATTATCTGTACGTGATTGCCGGGAACCTGTGCAGGGACGCATATGGAAGAAATCATATGCAGGATTTCATGCCGCTGCCTGAAGAAGTGCTGGAAACAGAAGCGAATCCGCTGATAAAAGTGGAAGAGCGGGTAGCGCTCGGACGTGCATTGTACGCTCTGCCGGAGGAGTTTCGACAGGTGATTATTTTGTATTATTTCCAGAATCTGAAGCTGAAGGAGATCGCGCAGATCCTGGGAATCCAGCTGCCGCTCGTGAAATACCGGCTGCGGCGGGCAAAGGAACTGCTGGCAAAGGAAATCGGGGAGGAGGACGGACGATGACTTTGGAAGAAAAACTGAACGTGTATGCCAAACTACAGGAGCCTTTTCCAGTGGAAGAGGAAGCGGTGCAGAGAACAATCCTGGCGGCGAAAGGCGCCTGGTATCTGGGAGAACAGGAATCCTGCCTGTCAAGACTGGATTTCCTGCTCCTGCAGGCGGGCTACATCCGGAAGCGCTGCTGGCTGCTTCAGGCTGCGGTCCTGCTGTCGCTTTGGCTGCTTCTGTTCCTAAACGGAAGCGCGGCGTCCACGCAGAGTATGATGGGGATTCTGGCTCCGGTATTCGTGATCCTGCTGATTCCGGAGCTGTGGAAAAGCCAGCATCACGCATCGATGGAGATTGAGGCGGTTTCGTACTTTTCCATCCGTAAGCTCTATGCGGCGCGGATGTTGCTGTTCGCCGCGGCGGATGTGCTGATGCTCAGCCTCTTTTTTCTGGCGGCCTCGCTCACCCTGAAGCTGACGCTTGGGACAATCATCGTACAGTTTTTCCTGCCGATGAACGTGACCTGTTGTATCTGTTTTGGCTGCCTTTGCAGCTGTAGGATGGACTCCGGTAGTCTGGCGGTTGTCATGAGCCTGATCTGGATTGCGCTCTGGGTCTTGATTGTGCTGGACAAAAAGGTATACCGGCTGATTACGGTGCCTGTCTGGAGCGGCGCGGTTTTGTTGTCGCTGCTCCTTCTCATCTGCAGCATCCGCGGAGTCTGGAAAAACTGCGGGAAATATTGGGAGGTGAATCTGTCATGGAACTGAAGCTTACAAATCTGACGAAACAATTTAAGGAGACGGTTGCGGTCGACCGGATCAGCCTGACAATGAATAACGGCGTCTACGGACTGCTTGGGGTGAACGGAGCCGGAAAGACGACGCTGATGCGGATGCTCTGCACGCTGATCCAGCCAACCTCGGGGAAAATCACCTGCGGGGGAAGGGATATTTTTGAAATGGACGGCGAATACCGAAAGCTGCTGGGATACCTGCCGCAGGAATTTGGGTTCTACCCGGACTTCTCGGTGCAGGATTACCTGATGTACATTTCGTCAATCAAGGGTCTGCGGCCTGTGATAGCAAGGAAGCGTGTGGATCTCCTGTTGGAGCAGACGGGACTTGGCAGGGTGCGGAGCCGCAAGATGAAGAAGCTTTCCGGCGGCATGAAGCGGCGGGCCGGAATTGCCCAGGCCATGCTGAACGATCCGCAAATCCTGATCCTGGACGAGCCGACGGCCGGACTCGACCCGAATGAGCGGATCCGCTTCCGCAACCTGATCAGCGAGCTGGCGCAGAACCGGCTGGTGCTTCTGTCCACGCATATTGTGTCCGACATCGAGTATATCGCGAATGAGATTCTGCTGATGCAAAACGGGCGGATCGTCCACGCCGGGGCGCTCGATGAGATCCTGCGGGAAGTTCCGGTGCGCGCCTGGAGTCTGACCGTGCCAAAAGGAGAGGTGAATTCCTGGCAGGAAAGGTACCAGGTGTCTAATCTGAAAACGCTGCCGCAGGGAGTTGCGCTCAGGGTGCTTTCCGGGCAGAAGCCGACGGAGCTTGCGGTTGAGGAAGAACTGACGCTGGAGGACGTGTTCCTCTATTACTTTGACGATGCTTCAGGTATCCGGGCAGAACCGCCTGGAACAGAATGCAGGCCGGGAGTGAAGAGAAGATCACTAATCTGGAAGAAATGATTTTCAGACGCAAAGACACGGGCGCAGGCCGGGAGTAAAGAGGAGATCACCAATCTGGAGAAAGTGATTTTCGGACGCAGGACGCGAGGCACAGGCCGGGAGTAAAGAGGAGACCACCAATCTGGAGAAAGTGATTTTCAGACGCAAGGATGCGGGCGCAGATCGGGAGTAAAGAGAAGACAAGCACGAGAGGACAGGTGAAAAGGATGGTTCGTTATGAAGTGAAAAAGGTTTTTGCAAAAAGGAGCAGCCGCATAGCTCTGGCAGTGCTGTTCGGTGCGATGCTGCTCATGCTGCATTTTCTGATTAGTGGCACGCGCTGGGTTAATGAGAATGGGGAGCTGGTATATGGTTTCGGAACGATTGAAAAGGCAAGGGAAGCGAAACGCGAATGGGCCGGGCTGCTGACCGAAGAACAGCTTGCGCGGATGATTGAGGAAAACAGCAGGGTCAAAGCGTCGCCGGAGTGGCAGTCGGAGGATAGCCGGGAACAAAATATCGCCTACGGCCGGATGTGGGGGTTCAATGACGTCCGGTATCTGCTCGCCTGTTCCTTCGGGGGATTTCAGGAGTGGGACTATACCGTGATGGATCGATTGACGACGGAGGATGCGGCGCAGTTCTATCCGAACCGCATCCGGAGTCTTCAGGAGTGGCTGGCAGACGAGCAGGGCGGTGCGGACGAGTTCACGGATCAGGAAAAGCAATTCCTGCTGAAACAGTATGAAAATCTGGAAACACCATTTTATTACGGGTACCACGACGGATGGGACGATCTGTTTCAGTGGGCTCCCGGCATGGCCATGCTCACTGCGATTGCGCTCGGGTTTCTATGCGCGGGGATTTTTGCGGATGAATTTCGCCTGAAAGCCGGCGCAGTCTTCTTTTCCACCCGTCATGGCAGGAAAAAGGCCATAGCGGCCAAGGCGGCGGCAGGCTTCTTTGTCGTGACGGCTGTTTATTGGACTGCGATGCTGGCGTATACCGCACTTGTCCTTGTGGTCTTTGGCGCAGAGGGTGGAAACTGCCTGATCCAGAGCGACATGGGCGGCTGGAAAAGCTTTTACAATATCACGTTCGCTCAGGAGTATCTGCTGGTTCTGCTGGGCGGCTGGCTCGGCTGCCTGTTCATGTCGGCTCTGGTCATGCTGGCGTCCGCGGCGGCGC
>CANQWV010000153.1 GCA_947627645.1 uncultured Lachnospiraceae bacterium | reverse complement strand
AGCAGGTACAGGCGAATTTTGCGCACGTTGTGGTCGTGCTGAATGTCGGCGGCATGGTGGACACGCTCTGGTTCAAGGACAATGAGAAGGTCGAGGGCGCGCTGCTGGCATGGCAGGGCGGCATGGAGGGCGGACTCGCCGCGGCGGACATCCTCGTGGGCGACGTCAATCCGTCCGGCAGGCTGGTCGACACGTTCGCGGCGCGGCTGGAGGATTACCCGTCGACCGCAGGCTTCCATGAATCCCCGGATTACGTGGAGTACACGGAGGACATCTACGTGGGGTATCGCTATTTCGAGACAATCCCGCAGGCGGGGGAGAAGGTGAACTATCCGTTCGGTTTCGGACTCTCCTACACGGATTTTGAGCTGGAATACATCCGCTCCTCGGTTATGGGAGAACAGATACAGGCGGACGTCTTTGTCACGAATATGGGAAAGATGGCCGGGAAGGAAGTTGCGCAGCTCTATGTGAGCGCGCCTGGTGGAAAGCTCGGAAAACCGGCGAGAGAGCTGAAGGCCTTCGCGAAGACGAGGCTCCTCCAGCCGGGCGAGTCGCAGACGCTGCGCCTTGTCGTGAAGCTGAGCGCGCTCGCGTCTTATGACGACTGCGGAAAGATTGAAAAGGGCGCGTGGGTGCTGGAAAAAGGAAAATATGAATTCTATCTGGGGACGAATGTGCGTGACGCCGCGCTGCAGCCGTTTGCCTACGAGCTCTCCGAGGATGTGGTCGTGGAGAAGACCGGCAGCAAATGCGCGCCGACCATGCTGACGAAGCGCCTGTGCCCGGATGGAAGCTACGAGGCGATTGAGATGCACCCGGAGCTTCAGCCGGAGCTGGATCGCAATGTGCTCAAGGCTGCCTACACGCCGGAGACGGTTCAGATGCCGGGGCACGTGCTCGGCTTCTCCGTCGACAAAATGCCGGAGCCGCCAATCATGTTGGAAGACGTCTGCGAGAAGAAGGCTTCTCTGGAGGAATTTATGGAGCAGCTGACGGACGAGCAGCTCGTGCGCCTGCTCTGCGGCCAGCCGAACACCGGCGTGGCGAACACCTTTGGCATGGGGAATCTGCCGCAGTATGGCGTTCCGAATGTGATGACGGAGGACGGCCCGGCAGGCGTGCGCATCAATCCGGAGTGCGGCGTGAACACGACCGCGTTTCCGTGTGCGACGCTGCTCGCCTGCACCTGGGACGAGGCGCTTGTCGAGCAGATCGGGGCGGCGGGCGCGCTCGAGGTAAAGGAGAACAACATCGGAATCTGGCTCACGCCGGGGATGAACATTCACCGCAGCCCACTCTGCGGAAGGAATTTTGAGTATTATTCGGAGGACCCGCTGATCGCCGGCAAGATGGGCGCGGCGCTCGTGCGCGGCATCCAGTCGCAGAAGATTGCGGCCAGCGCGAAACATTTCGCCTGCAACAACAAGGAGACGAACCGCAGGAACAGCGATTCCCGCGTTTCAGAGCGCGCGCTGCGCGAGATCTATCTGAAGGGCTTCGAGATTGTGGTTCGCGAGGCGGATCCCTGGACGATCATGTCTTCTTACAACATTGTTAATGGACACCGCGCCTCGGAGTACACGGAGCTCCTGACCGGGGTTCTGCGCGAGGAGTGGGGCTTCCGGGGTATGGTTACGACCGACTGGTGGAATCTTGCGTCGCAGCCGAAGGAGATCCTGGCAGGCAACGACGTGAAGATGGGCTGCGGTTTCCCGGAACAGGTGATGGAGGCTCTGGAAAAGGGCGAGCTTACGAGGGACGACGTGGCGAAGTGCGCGAAGCGCGTGCTCGAGATGATCATGAAGCTGGGCTGAGGTGAAAGTATGGAAATCAGAAAGGCTACAACCGACGATCTCGCTGAGATTATGGAAATCTATGCATATGCCCGCGCTTTCATGGCGCAGACTGGGAACCCGCATCAGTGGGGTGACGACGGCTATCCTTCGGAGGAACTGATCCGTGAGGACATCCGGGAAGGCGTCAGCTATGTCGCGGAGGTGGACGGACAGATCGAGGCGGTCTTCCTGTTCCGTGTCGGCGACGACCCGACCTACCATGTGATCGAGGGCGGGAGCTGGCTGAATGATGAGCCTTACGGTGTCGTCCACCGGATCGCCGCGGCGGGTCGCGTCAAAGGCGCGGGCGCGCAGTGCCTGCAGTGGGCGTTCGCGCAGTGCGGCAACCTGCGCATCGACACGCACGACGACAACGTGGTGATGCAGCATGTGCTGGAAAAGAATGGCTTCGTAAAGTGCGGGCGTATCTACCTGGAGAACGGAGATCCGCGCGTGGCGTATCAGAAAGCAGAAGGTTGAAAGGATTGAAAATTGATTATGGATATGTTATTATAAGTACATAGTCAATATTTTAATAAATTGACAAAACGCTACGAGGAGACATATTCTATGTGGACGGAGCAGGCATTGTTGAAGCTTTCCGATAAAACAACGTATTGTCGTGAAGACTTGTTCAGAATATTTCGAAGCGAAAAACAGGATTTGTGTGAAAGTACATTCAGGTGGACTTTATACAATATGCTGCAGAAGCAGGAAATTTTTAGGACAGGTTACGACAGCTATATTACAAAAAGGCCTGAAAAATGCTCGACTTATAAGCCACATTATTCAGACAGAGCAAGGGCTGTGATGGAGCTGTTGGAAGAAAACTATTCGGGTTTAAATTTTGTAATGTTCGAAAGTGTTCTCCTGAATGAATTTCTGAACCATCAGATAGCACAGAATACCATGTATGTACAAGTTGAAAAGGAAGTAAGTTCTTACATTTTTGATGTCCTGCAGGAAAAATATAATGGAAATATTTTGTATAAGCCTGGAAAGAAAGAATTTGACAAATATTGGAGACGAGGGTGCATCGTTGTATTGGAACTGATCAGTCAGGCACCATTGTCACAGGAAACGCCGCATGAAATAGTTGCCGAGAAAATGTTGGTTGACATTATAGCTGAAAAAAGCATAGCAGCGACGTTCAGTCCTTCTGAGCTGCCGTTCATATTTGAAAATGTCATTGGAAACTATCAAGTTGACAAGCGCAGGGTGGACAGGTACGCTGGCAGAAGGGGGAAGGCGCTGCCTGTGAGAAAGTACATGGAAGGCAGGTAACGAAATGCTTTCAAAGGTAATGTATACTCGGGAATATATACGAGAGCTTCATGCGCGGACGGGTAGCGATCCGTCTTTGCTGGAAAAGATGATCTTTGCTTTTGGTCTGTTGGAGGCTATTAAAAGGGCGGGACTCTCTTTCTGCTTTAAAGGCGGGACATCACTTATGCTGTTGCTGGAGCATCCAAGGCGACTCAGCACCGATATTGATATTATTGCAGAACCGGGAGTAGATTTGGATGCGCATATCCGTAAAGCTGGGGAGATATTTCCGTTTATAGACGCTGAGGAACATTTTCGTGCCGGTAAAAACAATATAGAAAAAAGGCATTTCCGATTTAAGTATCAATCTCCGGAAAGCGGAAGTGATGTTACAATTCTTCTGGATGTACTGCTCGAGAAGGTATTGTACGAAAAGACAGAGGAACGACCGATCAAAAATGAGCTGCTGTTGACGGAGGGAGAGGACTTATCTGTTACTGTTCCGAATGTCAATGGAATTCTTGGAGATAAACTGACCGCTTTTGCTCCTCATACGACAGGGATTCTTTTTGGTAAAGCAAAGGAAATGGAGATTATTAAGCAGCTTTTTGACTGTGGTGTATTGTTTGATGTCATGACCGATTACAAAGAAGTATGCGCTGCCTACGACCGCATTGTTAAATCAGAGCTGGCTTACAGAGGACTGACAATTCCGCCTGAACAGGTGCTGGAAGATACCGTTCGAAGTTGTCTTTGTATTGTGGGTCGTGGAGCGATGGACGGAGGAGATTACACATATTACAGAGACGGAATCTCTCGAATCAGGAATCATATTCTTGGTGGTAAGTTCAGCGGAGATATTGCGGGAGCATACGCCTGCAGAGTTTTGTATCTGGCTTCTTCTATGCTTACGAAGCAGAAAACAATTAAGAAAATAGACGATGCAGCGTCCTATGCTGGACAGATAGTAGGATTCCCGAAACCGAAATGTTTTTCTTATCTGCGAATTATTGATCCTATTGCATACGGATATGTTGTTGAAGCGGCCCGGCTGTTGCAGGGCACGGAGTTTGCTGATAAAGAGGAGTGATTCATATCATGGAAGAAAAGGAGATTATGGAGCTTCGGGTGGGCAATTACGCGGATATCGACCTGAATCGAAGCGTCCGTCAGGGCATACCGGAGGTGATCTACGGCGCCGGAAAGACCGCGGAGCAGATCGTCGGCATCGCGTCGGCGATGAAAGAGCGCGGGATTGCGAACATCCTGATTACGAGGCTGGATCCGGAGAAGGCGGAGCAGGTGAGGCAAGGACTCGAATTTACGTACGATGAGGTCGCGCGGATCGGGATTGTGAACCGGCAGGAGACCGAAAAGCAGGGCAAAATTGTCGTGGTGGCGGCCGGGACGAGCGATCTTCCGGTTGCGGAGGAGGCCGCGGTCACGGCGGAGCTGTTTGGAAACTATGTGGAGCGCGTCTACGACGTCGGCGTGGCGGGGATTCACCGCCTGCTGAACCGGCTTCCGGCGTTCGAGGGTGCCAACGCGGTGATTGCCGTGGCGGGCATGGAGGGCGCGCTGGTGAGCGTGATCGGCGGCCTGGTTGCGTGCCCGGTTGTCGGAGTGCCGACGAGCGTGGGCTACGGGGCGAGTTTTGGCGGACTGGCGGCCCTGCTCGCGATGCTGAATTCCTGCGCGAGCGGCGTCAGCATCGTGAACATCGACAACGGCTTCGGGGCCGGCGTGCTGGCGTCGAAGATCAACCGGCAGTCGGTGCATGGGGAGAATCCGGGCAAAGACATATGCGAGAATGAATATGTCAAAGATCAATCGGCAGTCGGTGCATAAGGAGAATCCGGGCAAAGACATATGCGAGAATGAATGTGTCATAGATCGACCGGCAGTCGGCGCATGAGGAAAAGTGACAGGAAATTCGAGACGAAGTTCGCGGAAGTGCAGGATAAAAATTACCCGGACGCCGCGGCAGTATGCTTTAGAATAACAGCGGGAGTTTCCCGCGAAAGGAAGATGTGAGTCATGAGTGAACTTTGGAATCTGTACGTGGCGTTTTTCCGCATCGGGATCCTGACGTTTGGCGGCGGTCTGACGATGCTTCCGATGCTCAAATATGAGCTTGTGGAGAAGCGGAACTGGATCACGGAGGAGGTGTTGCTGGATTGCTACGCGATTGGGCAGTGTACGCCGGGCATCATCGCGGTGAATACGGCGACCTTCGTCGGCTATAAGAGAAAGGGCGTGCTCGGCGGTATCGTCGCGACGCTCGGGATGGCGTCGCCGTCCATCCTGATCATTACGGTTGTCGCGATGTTTCTGGAAGCGATGATGAGCTACGCCATCGTGCAGCACGCGATTATGGGGATCCGCGGCGGCGTCTGCGCGCTGATGCTGAACACCGTGTACACGCTGGCAAAAAAGAGTCTCACGAGAAAGGATCAAGAGAATAAGCTTCATCTGGATAAAATCTGCGTGGCGATCTGCGCGGCTGCTTTCCTGCTTGCGTTTTTCACGCCGATTCCTACGGTTGTGATCATCGTGTTCGCGGCGGTGACCGGAGTGGTTGTCGATAAAATGACGGGAGGTGCTGCGGCATGAGTCAGTCGTTTTTGCTGATCTTTGAATTTTTCAAAACAGGACTGTTCGCAATCGGCGGCGGCCCGGCGACGATTCCGTTTTTGATGGACATGGCGGAGAAGTATCCGTGGTTTACGATGCAGGAGCTCTCGAGCATGATCGCGATCAGCGAGAGCACGCCGGGCCCGATTGGGCTGAATATGGCGACTTATGCCGGGTTTCGCACGCTGGGCACGTTCGGCGGCATTGTGTCCACGCTGGCGCTCGTGAACATCGCCGAGATCGCGACGCGCGGACAGGGATAAATCACAAGAAATAGC
>CANQWV010000152.1 GCA_947627645.1 uncultured Lachnospiraceae bacterium | reverse complement strand
TAAAGAAGATCCTGCTCAAGGGCTCGCCGCTGATGGTAAACGAATTTCTCTGGTCCTTCGGGATGGCAATGCTTGCGCAGTGCTATTCCCTGTATGGGCTGTCGGTGGTCGCGGCGCAGAACATCTCCTCGACAATCTCGAATGTCTGCAATGTGGCGTGGCTCGCGATGGGGGACGCGCTGGCGATTATCGTAGGACAGCTGCTCGGAGCCGGAAAGATGGAAGAGGCGAAGGACACGGACCGCAAGCTGATCTTCTTCTCCGTGACGAGCTGCCTGCTGATCAGCGTGCTTTTATTCCTGCTGGCTCCGGTGTTCCCGCGGATCTACGAGACCGCGGACGAGGTGCGCGCGCTGGCGACGAGATTCATCCTCGTAAGCGCCTGCATGATGCCGTTTCAGGCGTTTCTGCACAGTGCATACTTCACGCTGCGCTCCGGAGGAAAGACTGTGATCACGTTTTTCTTTGACTCAGGGTTCATGTGGCTCTGCTCGATTCCGGTGGCGTTTGTTCTGAGCCGGTATTCGGGACTACCAATCCTCGCCACCTACATTATATGCCAGTCGCTGGATCTGCTGAAATGCGTCGTGGGCTTTGTGCTGGTGAAGAAAGGCGTGTGGATTCAGAATATTGTTACCACATTGCAATAGACTTTGCACTCGAATTATGACATCTACAAGAAAAAGTCCGGTGCATACCGGACTTTTTGAGAGCGATAGACGGGACTCGAACCCGCGACCTCCACCTTGGCAAGGTGGCGTACCACCAACTGTACTACTATCGCATAAGACTTTCGTTCCGCGGAACAATGACAACTATACTACATCTTTCTTTGAGTGTCAACTATTTTTTTGGATTTTTGAAATTTTTTCTGCCGGAGAACTTGCCCCGGGAAAAATTTCAGGGAAAAAATTTTCCAGATTTGGCAAAAAAATATCGTAAAGTGAAAAGATGTGTGGTAGAATAGGAACGAAAAAAATATACAAGGAGGACAAACCAATGGCTTTAGTAACAACCACGGAAATGTTCAAGAAAGCTTATGAAGGCGGATACGCCATCGGCGCATTCAACGTAAACAACATGGAGATCGTTCAGGCGATCACCGAGGCGGCGGGCGAGCTGAATTCCCCGATCATCCTGCAGGTGTCCGCGGGCGCGAGAAAGTATGCGAACCATACCTATCTGGTGAAGCTGGTTGAGGCTGCGATCCAGGAGAATCCGAACATCCCGATTGCTCTGCATCTGGATCACGGCGCAGATTTCGAGATCTGTAAGTCCTGCATCGACGGCGGCTTCACCTCCGTCATGATCGACGGCTCCAGATTCCCGTTCAACGAGAATATCGAGGTGACCAAGAAGGTCGTAGAGTACGCGCACGCGCATGGCGTAGTCGTTGAGGCTGAGCTCGGCAAGCTGGCCGGCATCGAGGACGATGTCAAGGTTTCCGCTGAGGATTCTTCCTACACGCAGCCGGACGAGGTGGAGGAGTTCGTCTCCAAGACCGGCGTTGACTCCCTCGCAATCGCGATCGGGACAAGCCACGGCGCTTACAAGTTCAAGCCGGGCACGAACCCGCAGCTCCGCTTCGACATCCTTCATGAGATCGAGAAGCGTATCCCGAACTTCCCGATCGTTCTGCACGGCGCATCTTCCGTTCCGCAGGAATACGTGAAGATCATCAACGAGAACGGCGGCAAGCTCAAGGATGCCATCGGCGTTCCGGAAGACCAGCTGCGTGAGGCGGCCAGAAGCGCTGTCTGCAAGATCAACATCGATTCCGACCTTCGCCTTGGCCTTACGGCTGGCGTGCGTCAGGTACTGTTCGCAGATCCGTCGATCTTCGATCCGCGCGATTACCTCAAGGTTGGCCGTGCCAACGTCAAGGCAGTCGTTGCTCACAAGATCAAAGACGTTCTCGGCAGCGAGGGCAAGGCCTGATCATCCGGGCAAGGAAGATTTGATCGGTGACCGTCTGGTTTGCGGTCATTTGATTTTCCAAAATCACGCGAGGGTGTCCCAAAACGGGGCACCCTCTTATTGCTCTATATTCACTTTTTCATTCTTTGATTTTATCGATTTCCGCGAGATTTACGCCCAAACTGGTGAGCGTAACTTTCAACTCGAGATATCTGTCATGCATAGAATTGTAAACGTCCAGGTTGCTGCTCTTTATAGCGATCATCCAGTTCTGAATCCGTGAAAGTTCTGAAATATAATCTTTTATAATATCTGCACCGTTTGACACATTACCACCTCCGCTTTCAAAAATGTTCTTGTTATATAAACAGTATATCATAGCCAGAAACATAAAGTCTATGGCAATTTCACAATCTAGAATTGCTAAAATAACAGAATAGATGCAACACGTACTTGGCGAATTTGATTTACTGTAGTATAATCATTCTGCATTTTGCTTTTTGAATCGACAGGATCAACCACGTGAAGGAGGATGAGGGCCTGTCTCAGGAAGTTTCGCAAAGCGTTACAGCTTCATGCCGCGGCAGCCATACGATCAGATTGCCGGATTACCTTTCCCGGCAGCTGCACGGTAAGGTCACAGTCTTTCGGTGGCTGTGCAGCAGAGCTACTACAGTCTTTCGGCGGCTGTGCAGCAGAGCGGTTCAGTGCGAACTTCATGGCAGCGCCCGGAAAATACACATGGGAATCGGCAGTATCGTTTCATTGCTGGGAGGTCTCGGCCTCTTTCTGTTCGGAATGAAGTACATGGGAGAAGGGCTTGAGCTTGCGGCGGGTCCGAAGATGAAGGATCTTCTGGAGAAGCTGACGCGCAACCGCATCGTAGGCTTTCTGCTGGGCGCGCTGGTCACGGTCGTGATCCAGTCGTCCTCCGCCACGACTGTCATGGTCATGGGCTTCATCAACGCCGAGATCATGGATCTCGCGCAGGCGACGGGCGTCATCTTCGGCGCGAACATCGGTACGACGATCACGAGCGTCCTGATCGCGCTCGACGTCTCGGGGATCGCTCCGGTCTGCATCTGCCTTGGCGCTGTGATGCTGCTGTACGCGAAGCGCAAAAGGAACCGCTACATCGGGCAGGTTATCCTGGGCTTCGGTATCCTGTTCCAGGGTCTGCACACGATGAGCGCCGCAATGTCGCCGCTGAAGGACTCGGTGCTGTTCCAGGATTTCATTATGAATGCGAAAAACCCGCTGCTCGGCTTTGTGGTGGGCGTGGTTCTCTGCGCGATCATCCAGAGCTCGTCGGCCGCGGTCGGCGTGCTGCAGGCGCTGGCGATGCAGGGCCTTATGCCGATTTACTTTGCAGGCTTCCTTATTTGCGGCATCAATGTCGGTTCCTCGACGCCTCCGCTTTTGTCCGCGCTGAACGCGAAGAACAACGCGAAACGTGCGGCGATGATCTACCTGATCTTCAACATTGTCGGTGCGGTTCTGTTCATTCCGCTGACCATGTTCACGCCTCTTACTTCTATAATAAAGGCGTATATTCCGAACGAGGCGTTCCAGATCTCGGTTTATCATATCCTGTTTAAGGTCGTGACCGGTCTGATCCTGCTTCCGCTTGTCAACCTGGTCGTGAAGTGGACTTATAAGCTGATCCCGAAGCAGGCGCATGAGAGCGCGTTCCGCTTCGAGTACATCGACGCGAACGTGAGCGGTTCTCCCGCGGTCATCGCGCTGCAGGTCGGCAAGGAAGTCGAGCGCATGGCCGGGATCGTGAAGGACGACCTTGCGGGCGCGACGGACGGCCTGCTGCAGCACAGCATGACGGGAGCCAACCATGTGCGGGAGGGCGAGCAGGTGATCGATTACCTCGCGTCGGAGATCACGGGCTATCTCTCGAAGGTCAACACGGTGGCGATGCCCTCGCAGGTGTCGCAGTACATGGGCTGCGCGTTCCACGTCATCAACGACCTGGAGCAGATCGGCGACCATGCGGTCAAGATCCTCGATCAGACTGAGAAATGCGTGGAGGGCGGGCTGGTCTATACGGAAGCGGCCAGGGATGAGCTCGCCGAGATTTACCAGCGCGTCAGCGAGCTTTTGGGAGACGTGATGCGGCTGTTCCACGACCAGATGCCGCTCACGCCGGAGATCTGGCTGGATCTGCGCAAGCAGGAGCGCAAGATCATCAAGCGCGTGACCAAGGCACAGTCGAACCACATGGAGCGGCTGCAGAGAGGAGAGTGCACCTTTGAACAGGGGCTTACCTTTGTGGAGGTATTGAACAGTTATCTGCGCATTGTCAACCATTCGATCAACATCGCGGAGGCGACCGGCGGAGATATGCCGACGGCCTACTCCAGGCTCGAACAGATGTGAACACAGGAAATATAATGCTTGCATTTTCTCTGCATCAGTGATAAAATTTTTATAGTTTTTTTAGAAATTTATTTTTTATTTAGATTCAGCACAGAACAAAGGGGTTTGCTGCGGAACCTTTCAGACGGCGTCCCCCGGGACGTCATTTTTTTGCTCAGGCTCATATGCGGACAGCTGCTGACGAAGCGTATGGGCCGCGCGGCGGGCGGGGAAGGATCCCCTGTCCGGTGGCCGGCAGGAAATTTGTGGGGCATGAAGAACCCGCTTTTTTATGGAAAGAAGAGTTTTCCGCTTTAAACGGACAAAGTATCAAACAAGGTTCCAGGGCAGGGTTTTTGGCCTACCCACAGGGCGCGTCGTAAGTCAAAGCCCTGCGGGATGGGAAAATTGCTTTGTTGTTTCACAAGGTATGAGGTGAGAATACATGGATCTGGCACTGAACCGCGAGGAGATCCTGGAAAAGCTGCTGGACAGCTATGAGGCGTATTTCGATGTCGAACGGGTCACGGATCCTCCGGAGCACCTTCCGCTTGTCGCGACCTGCCGCTTTTATGTGCATTCAGAGAAATACGTTCTGATCAAGAAGGCGAAGCTCTGGGAGGCGGACAGCAACGAGTTCGTCTATCTGTTCTCCGTTCCGCAGCTCACCGAGGAGATCTTTGAAGCCTGCAAGACTTACGCTCACGAAGAAGGCATGAAGCTGATCGACCCGAAGCCGGGACATATGTACAGCTACATCACAGCGGTCTTCCTCTGCGACAGCTGCACGCCGGAGGCGAAGCGGGCGCTCAGAAGGTGCAGGATTTACAAAAGTTTTCATTTTTCGTGGTATGGATGGATGAACTTCCATACAGCTGCCATCGTCCGGAGAGGGGGCGAGATATTCACGAACCGGATGGGACGCAGCAACGCGAAATTTATGAAAAGCATACTAAATTCATGAAAAGAAAAAGGAGGAAGTAAAACATGAATGCGGTAGTAATCTTACTTGTAGGTGTCGCTGTTCTTGTTCTCGGCTATCTGTTCTACGGAAAATGGCTGGCAGAGCAGTGGGGCGTGGAGCCGAACAGAACGACGCCTGCACACGAACTTGAAGACGGAAACGACTACGTTCCGGCAAAAGCCCCGGTGCTGATGGGACATCACTTCTCCTCCATCGCGGGCGCAGGTCCGATCAACGGACCGATCCAGGCAGCGGTATTCGGCTGGGTACCGGTTATGCTGTGGGTGCTGATCGGCGGTATCTTCTTCGGTGCAATGCACGACTTCGGCGCGCTGTTTGCATCCGTGAGAAACAAAGGCCAGTCGATCGGTGAGGTTATCGCTACGAGTATCGGCTCCCGTGCGAAGAAGCTGTTCATCATCTTCTCGTACCTGACCCTGATCCTGGTAGTGGCGGCGTTTGCGTCGATCGTTGCAAACACCTTCAAGGCTACATATGACGAGGCGGGCGTGCTTGACAAGGCTGCGAGCGCAGCGAACGCTTCGACGGCTATGATCTCCGTGCTGTTCATCGTCATCGCGATCATCTTCGGCATGATGGTCTACAGAAGGAACGCTTCTCTGGCGGTTTCTACGATCATCGGCGTGGCGGCGATCATCGCATGTATGGCGATCGGCCTGAATTTCCATCCGATCTATCTGGACGGCAACACCTGGATGATCATCGTTGGTATCTACATCGCGATCGCATCGGTCACTCCGGTCTGGATCCTGCTTCAGCCGCGTGACTACCTGAGCTCCTTCC
>CANQWV010000151.1 GCA_947627645.1 uncultured Lachnospiraceae bacterium | reverse complement strand
CGGCGTGATTTGCGTCCGGGAACGCCTGCACCACGCCGTGGTCGGTGATTGCGATTGCCTTGTGTCCCCAGGCCATCGCGCGCTTGACGATGTCGGCGACGTCCGAGACGCCGTCCATGTCGCTCATCTTCGTGTGGCAGTGCAGCTCCACGCGCTTCTCTCCATAGGTATCCTGGCGTTTCTCCCGGAAATCCGCGATCTTCCTGATCCCGTTCACATTTTTGATCGTGAGCTGACGGTCAAAGCTGTCGATCGCCACCATCCCGGAGAGCATCAGAAATGCGCCCTCTTTCAGATCCTTCTCAAGCTCCTCGGTCTGCTCCTGGCTCAAAAACAGCTTCACATTGATCGAGTCTGTAAAGTCTGTCAGGCTGAAGCTGAACAGAATTTTCTCATTGCGCAGCTCGCGCTTCTCCACCGTCATGACCTGTCCGCGCACGACGACATTCCCGGATTCTCCCTCAATCTCTCCAAGAGCTGTGACCTCTCCAACGATATCCCGTCCATAGATCACATCCGGATCTGAGGACTTTCGCATTGCCTCCGTGCGCCCTGCAGATTGATAGAAGGCTCTTTTCGCGTACATCCCGTCCGTTTTCTGCCATCTTCCGCGGCTCTTGCGGGTGTCAGTCTTCTGCTTCAGGTCAACGATCTTTCCTTTATCCGCGGACTTTTTGCCCGCCTCGTCCGGCTCCGCCCTGTCGGTGCGCGCTGAAGAAGCCGGCTCGTTTTCCCCTGTCTTCTCTTCCCCGTCTTCGTCCCCTGCCTTTTCCTTCTCCTTCGACGCAGCGTAGCTCTCGGTGATCGCCGCGACCTCCTGCTCAAACTCGTGCTCCAAAAGCTTCTTCCTTCGGTTTTCTTTCGGCTCCACACGGTGCGCGCTGACATGGAAATTCAGCCCGCAGCGCTCGCAGAAAATCTTCTCCAGGATTTCGAGCAGCTCCTGCTCCTTCCCCTCCGCGATAACATTATCCGGCACGCCAAGCTCAAGCCTGTCTTCCTCTGTAAACTCCTTCTGTGATTCCCGGAACAGGTTGTAGAGCAGTGTGTTATACCGCCTGAGTTCAAGAAGTATGCTGTCCTCATAGACAGACATCAGCTTCCGGGGCGTATACTGCCTGGACAGATGAAACTTCTCGATAATCTTGATCTCCAGCGGATCATTCTCAAAAAGCTGGCTCTTGATGCAGTCCTCCAGCTCGAAAATGAAATGCTTCTGGATCAGCTTTTCGCTCTCCAGATAAACGTGTACAAGCGTATACTCATGGTTTCTTGTGACCCGGCTCACCTGGACAAACTCCAGCAGGCGCTCCAGCTCCCCGCTCAGATCCAGCACCGGAAAAACTTCAGAAAAAGCTCTCAGCATAAGACATAACCCCCGGAAACATTTCAAACGCCCCAGCGGACTGTGCCCGTCCGGGGCATTGTTCTTGTGTCAGTTCTGTTTTTTATACTTTAACATAAACCCTTTTCTGCCGCAAGTCCGAATGCCATTGTTCTCCGCGTTTCTCTCCTCCGCCGACTCCATCCGCTATGCAAAAATTTAATTTGTTTACATTTGTTTACCGTAAAAATAAATGCCAAAATGTAATTTCAAACTACAAAAGAACAGGAGGCAATCTTATGGCAAGAAAAGGTGAAAATATCTTCAGAAGAAAAGACGGGCGATGGGAGGCAAGATATGTCCATCACTACGAAAACGGGAAAGCCGTCTATCGTTCTCTCTATGCGGGCACGTACGCTGAGGCGAAAGCCCGGAGGCAGAGAGTCCAGAAGCATTCTCCCCGGGCCGGCACAAAGTCTTCCGCACAGCCGTGTACGTTTCAGGCCCTGGCCGATCTGTGGCTGGCCGATATCAGAATGTCCGTCCGTGAATCTACCTATACAAGATACTACCGCATCGTGGAAAAGTACCTGTCTCCCCGGTTTGGCAGCCAGGCGCTCATCCGGATAGATCCGAACTACCTGAAGGATCTTCCCGAGGAGCTGATGGCCAAAGGCGGAACCCATGGAGGCCCGCTCGCCGCGAAGACGACCACAGATATCCTCTGCGTCCTGAAATCCATTTTCCGGTACGGATCAAAAAAGGGCTATCCCGTACCCGGAACCGATCTGCTGCGCTATCCGCCGAAGCATCCCCACGCGGCCGCCATTGTGTCGGAAGAGCATCGCGTCCGCCTGGAACAATGTGTTCTGAAGCACGGCGATCTGACGGGGCTTGGGATTCTCTTTACTCTCTTTACCGGCCTGCGCATCGGAGAATTGTGCGGACTGCGCTGGGAAGACATCAGCTTTGCGGAATCTACCGTCTGCGTCAGCAGGACGGTCGAACGCATTGCCGATCTGAATGCCTTCACCGGGAAAAAGACAAAAGTCATCCTCTCCGCCCCGAAAACAGAAAGCTCCTCCAGAATCATTCCGATTCCGGACTTTCTGATCCAGATCCTCCAAAGACACCGCTGCAGCCCGGGCTGCTATCTGCTCACCGGCAGTGAAAAATACACAGAACCGCACCAATACTATGTGCGCTACCGCAAATACCTCCTAAAAAACGACATCGAGTGCTACAGCTTTCATGCGCTGAGGCATACCTTTGCGACCCGCTGTGTCGAAGCCGGGTTCGACCCCAAAACACTCTCTGAGATTTTAGGGCACGCGAACATCTCGACCACAATGTCAATCTATGTCCACCCGACCCTGCGCCAGAAAAGGCAGCAGATGGAACGTCTGACGCCAGGATATCTGCCCCCTCAGATCTATTACCGTCCGCCTGTCCATGTTTCTAAAATAGCGGACGGCCATCGGCATCCGAACCTCCAATAGGGCGGGCATCGGCCGGATGTTCCGCAGACGCCGGATATCCGGCCCTTTTCTATACAGGCTCTGCCTTTTTTCATCTTATTTTGCAAAATCTATTGACACTGCCTGCATAATGAGTATAATCTTATTCAGCGTTTGTTTAGTAAATGTAAACTTTTTGTTTATATCCACTATGATGCATGATACGCCGGCTTTCGGCTCAGCACGGGATCTGCTTTGTCCAGGCCTTTACTTTCATCATGAATTACGGGAGGATACCATGAAGATCGGCATGAAACTCAAGGAGCTCCGCATTGCCAAGAACCTGACCCAGGAGGAGCTTGCAGACCGCGCAGAGCTGTCGAAGGGCTTTATCTCGCAGCTGGAGCGCGACCTGACTTCTCCTTCGATCGCGACGCTGGTCGACATTCTTCAGTGCCTCGGCACAGATCTGCAGGAGTTTTTCAGCGCGCCGGCCGACGAGCAGATCGTGTTCCACGATCCGGATTATTTCGAGAAGGTCGATACGGAGCTGAAGAACAAGATTGAGTGGATCATCCCGAACGCCCAGAAAAATATCATGGAGCCGATCCGCCTGACGCTTGAACCCGGCGGATCCACCTACCCGGACAACCCGCACGAGGGCGAAGAATTCGGCTATGTGCTTTCCGGAAGCATCAGCATCCACCTCGGAAACCGGATTTACAAAGCAAAGAAGGGCGAGGCATTCTACTTCACCCCGAATACTCAGCATTTCATCTCTGCGAATGGCAAGACAGGCGCGACGCTGATCTGGATCAGCACGCCGCCGAATTTCTGACAGATATTGTGACAAAAGCTTTCCTGTTATAGGCGAAACTGCAACGACGGAGGAAATCATACCTATGAGCAATAAACTGATCGATCTGGTTGGAATCACAAAATCATTCGACGGCGAGGTCGTGCTGGATGATCTGAATCTCTATATCCGGGAAAATGAGTTTCTGACGCTCCTCGGCCCGTCCGGCTGCGGCAAAACGACGACGCTGCGCATCATGGGCGGTTTCGAGACGCCGGACAAAGGCAAGGTTATCTTTCATGGGGAGGATATCACTGCCCTCCCGCCGAACAAGCGTCAGCTCAACACGGTTTTCCAGAAATATGCGCTTTTTACACATATGACAGTCGCTGAGAATATCGCGTTCGGCCTGAAAATCAAAAAGAAAAGCAAGGACTATATCAAGGACAAGATCAAATACGCCCTGAAGCTGGTCAATCTCGATGGTTTCGAAAACCGTATGCCGGACTCCCTAAGCGGCGGCCAGCAGCAGCGGATCGCGATCGCGCGGGCCATCGTGAACGAGCCGAAGGTGCTCCTGCTCGACGAGCCTCTGGGCGCGCTCGACCTCAAGCTGCGCCAGGATATGCAGTACGAGCTGATCCGGCTCAAGAACGAGCTCGGCATCACCTTTATCTATGTCACCCACGATCAGGAGGAAGCCCTGACGATGTCGGACACGATCGTCGTCATGAACCAGGGCTACATCCAGCAGATCGGCACGCCGGAGGACATCTACAACGAGCCGCAGAACGCGTTCGTCGCGGACTTTATCGGCGACAGCAACATCCTCTCCGGCACGATGATCGAGGACCGGCTCGTCGAGATTCTCGGCGCGAAGTTCCCCTGCGTGGACGAGGGCTTCGGCCGCAACAAGCCGGTGGACGTGGTCATCCGCCCGGAGGACATCGACCTGCTGAAGCCGGAGGAAGGCACGATCCAGGGCGTCGTATCCCACCTGATCTTCAAGGGCGTCCACTATGAGATGGAGGTGCAGGCGAACGGCTTCGAATGGCTGGTGCACAGCACCCACCTGTTCCCGGTGGGCACCCCGGTCGGCATCCATGTGGATCCGTTCAACATCCAGATCATGAACAAACCGGAATCTGAGGACGAGGAGGCGGTGGGCGTCAATGAGTAAAGGAAAGACCAAATGGCTGCTCTCCGGACCTTTCCTGGTCTGGAGCGTCGCTTTCATCGTGATTCCGCTTTTCATCATCGTCTACTACGGCCTCACTACGGCGGACGGCGCGTTCACCCTGTCCAACATCATGCAGATGGGGACGCCGGAGAATGTCAAGGCGCTGGTCTACGCGCTCGTGCTCTCCGTCATAAGCACTGTGATCTGTCTTGTGATGGCCTATCCGCTGGCGATGATCTTAAGCAATCTGAATTTCAACGCCAACGGCTTTATTGTGACAATCTTCATTATCCCGATGTGGATGAATTTCCTGCTGCGCACACTTGCGTGGCAGACGCTGCTTGAAAAAAGCGGCGTCATCAATATGCTGCTCGGCGCTCTGCATCTGCCGAAGCTTGCCATCATCAACACGCCCTACGCGATCATCCTCGGCATGGTCTACAATTTCCTGCCGTTCATGCTGCTGCCGATCTACAACAGCCTGATCAAGATCGACCAGAATGTTGTAAACGCAGCGCGCGACCTGGGCGCCAACGGATTCCAGACCTTCTGGCGCATCATTTTCCCGCTCAGCCTTCCGGGCGTCATCATCCTGGTGGCCGGCGCCGTGATCAATCATCTCACCCGCAACGAGAATCTGGCCTACGGCTTCTGCATCGTTGCCATTCTCGCGGTCGGCATCGTGTTTTTCTTTAAGGCCGAGAGCTTTGAGGGACTGCTCCCCGATATCATGTCGAAACTCTCCCTGTTTGAACGCTTTACCACCTTCGTCAACGGGGCCTTTGACCTCACTGCCGTGGTATACTACCTGTCCGTGGCGGGACTGTTCCTGTTCCTGTCCGTGCAGTCCATGGAGAAGAGGAGGTATAACTGATGAAGAAGCCTGAGACTTCTGAAAAGAAGAAAAAGAGCGTAAAACCCGCCGGCGGACGGCGGGCCTTTCAGGGCGGCGCATACTCCCTGACCATCTCCGCCGTGGTTCTGGCCATTGTCATAGCGGTGAACGTCCTCGTTTCCGCGCTGCCCGCCTCCATGACCCGGTTTGATATCAGCGCTTCCAAACTCTATTCCATCACCAGCAACACTAAGGTTGTCGTCAACGCCCTGCAGAAGGACGTGAACATCTACTGGATCGTCCAGGCGGACCAGGAGGACGACGTCATCTCCACGCTTCTTGACAAGTACGAGAGCCTCTCCGACCACATCCATGTGGTGAAGAAGAACCCGGACGTGTTCCCCACCTTTACCCAGACCTACACCGATGAGACCGTAGCCAACAACAGTCTCATTGTGGAGTGCGGGGACCGGTTCCGCTATATCGCCTATGACGATATCTATATCCAGGAGACCGATATGTACTCCTACAGCTACAACTCCTCCTTCGACGGCGAGGGAGGAGTTGTAG
>CANQWV010000150.1 GCA_947627645.1 uncultured Lachnospiraceae bacterium | reverse complement strand
CTGATCGTGGTCAACTGCATCATCATCGGCCGTTGAACTGCCGGTAATAGACTTCGCCCCAGGGGATATCCCGGTATGTCATGAATTTCCCTGTTCCCGAGGCCTGCGCGCCCTCAAGCAGGAAACGAATCACAAATATCTGCGCCGCGTTCATGGCAAGCAGCGGGCAATAGCCGTCGTCCTCCTCTGTCCGCTTCACCGTGAATTCCGGGAAGCCGACCTCGTAATCCTTTCCGAGGAAACGCACGGCAAAGCACTGCTTTTCCTGCGAATAAGGAAAACCGGTACGCACACTGATCTCCTGCGGATCCCGCTTCACATACTCTTCCTTATAGTGCTCAAACGGAACCCGTTCCTTGTTGTCCTTCTCATATCTGATGTCCATACCGGTCGCTCCTTATGCTTGTAATTTATACGATAGGCCTTAGCCATCTTGCGAAACCGTCGTCCGACGTTTTGCACGGCTCATTGCCTTCCCATCTATTTCATTTCCAGAGACGGAAAGAGCGTCGCGTCCGTGTGCGGCAGGAAACAGCTCGCCACAAACTCGTCCATATACGAAGGCTCATTGCTGAGTTCGAGGTAGGTCATATTGTGGGCGACGTCCGCCACCTTCGCCTCCGCCTCCTTCGAATACAGGATCGCATACGCGCCCGACAGCGAGGAGTTCCCGATATAGGTGAATTTCTCCAGCTCGATGTCCGGGAACATACCAATGTTGACGGCGTTGCGCATATTGATGCCGCTGCCGATCCCGCCTGCCACCAGCACGCGCTCGATCATGCTCACGTCGAAGTCAAGGGAACTGAGCATCACGCGGATTGCCGAGAAGATCGCGCCTTTCGCACGGATGAAATTGTCGATGTCCACCTCGGTCAGCTCGATGTCCTTGACCGAAGCCGCGTCCTCCTTAAACGCCAGCACGTAGCTTCCCATGCCGTAGCTGTCGTGCCGGATCCGCTCGCCCTCGCGGATGAATTTTCCCTTCGGGCTGATAATCCCACAGCGGAACAGCTCGCTGATGATGTCGATGATGCCGGAGCCGCAGATGCCGACCGGCTTCTGTCCCTCGTCCCCGACGATCCTGAACGTCGGCTCCATCGTATCCTTGTCGATCGTGCACGCCTCGATCGCGCCGTCCGTCGCGCGCATACCGCAGCTGATGTCGCCGCCCTCGAACGCCGGTCCCGCCGAGCAGGCGCAGCTCATCATGAACTCAGAGTTGCCGAAGACCAGCTCGCCGTTCGTGCCGAGATCGATAAAGAGCGACATTTCCTCACTGTTCCAGATTGTGCTCGCGAGCGTGCCGGCCGTGATATCTCCGCCTACATAGCTGCCGATATTCGGCGCCATGAGAATGCGCGCGTGGGGATAAACGTGAATGCCGAGATCCTGCGCACAGATGGAATCCGTCTCAAAGAATGTGGGGATAAACGGTTCCATGCGCACCGGATCCGCGTCGACGCCGACAAACAGATGGTTCATCGTCGTGTTGCCCGCAACGCACATACGGTAGACCTGCTCCGGGCGGATGCCCGCAGATGCGCACATCGCGTCAATCAGCGGATTCAGCGTCTCTTTGATGATCGCGTCCTGAAGCTTCTTCCGCCCGCCGTCCTTCTGCTGCTCGATAATACGGTTGATAACGTCCGCGCCATAGCGGATCTGACCGTTTCCGGCGGACGCTTTTGCCAGAATCTCTCCGCTTGCCATGTCGATGATCAGCGCAGATACCGTGGTCGTACCGATGTCCACCGCGAGCCCGCAGAGCTTTGCTTTCTCATCCGCCGGCAGCACGTCGAGCACCTCCACACTGGTTTCGTCCCTGCTGACCACACACTGCAGCCGGAACGAAGACTTCCTCAGGACTTCCGCAAGCTTTACAAGCACCGCAAACGACAGCTTTACAGCTGAGACGCCGCAGGCAGCCTCCACCGCCCACGTCAGGCGCTCGTTGTCCGGCATCGTGTTGTCCAGAGACGGCTCCTCCATCGTGACCGCAACAACTTCTAAGTCGTTTTTGAAAGCGATCCCGGCATCCGCAATGTCGTTCTTCGTCTTTTCAAAAATCTGCAATTCCTCCGCAGAACCAAGATCCGCAACTTTCATCCTGCTTCGGTAGGCGGACGCAATGTCCGGGACGAGCACCTCCACGTCCGCGACAATCTTGCTGACGCAGGACAGCCTCCAGCCCTGCGCGTACTCCTCGTCCGTGATATGCCTCGTCTGCTTTGAGTCCAGCTCTCCGCCCGTCAGTTTTACCTTACATTTTCCGCAAGCTGCATTTCCGCTGCATGGCGCGTCAATCGCCACGTTCGCCTTTCTGGAGACCTCAAGAAGATTTTCGCCGGAGCCGGCGAAGACCTCCACGCTTTCGCCGCTCTCAAACTTAAAAGTTACCTTGTACATAAGTTACCCCACGTTAAATTCTTTTTTATTGATACACCCGGATACCGAAACGGTTCCGGGTGCACGTTTTTTCGCCCCGTCCCGAGCGCCTATTGCTAAAGCACTATGGCCGGAATGCGGTATGTGTGATCAGATTTCAAGATAAGAGTCTGCGTACAGCGTATTGTTCTTGAATACGTCGCAGGACTTGATCGTCTCCATCAGGCGCAAATCGTTCGGGTTCACGATCGCGGAGGTAAGGCCCTGCATCATGCACATTGCGACGAGCGCGGAATCCATGATCGGACGGATGTGCTTCGGCATACCGTTGGAGTTGTTGGAAAGTCCGCCGGTGGAATTCAGACCCATATCGGAGAACATCTTGATGCACTCGAGGATTTCCATCTGCTTGTCCTGCATTCCCTTCACAACGAGGAACAGCGGATCGAACCAGAGGTCGGTCGGCTCCATGCCATGCTCAAGGCCTCTCTCAAGCAGCGTCTGGCAGTAAGCCATACGCTCGTCGTTGTCCTTCGCGATACCTTCGCCGTTGCAAAGCGCGATGACGATCGCGTCGTTCGCAGCCGCGAGGTCTACATTCTCGATTCTGCCAGCCGCGTCCGCAGAGTTCACGATCGGCTTGCCCTTGGAACGGTTGTAGACAGAGATGCCCGCCTCGATCGCCTTCTTGTTGGAGGTGTCGAGTGCCAGCGGCACATTGTCAAAGTTGCTCTGAAGGAGCTGAACCGCCCACTTCATCAGATCTTCGCCGTAGCCCTCTGCCGGTCCGATGTTGACATCAAGATAGACAGCGCCTGCGTCAAGCTGCTGCTTCGCGCGCGCGAGGATCGGCTCCGGATCTCTCTCCATAAACGCCTTGTTGACCGCCGGGGCAGTCGTGGAAAGTCTCTCACCAATTGTAACGAATTTTGCCATTGTTTCTCTCCTTTCATTTTATATATAAAGTTCGAAATAAAGTTCGCCCTCCATACAGGATCCGTCGGCAAAGCTGCGGCATATCCTCATCCCCTCAGGTTTGCCGGACGATGATCCGTATGAGAGACGTCAAATATATCACAAAACCTTATGCCGTCAGATCCTTCATGAACTTCACAAGCTGTACCGCCTCGTTCGGAGCAATGATGATCTCCCAGCCCGGAAGCTTCGCCTCGAGCTCGCCCTTCAGAACAGCTACCTTGCCCGGGATGACAAGCTTTCTGGACTTGATCTTACCCTCGATATCCTGCTCTGCGAAGAACTTCGCGATCGTGCCTGCGGAGAACTTGCCCGCGGCCCAGGATGTCAGAACAGAAAGTCCGCCCGCGTCGTTGATGATCAGGTTAAGCGGCACACCGGAGCGCTCCAGCTCGCCGGATACTACAAAGTAGGTCAGGGCGAAGTCTACCGTGGTGACGCAGATTGAGTTCTCGTCCGCGCCGTTCAGCGGGTAGATGCCCGGCTCGACCTTCATCGGCTTCTGCGGGTCGGTGAACAGGTTCTGACGCAGGCCGTACAGCGGAAGTGCCTCCGCATAACCGAGCTGCTCCAGCACTACGATCGAACCATACTTCATTGTGAACAGGGAAGCCAGAGCAGCCTGCAGATGCGCGTTGCCCTTTGCCAGGCAGCAGGCGCGCACGATCGACGGATAACCGCAGGTACGGTCGCCGTCCTTGATCGCAGCCTTGCGGAACTGCACGGCCGTCGCAAACGCATCCTTGATGGAATTGCTGCCCGCGTCGATCAGCAGATTCTTGTTGCCGAGCTTCTCGAGAGCCGCTACCGTGTCATAGAGCTCGTTGATGTCCTTACCCTGTACGCCAAGCACAACGCCAGCTCCGGTCGCAACTGCGTTCATCGCCTCGTAGTTGGAAGCGTTCGCGCCGTTTAATACCGGCTTTGTATCCTTCACCAGCTCGACCGCCTCTTTCGCGACATCCGCGTCGTCACAGCCGAGGATCAGCACACGGCCAAGCGCCGCCGCCTTCTTCACCAGCTCAAGGTACTTGTCCTTGCCCGAAGCCGCGTCATAGTTCACATAGATCATCTCTACGAACATTCTCTCACCGATGCGCTCGTAGTCTACCTTCGGGATCGCAGCAAGCTTCGCGTCGATCTCAGCGTCGTCCATGCAGCTGCAAAGAGACACTGCGTATCTCGTCTTGCTCACGAACGTCTTCTCGTGGCGGAACAGAACCGTCTCGCCGCCGAGCGACATCTCGTTCTCGCCTGCGCCAACCTTGACGGTCTTCATCGGCGGAGCGGTCGCCTCGTTGAGCTGAGCCTTCGCGTCCTCAGAGAAATACGGGCAGGCGTCAACGGATACCGCGCCCTGCGCGACCTTCATGGAGAACGCCATACAGGTCGGGCTGCCGCACTCCTTACAGTTTTTCTTCGGTGACAGTTTGAAAATATCAAGACCTTTCAATGCCATATCATTTTTCCTCCTTATGCTTCAGTTTGCTTATACTAATTCCTTGACCAGGGTTGAAATCGTCTTAACAGATTCCGGATGTCTCAGGATGACAGCGTTAGAACCGGCTGCGAGCACCGCCGCCGCGGTCTCGATCTCCATGTCCACGCCACGCTCTTCCTGATTTCCCCATTCAGGCATATCAGCTTCGGAAGCAGCTGCTTCCTTTACATTCCAAACCTCAGAAGCTACCGGAGTAACGATCGGCATCTGAAGCGTCGCATCGCTCTGGGACAGCGCCGCGGCCTTTACACGATCCATTGTGGAAACCACGTACTCAAAACCGTAGCCGGCGGAAGCTGTACCGACATTCATGACAACGCTCTGTCCGCTCACGCCGAGCTGAGTCAGCAGAACATTCAGCTGCTTGGCAAGGTTGATATCCACCGCGGACTCCGCGCCGACGACCTGCTTGTACGCAAGGCCTGCCGAAGCGCCGATCGTCTTGTAATTCTCTTCCTTCGCCGCAAGGATCACGGCGTTCTTTCCTGCGAGGGCAGCCGCCGCCTTGTCAAGCAGCTCTGCGTCCTTCTCTACGTTCTTACATCCGCAGACAAAGAGCGGAACGTCAACAGCCGCTGCGACATCATTCACCAGCTGGATCAGCTCCTCCGTAGATTTGTTCTTTCCGTTCGGATCTCCGCCCTCCAAACGAATGCTGAGGAAGTCAACGCCATCAAAGGTAACGGCCTTCTTTGCCATGTCGACGACAGAGGTGCAGCCCTCATAGCACTTCTGGATGCACTCCGGCTCCGCCTCCATGCCGCCGTCCGTGATCTCGATTCCTACCTTCGGCGCATTCTCGATCGCCTCGTCAAAGGTGTAGAACGGAAGTACATTCTCCCCTCCGATCGTGATCGCCTTGTCGCCGGTACCGATCGTGACAGCGTTGATCTTTGCATTGAATTTTCCTGATTTTGCAGTAAACGGCATTTCTCTTTTACCTCCTCGTGATTGTATGCCTCCGCGGGACATCTGGGGAAGATATCAGGCAGGGCAATAATATTTTACGGGTAATGGATACCCGGTACCGCACTTGAATAAATAATATCAATGGTTCAAAAGATAAAGCAAAATAAAAGTCCACTGTATTGAATCATTGTTTTTCTGATTTTTATAAAACCTTTGAATGATTTACTTAATTGAATCATCTTAGACTCGAGAAATCGCTTCGCGATTTCCCTCGTTAAGAAATCCATGACGCTCTCATAGGAATTGCCATAAAATGGCAATTCCTATGTCGATCGTCATCCGGGGATTTGCAAAGCAAATCCCCGAAAAGCAGCGGAGCTGCTTTTGGATTTCTTACATCATCGGCTCCATGCTCAGTGCCGGATGACCCTTCTCCTCAAGGAAGGCCAGCAGGGTCTCGGGATCTTCCGCAACGGTCTCGTCA
>CANQWV010000149.1 GCA_947627645.1 uncultured Lachnospiraceae bacterium | reverse complement strand
TCATCACCAATGTCCCCTATGTGGTCCTCGGCCTCTATGCCACCAAGCTGGGGCTTTGCGGGCTGACCTTTTCCCTTTTCCTGCGTTCCCGGGGAGCCGGCAGGGAGAGCTTGATTTTTTCAACCGGCTATGCCCTGATGTCCTACAATATGGCGTACCAGCTGGATATCATGTGGCTGGATGTGATCGTGCTGTTTCCGCTGGTCATTTGGGGCATTCACAGGATTTTTGAGCGAAAATCACCGTTCTTTTACCTGACGGCCCTGTTTTTCTCCATTTTGTTCAATTATTACATTGGATACATGGTCTGCATCTTTTCCGTGCTGTATTTTCTGTCGCTGTTTTTTCTCGGGGAAAAGAGAAAAAAATTCTGGGATCCGGGGATTCTGGGCAATTATCTGACGGCCTCATTCCTTGCCGGCGGTCTGGCGATGGCCATGCTTCTGCCAGTTCTGAGATCGCTGAAGGGAGGAAAGAGTAGCTTTGACCTCTCGGCACTGACGATGAGGCAGACGCTCCACCTCCAGAATCTTCCGGTGAAGCTCTTCATCGGCAGCTTCGACTACGACCAGATCTCGGGAGGCCTCCCCAATCTGTATTGCGGGCTTGTCTGTCTGCTCTTTGCGGGGATCTTTTTTCTCTGCAGATCGGTTTCGTGGAGGAAAAAGCTGCGGACAGGGCTTTTGCTGGTCATTCTCTGTGTATCGTTCTATTTTAATGCGTTCAACCTGATCTGGCATGGGTTCAACCCGCCGATCTGGTTCCCGTACCGCTATAGCTTTACTTTTTGCTTTCTGGTGCTGTCTGCCGGATGGGAGGGCTTTCGCGCGGCGAAGACCTGTTCCCGGAAACAGCTGACCGTGATGGCCGGGTTCGTGCTGCTGCTCATGACAGCTGCGGCCGTGTGGATGAATGCAAGAAAATTTGTTTTTATGTCAGAGATTCAATATGTCGGCAATCTGCTGGTGCTGTTTGCGGCGGGTGTGATCACTGTGCTCTGTGCGAAGAAGCGGCAGAGGCTTGGAACCTTGCTCTTGCTTCTGCTCTGCGCGGGAGAGCTCTGCGCGAACGGAGTGGTCATATTTGGCAGGATCAGGCTCAGAGACAATGCTGTCTACCAGGAGTTTGTACGGCGCACAGAACCCGCGGTGCAGTATGTGAAGGAGCTGGACGACAGCTTTTACCGAATGGAAAAGATGTTTTTCCTCACCAGGAACGATCCGATGCTTTTTGACTACCGGGGGCTGTCCCACTACAGCTCGACGGAAAAACAGGCGGTAAAGCATTTTATGGGACAGATGGGCTTCCGGAACCGGGGAATATGGGCGCAGTACAACAGAGGCTCAACCTGCGCGGCCGACAGCCTGCTGGGAGTGAAATATATCTTGTCTGAGGACGAGAACGACGTGGTTCCCTATCCATTGCTGGATACCGTCGGCGATATCCGCATCTACCGGAATCCTTATGCGCTGCCGCTTGGGTTCTGCACGGATGAGGCGGTGCTGCACTGGGATATGGAGGATCCGCATATGTTTGAGCTGCAAAACAGGCTGTGGGCTTCTATGTGCCCGGAAATAGGGCAGGATATTTTTGTGGAGGAAGAGGCGGATCCGGTCAGGCTGAAAAACGCGGCGCAAAGTGAGGACAATCCCTGCACCTATGTCACCGTGGATCCGGACAAGAGAGCCTACGTGATCTATACGTTCACGGCGAGCAGCGATGATCCGGTTTTTGCATACTTTGACACGGACGAAATGCGCAGGGTGCAGGTGAGTGTAAACGGGGAGGATCGGGGCGTTTATTTCCATGTGGATCAATACGATATCATAAGGCTTGGCAGTTTTGAAAAAGGGCAGAAGGTCAAGGTGAAGCTGCGTCTGCTGAAAGACTATGTGAATATCACGAACGCCTGGTTTTACCATCAGGATATGGACGTATTTGAGCAGTATTTTGCGAGGCTTAACGATGAAGGCTTCGAGATAGAGGCGTATTCCGATGCGAGACTTGCAGGGAGCGTCGACAACCATTCGGGGACACAGCGGCTGCTTTTCACGATCCCGTACGAGGAGGGCTGGCAGGTTTTCCTCGATGGAAAAAGAGCCGACACGGAAGCGGGAGCCGGCATTTTCCTTACCACGCAGATCCCGGAAGGCTCGCACCGCGTCGAGCTGCGCTATGTCCCGCCAGGGCTGAAGGAAGGGCTTGCGCTGAGCGCGGGGAGCCTGGTGCTGCTGCTTGTGTGGATTTTTGTGAGAAAACGTGCGAGAAAACGTTTCCTGAAAAACGTTTCCTGAAAAACGTTTCCTGAAAAAGCAGCTTTTGATTGACTGTAATCTCCCTTTCGCTTATAATAAATCCAAATGGTTAATTTTGCCTTCGGGCGGGAGAGGAACTGAAAAATGATCAAGAGCATGACTGGCTTTGGCCGATGTGAGCATCACCAGGGCGACAGGAAATTTACGGTCGAGATGAAGGCGGTCAATCACCGGTATTTCGACGTAAATATCAAGATGCCCAAGAAATTCAATTTCTTTGAGGCAGAGATTCGGAATACATTGAAGAAGTATGTGCAGCGCGGAAAGATTGATCTGTTTATCACGTATGAAGATTATAGTGAGGAGAACGTCGCGCTGAAGTACAACGAGGAGATCGCAGCGGAATACCTGAGGTATTATCGCCAGATGGCGGAGAAATTCGGGCTGGAGGACGATATCCGGGCGTCTGTGCTTGGGCGCTGTCCGGAGGTTTTCACGATGGAGGAGCAGGATCTCGACGAGGAGGAGCTCTGGGCGACGCTGGAGGCCACGCTGAAAGGGGCGTGCAGCCAGTTTGTCGCGTCCAGGGAGCGCGAGGGTGAGGCGCTCAGGACAGATATCCTTGACAAGCTCGGCACGATGGAAGAAAATGTAAACCTGATCGAGGAACGGTATCCGCAGATTGTGGCCGAGTACCGGAAGAAGCTGGAGGATAAGGTGCGCGAGCTGCTCGCAGACGCCCAGATCGACGAAGGCAGGCTGGCCTCTGAGGTAGTGCTGTTTGCGGATAAGATCTGTACGGATGAGGAGACTGTGCGCCTGAAGAGCCATATCGGCACGATGCGGGAGGCGCTGCTGCACGGAGAAGGGGTCGGCAGGAAGCTGGATTTCATCGCACAGGAGATGAACCGCGAGGCGAACACGATCCTCTCCAAGGCGAACGACCTGGCGACGTCCAACATCGCAATCGACCTGAAGACCGATATCGAGAAGGTGCGCGAGCAGGTGCAGAATATAGAGTGACAGCGCGGAGCAGGCAGACGAAAAAGATGCAGACGAAAAGGATGCAGACGAAAAGGATGCAGACGAAAAGGATGCAGACAGAAAGGATGCAGATCGGGTATATGTCAAATTTAGTAAATATCGGTTTTGGCAACTTTGTAAATACGCAGAAGGTGACGGCGGTTGTGAACCCGGACGCCGCGCCGATCAAACGTCTGGTGCAGAACGCCAGGGAAAAGCAGCTTGTGATCGACGCGACGCAGGGCAGGAGGACAAAGTCGGTGCTTGTAATGGAAACCGGTCAGATCCTGCTTTCCGCGATGCAGCCGGACACGGTTGCCAGGCGGTTTGCCGCCGGGCTTGCCGCAGAGCAGGATACGAAGGGAGAAGAACAATCATGAGCAGAAAAGGAATCCTTGTGGTGGTGTCCGGATTTTCCGGCGTTGGCAAGGGGGCGCTGATGAAGCTTCTGACCGAGCGCTATGGGCAGTATGCGCTGTCCATCTCGGCGACGACGCGTGCGCCGCGCGAGGGAGAGGAGGACGGCCGGGAGTATTTTTTCCGGACCATGGAAGAGTTTGAACAGCTGATCAGGGAAGACCGCCTGATCGAGTACGCGTGCTATTGCGGCAATTATTACGGCACGCCGCGCGACTATGTGGAGGATCAGATCGATCAGGGAAGAGATGTGATCCTGGAGATCGAGCTGCAGGGCGCGCTCAAGATCCGGCAGGAATATCCGGACGCGCTGCTGCTGTTTGTGATGCCGCCGGATGCGCAGACGCTTGCGCAGAGGCTCAATGGGCGTGGAACTGAGGATGCGGCCGTGATCCATACGCGGATGCAGCGGGCGGTCGAGGAGTCGGCCGAGGTCGAGAAGTATGATTATATGATCATCAACGATGATCTTGAGAAAAGCATGGAGGAGGTTCACCGTCTGATCGAGAGCCAGCACAGCCGGATCGACCGGAACCATGAATTTATCGAGCAGATCCGGCAGGAGGTTCGTGAGCTGGCGAGAGAGCTTTGAGCGAGGGCCTCGTTTTGCAGATCCTGAAAGAAATGCTGAAAATGTCGGAAGCAAAACGGAACAGAAAAGAAATAAATGAAGGGAGAATGAATTATGTTACATCCATCTTATTCTGATTTAATGAAAGTGATCAACAGCGGAGCTGAGCAGGGCGATACTTCGGTGGTGAACAGCCGATATTCGATCGTGCTGGCGACGGCGAAACGCGCGCGTCAGATTATCTCCCGCCAGATGAAGGGCGACGAGAATGCGAAAATGATCGCGAAGCCGCTTTCAAAGGCAGTCTCCGAGCTTAATGAGGGAAAGATCAGGGTGCTTCCGGAGGAGCAGAAAGCAGGAGAGGAAGAAGCTTTGGATCTGACGGAGGAATAAAGGACTGGATTCGGCGTTGTTTTTGCAGTGCATGGCTGCGGGGACCGCAGTGTTGTCTGTGTCGTGTCTGCGGCGGCAGGGCTGCTACTGTCCACGGCGCGTCTGCGGTAAGCTGCGGCATGGGACAGGGCGGACGGGTTTTGATCCGGAGTCTGTCTGGACGATGCCACGGTGGGGCCGCGGACGGGAAAGGAAGGCGAGTTTCATTGAATGAAGTGAAGAGTTTCAGCAAGAGTTATATTTTTCTGTCGGCGCTCTATGTGGCGCTCGGCGTCGTCCTGATCGTGTGGCCGTCGCTTTCTGTGCGCATGATCGGGATCGCACTTGGGATCGTGATGATCGTGCTGGGCATCACCTATGCGATCATCTATTACACGAGAGATAACCTGCAGGGATTTCTGCAGATGGATCTGGTGATCGGCATCGTCTGCTTCGCGTTTGGCATTTTTATTTTGCTGAACCAGTCGTTTCTCGGGGAGGTGCTGCCGTTCGCGATGGGCATCATTCTGCTGCTCGGCGCGGTGGTGAAGATCCAGAGCTCGCTCAATATGCGGAAGCTGAAATTCCGGAAGTGGTATCTGGTGCTGATCTGTGCCGTCGTTATCGTAGGACTTGGCATCGTGCTTCTGTGCAACCCGTTTCAGCGGCTGGAGGATCCGGAAAAGGCAGAGCGTTATATGCTTTTTTACATCGGGATCTGCCTGATGCTGGACGGCCTGACGAATCTGGTCAGCCTCTTCTGTATCCAGACGCGTGTGCGCAAGCTCACGAAGCTTCAGAAGGCCAATCCGGACGTCGATCTTCAGGAGCTGCTTGCCAACCAGGAAGCATATGCGAAGCGCGCCGGAAGGAATAGAAAGTCCAGAGACATTGTGGACGCCGTAAGAAGCGCAGACGCCGGAGATATCGTACAGTCCAAAGGAAGCGGAACCGCCTGGAATGCCGGGGTGGACGCGGGCGCGCAGAACGACGCAGAGCTTGTGGAGGCCGGGGAGCACAGTCTGGTGGAGCGGAAAGGAAAATAGAGAGAACAAATGAAAATTTTGTTTGTTTCCCTCGGATGCGACAAGAACCTGGTCGACTCCGAGGAAATGCTTGGATTGCTTGGCAGCAGGGGATACGAGTTTACGGATGACGAGGCGGAGGCCGACGTCATCATAATCAATACCTGCTGCTTTATCAATGACGCGAAAGAGGAGAGCGTGCAGGCGATCCTCGAGATGGCGGAATATAAGAAGGCCGGGAGCTGCAAGGCTCTCATTGTCACCGGCTGCATGGCGCAGCGCTATCGCCAGGAGATCCTCGACGAGGTTGAGGAGGTGGACATGGTGCTCGGCACGACGGCCTACGACAAGATCGCGGACGCTGTGGAGCAGGCGCTTGCGGGAAAGCGCGAGGTGGAGACGGAGGAGCTGACAAGGCTGCCCGAGCTGCGGACCGGCAGGCTTGTGACGACCGGCGGGCATTACGCGTACCTGAAGATCGCGGAGGGCTGCGACAAGCACTGCACCTACTGCATCATCCCGAAGCTGCGCGGGAGCTACCGCAGCGTTCCGATGGAGCGACTGATCGCGCAGGCGGAGGAGCTGGCGGCGCAGGGCGTGAAGGAGCTGATCCTGGTCGATCTGA
>CANQWV010000148.1 GCA_947627645.1 uncultured Lachnospiraceae bacterium | reverse complement strand
GTCGTTTGATGATGAAATACCAAAACTCTCGGTGACTTATGATATTAAAAACACTGAACGTCCGTTGCAGTCGGGATACCCCTCCGGATAATTGCAGGTCGCCACTGCGGCCATATTCTCATACGCCCTTGAGCGCAGGGCGGACAGTCTGTTGATCTCCATCGGGCAGGCGTTTGGAGCCAGGATGAGCTCGGCGCCTTTCAGCATTAGTATTCTTGCACTCTCCGGGAATTCCCTGTCAAAGCAGATCATTGAGCCAATCTTTACGCTACCTCTTCCAAAATCCAGATCCGCAGTGTAAAAATCATCCCCGGCATCCAGCACTTTTTCAAGATCGAATGCGCAGGTATGCACCTTGGAATAGTGAAGGATCTCCTTGCCTGTCCGGTCGAAAAAGAGAACGGAATTCAATGGTTTCGGCCTGTGCGCTTCAAGAAATGTTATCCCTATCGCCATCTGCAATTCTGACGCGAGACCACGAAAGCCTTTCAAAAAAGCGCTTTCTTTTTCAATGGCCAGAGCATTTAATTGATTCTGATCCTGCGGCAGATCGTACCCGTCGCTCCACATCTCCGGGAAAAGGGCGATATCCGCCCCCTTTTCCTTTGCCTCTCTGCAAGCTTTCCTTCCGATCAGAAAATTCTCATCGAGACTCTTGCCCGGTAAAATTTGCAAAAAAGCTATTTTCAGGTTCATACCGGTCTTCTCCAATCTACTCTTAAAACTTGTCCCAAGGAGAGCCGACAAAACTGAACAGCTCCCTTGGGACGCAATTTTCTTAATTCTCATGCACTGTTTTTAATAGTTCCCAAGTATCTTCATGTTGATGGCCTCCTCCCGGATGCCTCGCAGCGCGTTCTTCACGGCGCTGTCGTTCAGGTTCCCGTCGAAGTCCACGAAGAAGCGATACTCCCAGTTCTGCCCCGGAATCGGCCGCGATTCAATCTTGCTCATATTTACATTGTTGTAAATAAAGTGCGACAGGATATTGTACAGCGCGCCGCTGTAATGCGGAACCTCGAAGCAGATGCTGATCTTCTTCGCATTGCGCCGGAAAATCCTCTGATTCGTGACGATGATAAAGCGCGTCGAATTCGCCTTGTTGTAGTAAATCTGATCCGCCAGCACTTCAAGGCCGAAATACTCCGCCGCAAAATGGCTTGCCACCGCCGCCTGCGTCGGATCCTTGTCCTCGGCTACCTTCTTGGCCGCGCGCGCCGTGTTGTCAAACGGAATCTGCTGCCACTCCCTGTGACGGTCCAGGAACTCCTCGCACTGTGAGAGCGCCTGCTGGTGCGAATAGACCTTTTTGATCTGGGAAAGGCTGGCGCCCGGCAGGCCGAGCAGCGCGTGCTCGCACTTGATGACCTGCTCCCCGACGATATAGTTTTCAAAGTTCACAAGGAGATCGTAATTGTCCGCGACGATGCCGGCGGATGAATTTTCAATCGGCAGCACCGCATAGTCCGCCGCGCCCTCCGCGATCGCCTCCATCGCGTCGCGCCATTTGCGCACATGGAAGCAGTTGACGTCTTTGCCGAAGTACTCGCGCATCGCCGCGTGGCTGTACGCGCCCTCCACGCCCTGATAGACGACGCGGATGTTCTCGCGCTCGATGTCGTCCACCGCGATGAACGGCAGTCTCCCGGCCGCGCCCCTCTGCGCCAGAAGCTGGTACTGCAGCTTGCGGCTCATGGACATGATCTGCTGAAACAGCTCCTGCACGCCGTGCTTGCTGAAGTCCCCGTGCGCAAGCTCCGTCAATGTCCGGATCTTCTCATTCTCGCGATCCTTGTCAAACACCTTTTTGCCGTTGGCAATCTTGTACGCCGCGACATCCTCGCTGACCCGCAGGCGCTTCTCAAACAACTCTACGATCTGCTCATCGATCGCGTCGATCTCTTCTCTCAGCTCCAATAAATCCTTCATGTATCCTCCTCTTTCTCCTGTCGGATTTTCCTCCTGTATTCTATCCGCCGTCCCCTGATACACCTTTTGTTTCACGCTGCTGCATATGCGCCGTCCTCTGATACACCTTTTGTTTCACGCTGCTGTGTATGCGCTGTTCTCTGGTACATAGTCAATTTTCTGTATGCGTCCGCACGGCCCTCTCTACTTCCGCCAGAAAGGACAGCGAGCCGAACGCCAGGATCACGTCGTCCGATCCCGCCATCCGGAAGCTCCTGCGCACTGCCTCCGCGATGCTCTCTGCGGCTTCGACCGACGGATTCACTCGGCTGACTGCCTTCGCAAGCTCCCGTGCAGGCAGAGCCCGCAGGTTGTCCGGCGTCTCCACCGCGAAGATATGCTCCGCGAGCCCAGCCGTGATCTCTATGATTTTATCATACTCCTTGTCAGAGAACACGCCAAAAATGTAATATTTTTTCTGTTTTGGGAAATATTCCTCGATCGAACGCCGAAGCACCCTTGCCGCGTCCGGATTGTGCGCCCCGTCGATGATCACAAGCGGATTGCGATGAATCGCAGAGAAGCGCCCTTTCCACTCGGTCTTTCGCAAGCCCTCATGTATCGCTTCATCAGAAATAAGATAACCCGACTGTCGGAGAACACCGATGCACTCCAGCGCGAGCGCCGCGTTCTCCCGCTGATGCGGGCCGGCCAGCGCGATTGAAATACGGCCAAACGAATCGTATACGAAGCTCTGGAAACCTGGCTCGCATGACTTTATAAAAATATTCTCCCGCACATCCGTAATTTTTTCCGGCTGCACGAACGTACAGGGGCAGCCCTTCGCGGCCGCTTCCTCCCGGATCACCTGCTCCGCCTCCGGCAGCTGGTGCGCCGACACCAGCGGAACGCCCGGCTTCAGGATCCCGGCCTTGTTCCAGGCAATCTCGGCCAGCGTGTCTCCAAGAAACTCCATGTGATCCATGCTGATCGAGGCGAGCACCGTGAGCACCGGCGTGCGGATGATGTTTGTCGCGTCCAGCCTTCCTCCCATGCCGACCTCAAGGAGCACCAGGTCACAGGCACGCTTTTTAAAGTACAGAAAGGAAATCGCCGTCTCCACCTCGAAAACGGTCGGCAGCTTCATTCCTCGGCGTTCCATCTCTTCGTACGCCGCGGCAGCCATCGACGCGCATTCGGCAAAGTCCTCCCTGCTGATGTACTCTGTCCCCAGCGGTTCCTCCAACCCAGTTTTCTTCTTCCTCTTCTGGACTTCACGATCCGCGTTCCGGGCGGCGCGACCCTCCCCGATCTGGATCCGCTCCCGGTACGAGAACAGCGTAGGCGAGATATAGCGTCCCACCGTATATCCGGCCTCCTGCAGCACGGTATAAAGATACGCCAGCACCGACCCCTTCCCGTTCGTCCCGGCAACGTGGATAAACTTCAGCTCATCCTGCGGATTGCCGAGCAGCCCAAGCAGGTTCGTGATCGTCTCCAGGCCAAGATCCGTGCCGCGCACAGATACCTGGTCAATAAATTTTCTCGCTTCTTTATAGTCCATCTCATCCTCCATCCCTGTCAATCGTCCGTCCGGGTCATAGCAGAAGACATTAAGTTCGAGGGCACTGCGAAGCAGCAGCGTCCTCGTTCGCGGTCACTTATCGTCAATTGTCCCAACAGCTGGCCTGCCGGCTGCAGCGGGGTTTCGCTGCCGGTCACTTTCCATCAACTGTCCCAACATCTGGCCTGTCGGCTGCAGCGGTTTCGCTGCCGGTCACTTCTTCGTCAATTGCTTCAACATCTGATCCGCCGTCATCCGCGTGATCGGATGGCGTTTCCAGGGAGCGATCTGCCGAAGCGGTTCAAGAACAAATTCCCGCAGATGCATTTCTATATGCGGGAGGATCAGCTCCTCCGTCTCCATAACCAGATCGTCGTACATCAGAATGTCGAGGTCAAGCGTCCTCGGCCCCCAGTGGATCACGCGCTCGCGCCCAGCTTCCTGTTCTATCTCATGAAGCCTGTCCAGAAGCTCCTGCGGAGTCAGCAGGGTGCGCATACTCAGGCAGGCGTTCAGAAAATCGTCCTGCTCCACGCCGCCGTATGGCTTCGTGCACAGATAATCCGACACGCGGAGCAGCTCACAGCCTTCCGTCCTGGAAATTGCTTCCACCGCGCCGTTCAGATACGCTTCCTTATCCCCCAGATTCGAGCCGAGTCCCAGATATGCGGTATGCCACCCGCGCGTGATTTTTACCGATACGGTCTCCAGCGGAAGTCCGACCGGAGCCCAGGGCTTTTTCAGTTCGAGCGTCACCGCGTGCAGCTGGGCCGTGTGAAGCAGGAGCTCCCGCGTCAGCTGCTCTGCCGCTGTCTCTATCAGCTGATAGGTATGCTTCTGCAGAAACTCCGTGACTGTCCGGCACACCGTCCCATAGTCGATCGACTGGGAAAGATCGTCTGACATCCCGGCTTTGCGCGCATCCGTGTACAGCTCCGCCGTCACCAGAAATTTCTGTCCGAGCTTATTTTCCTCCGGATAGACGCCGTGCCTGGCGAATACCTCCAGATTTTGAATTGTAATCTTATCGTATTGTTGTAAATCCATAGTTTTCTCCGTAAATGTACCGTTCATTCGACGGCCTTTTCCTCCGCCAGGATCGCCTGCGTCATTTTCACTGCCCGATAGTTTTCCTTTACATCGTGCACCCGGATAAAGGAAGCGCCCTGCAGTACGCTGATCACCGTGATCGCCAGCGTGCCCTCCAGGCGCTGCTCGGAGGGCAGATCAAGCGTCAGCCCGATCACCGACTTGCGCGACGCGGCCATGAGCAGTGGATAGCCCAGCGCTTTCAGCTCGCTCAGGCGATGGATCACGGTGAGATTGTGTTCATAGTTTTTGCCAAAGCCCACGCCCGGATCAAGCACAATCTGATCCGGCAAAACGCCCGCAGCCAGTGCGATTTCGACGGACTCCCGGAGATCGCTTTTCACATCCTCCATGAAGTTCCCGTAAACCGGTTCCCGGCGGTTGTGCATCAGACAACAGGGCACATGATATTTCGCGGCGAGCTCCGCGACCCGGCGGTCATATCGAAAGCCCCAGATATCGTTGACCAGATCCGCTCCCGCCTCCAGCGCAGCCTCTACGACCTCGCCCTTGTAGCTGTCAATGGATACCGGAATGTCAAAATTCTCTTTTACCATACGGATCGCCGGCACCACCCGCGCGATCTCCTCCGCCGTCCGGATCTGGATATGTCCCGGCCTCGTCGATTCTCCTCCGATGTCGATGATTGAAGCTCCCTCGGCGATCATCTCACTCACGTGCTCTTTTGCACGCCCAAGGTCTGTCCACTTTCCCCCGTCTGAGAATGAGTCCGGCGTGACGTTCAGGATCCCCATAAGATAACAGCCGCGCTCTGTATCAAATACTCTGTCTCCTATTTTCATGTTCCGCTCCGTTTCAGCATCGTTCGCAATCGGACAGTCCGCGCCCGGTCACAGAACTCTGCGCATTGTGCTCCGCTTTATCGTCTTTTGGCGGCAGGCCAGCCCGCATCCAGCCTTCAAATGCCGCATCAGCCGATCAGCTTCCTGTTTTTTTTCGCCGGATCCCAGTTGCACTCCGCCTCAGCCGGGCAGGCAAAGCAACAGCGCGAACGTTTGTCCGCCCGGTAGATCAGCCCGGGAAGCCCGCTGTCGCCGCGGGTCTGCGCATCCCGATGGCACAGGATCGCGCACAGGATCTGATCCGTCTCCTCCCGGGAGAACCCGCAATCCGGCAGGATCTTCTCCGCGAGACGCGCACTCGCCTCCTGGTGGGGCAGCTGCTTTGTATATTGCAGATAGCGTCCAATATCGTGCAGCAGAGCCGCGGCATAGATCATGTACTTCTGGATACCGGCCCCCGTTTCCAGATTTTCAATAAAGGCAAGGCGGGCAACATCGAGCAGATGGCTGTAATCATGCTTGCAGAAAATCCGATCCCGCTCCAGGCGTTCGTTCGCCCGAAGCCCTTCCTGGAACAGGGGATGATCCCAAATCCGCTGAATCCTGTCATCGAATCCTTTTCCCGCATCCGACGCCTTCCGCTCGTCCCGAACGCCATTTTCCTCCGCCATACCGGTCACCCCTGCTGTCCGAGCATACGGTAGAAGGTCGCCTGAAGAGAATCGTTTTCCTCAAAGACGCCGCGCGTCACTACCGTCACGGTCTTCGCCCCCGGCTTCTTCACCCCGCGCATCGTCATGCACATATGCTCGGCCTCGATCAGCACCATTACGCCCTTCGGTTTCAGCTCTCTCATAAAGACATCCGCGACCTGCGACGTCAGCCGCTCCTGCAGCTGGAAACGGCGTGCATAGACCTCCACCGTCCGCGCGATCTTTCCATGCCGACCTCCTCGGCGCGAATGATAACAAAAGCGGCTATGGAGTTGT
>CANQWV010000147.1 GCA_947627645.1 uncultured Lachnospiraceae bacterium | reverse complement strand
GCTGGATCTGTACAACCGCGGCGGGTTTTCCGGCGGATATTATCACAGTCACAACGGCAGAAGCATGATGGCGCTGCATCGTCCGAACCATATGGGGACGGAGGCCGTCAGGGTCAGCGCCGGGAAGGGCGGTAGGCAGGCGCTGACGGCGCTGGAGCCGCTTGGGAAGGGAGATGTGCTGGAGCTTTCCCCCGGCAGGGAGGTCACGCTGGGAGAAAGCGTGGAAAAGGGCAGATCGGTGCGTCTGTCGTCGCCGGGGATGGTCCGTGCGGCAAACGGCATTCTTTACCGTACCAAAAACGCCGGGCTCCTGCGTCGCCTGGAAGAGCAGTATCTGAACCGGGAGCTGCGGGAAAAGATAAAGGGAGAGCTTACGGTTTTTGATGACGGCAGGGCTGTGCTGCGGTTGTCCTGCGCGGAGACATCTGTCGAGTGCGTGCGGCAGATTGGGGAAGCTGCGCAGAATCAGCCTGCCACCTCTGATTTCGTGCGGAGACAGATGCTTAAGACGGGCAATACGCCGTTTGAATTTGAAGAGTTGAAGCTGTCTCTGGCGGACGGGCTTTTTCTTCCGGTCGCAGAGCTGAATGAGCTGAGGCGGACGGGGCTGGAGCTGCTTCGCCGGGAACTGCTTGCGCGTACCCGAAGGTGCCGGCCGCTGGATGCTGCGGCTGACCTGAAAAGCCATTCAGGAGCAGAGGTGCGCACGGACAGGATCAGTATGGAAAGCCATGCAGGAGCAGAGGTGCGCACGGACAGGGGCGGCATGGAAGGTTCTGCAGGAGCAGAGGTACGCAAGGACAAGGGCGGCATGGAAAGTGGAGGAAGAGCCGCAGCCCGGCTGAATATCCTGGTGACGACAGAAGAACAGCTGGAGGCCGTGCTTGCAAGCGGAATTCAAGAAGTCGACACGATCTATCTTGACAGCCTGCTTTTCGCGCTGCTGCAGCCGTCGGAGGAGCGCAGGCGCGGGGAGCGGGAAGCGGCGGGAGAAAATGTGCGGCAGAGCCAGGAGCCGGGACGGAGGGCAGAACAGAAAGCCGGAGATATCCTCGAGAGGATAAAGCGCAGGGGGTGGCGCTGCTTCTTAAATTGCCCGGAGGTGCTGCGGGAGCGGGAGCGCGCCTTTTTGACAAGCGCGATGATGCGCAGGCGGATGCCGGAGATGGACGGCTTTCTGCTGCACACGGTCGACGAGCTGGCGTTTTTCCGGGATTACATTCAGGAGAATGGACTTTCTGCTGTGCTTGCGGCGGACGAGAATCTCTATGCGTACAACCGTCGTGCGGCCGGATTCCTGAGCGGCTGCAAAGCTGCGAGGATCACGCTTCCCGCTGAGTTGAATTTCCGCGAACTGCTGGAGCTGAAGCAGGCAGGGCTGCCGGGCTCTGGGACGGAAGGCACGGGAACCGGATATGCGCAGAGCGAACTGGTCGTTTATGGATATCAGGCGCTGATGCATTCTGCGCAGTGTGTGAAAAAGAACACGGAGGGCTGCTCCGGGACGCCGGGGATCACATATCTGAAGGACAGGAAGAATGTGTGCTTTCCGGTATTGAATCGCTGTCCCTTCTGCACCAACACGATCTACAACAGCGTGCCGCTGATGCTTTGCGATTGCCGCAGGGAGCTGGAGCAGCTTTCGCCGTCCTTTGTCCGGCTGGCGTTCACGGTGGAATCCGGGGAGGAGACCGCACGTATCCTTGCACTGTGCAGGGAGCTCCTGGACAGAGAGGAAGAGACCGGAAACGTCGGCGGACAGGGTGGTATGGAAGGCCGGCAAAGCGCGGGAAATCCGGGGAACGCCTGGACAAGGGGGCATTTCAAAAGGGGAGTGGAGTAGGATATGATGAATTTGATCATCCAGATATCCAAATATCTGATCATATTGCTGATGGCGCTTTATACGCTGCAGTGCTTTACCGTATTCCGGCTCAGGGACGAAGATTCGAAGGGCTATCTCTTCCTGCGCCAGAATATGCTGATGTTTTTCATGCACTTTGTAGCGTTCGTCGTGCTGTACCTTGAGCTTTCTGAAAGTACGATCCTTCTGTTCTACGGGGAACAGGTGCTGTACCTCGCGGCCGTGCTGGTTCTGTTCAGCAATCTGTACCGGAGGGCCTCGCGGCTTTTGATCAACAATATGTGTATGCTGACCTGCGTCGGCTTCATCATGATCACGCGGCTGTCCTATGAGCAGAGTGTCAAGCAGTTCTGGATTGCCGTGTTCTCCTCCACCGTCGCGTTGCTGATTCCGCTGCTCATACGGAAGCTGCGCTTTATCACACGGATGTACTGGGCGTACACGCTGCTCGGGATCGGCCTGCTCGGGCTCGTTGCGATCGCGGCGCGCGTCACCTACGGTGCGAAGCTCTCCTTTGAAATTGGAGGGATTTCCGTCCAGCCGTCCGAGTTTGTCAAGATTATCTTCGTCTTCGCGATCGCGGGATTGCTCGCGCACGCGAGGGATTTTCGGCGCATTGTGATCGCCACTGGGCTCGCGGCCGTCCACGTGCTGATCCTTGTGGTCTCGAAGGATCTTGGAAGCGCGCTGATCTTTTTTATCACCTACCTGGTAATGCTTTTCGTGGCCACGCGGAATCCATTCTATGTGCTGGCCGGAATCCTCTCCGGCTCGCTTGCCGCGGTCGGCGCGTATTTCCTGTTCAGCCATGTGCGTGTGCGTGTGGAGGCGTGGAAGGATCCGTTCAAGGATTACCAGGGGGACGGCTATCAGATCGGACAGTCTCTGTTTGCAATCAGCGCGGGGAGCTGGTTCGGTACGGGTCTGTGCCAGGGCTCCCCGGGGGCGATTCCTTTTGCGGCGCAGGACATGATGTTCTCCGCGATCTGCGAGGAGCTTGGCAGCATTTTTGGCATCTGCCTGATTCTCGTGTGCATGAGCTGTTTCATCATGTTTGTTAACATTGCGATGCAACTGACGAACCGCTATTACCGGCTGGTGGCGGTTGGGCTCGGGACGACCTACGCGGTGCAGACGTTTCTGACCGTGGGCGGAGGAATCAAGCTGATCCCGCTGACCGGGGTGACGCTTCCGCTTGTCAGCTACGGGGGAAGCTCGATGCTGAGCACGCTGATCATGTTTGCGATCGTGCAGGGACTGTATATGCTCCAGCGCGACGAGGAATACAAGGCGGAGCAGAAGCGGATGCAGGAGCAGGCCGGCTATGGCGGCAATCCGGCACAGCAGCCGTATTATGGGGCTGAACCGGCACAGGGACAGCCATTTTACAGCGATGGCAATGTGACGCCTCGCTCTTATAATGAGGATACTGGCAGGAAGCGGAGAAAGTGGAGACGCAGGGAAGGGAATAACGCCGCAAGGCAGGAGGATTACTATGAGAACGACGGATACTCCGGGACGCAGGAGAGCTTCGGACGGGACGAATACCCAGGATGGGACGGCCGGCAGAACGGATACTACGGCCAGAACGGATACTTCGGGCCGCGCTACGAATACTACGCAGACGACGAGACGGGATTCCAGGAGGAGCCGTACCGGGAGGGATACGGCGAAGAGCCGCCCGGAGGCCAGAATCCCGGTTCGCGTGAAGGAAATCCGTTTTGAGCAGGAGCCCGAACCGGTTTCCGGGAACGGGCGCAACACGGAGCTTGGGATTGTCACATACACCTTTGTCTTCCTTTTTTTAGCCATGATCGGCTATCTTGTCTATATCAATGTGTGGAAGGCGAAGAGCCTGAATTCCAGCGCCTACAATACGAAAGACATCGTGAACATGGACAAGTACATCCGCGGTTCGATCCTGTCTGCGGACGGGAGCATTCTCGCACAGACGGACGTATACGAGGACGGGACGGAAGTAAGGGTCTATCCTTTCGCAAACAAATTTGCACATATCGTCGGCTATTCGACGAACGGACAGTCCGGGCTGGAGGCGAGCTGCAACAAGGAGCTGCTCTCTTCCCATGTCCTCTCGCTGTCGAAGCCGGAGGAAGACGATGGTGCAAAGACTCAGGGGGATTCTGTAGTCCTGACACTGAACGCGAATCTCCAGAGCGTCGCGTACGATGCGCTCGGCTCCTACAATGGGGCGATCGTCGCGCTGGAGCCGGATACCGGGAAGATTCTGGTCATGGTTTCAAAGCCGGATTTCGACCCGAACACGATCGGAGAGATATGGGAGAGCCTGGTGACAGACAACACGAGCAGCGTTCTGCTGAACCGTGCTACACAGGGGCTTTATCCGCCCGGCTCCACGTTTAAGATCCTGACGACGCTTGCTTATATGCGGCAGCATCCAGGGGATTTCCGGAGCTTTCAGTACGACTGCACCTCTCAGGTCGCCGTGAACGATGTCACGATCAACTGCTACAACAACACCGCACATGGGCAGGAAGACCTGAAGGGCGCGTTCTCCCACTCCTGCAATACGGCTTTTGCCACGATCGGGATGGAGCTGGACAACGAGGATTTTATTTCTGTCTGCGAGGAATTTCTGCTCAACCGGGCGCTTCCGGTTCCGCTGCAGCACAGCAGTTCCCAGTTCAACCTGGGCAGGGACGCTTCCTACGGCGAACAGATGACGACTGCGATCGGGCAGGGGGAGACGCTGATGACTCCGCTTCATATGGCGATGATTGCGGCCACAGTCGCGAACGACGGCATCATGATGAAGCCGTACTGTATCGATCATGTCCAGACGTGCGACGGGGATCTGGTATCCAGCACGCGCCCATCCAGATACAAGCGCCTGATGACGGAAGAGGAGGCGCGTATTCTGACGGAATATATGCGTGAGACAGTTGTGAGCGGCACGGCGACGGAGCTTAGCTGGTACAACTTTACGGCCGCCGGCAAGACCGGATCGGCAGAGTATTCAAGCGGCGGCGTAGAAGGGACCCACTCCTGGTTTGTCGGATTTTCCGATGTGGAGGATCCGGATCTGGTCGTGGCAGTGCTCGCGGAAAACGGCGGCACGGGCAGCCAGACGGCTGTTCCGATCGCGTCTCAGATCTTCCAGGCGTACTACAATATTTATGGGGTTTGAGGTTACTGCTCACTTCCCACACTGTCCCACGAGGTGATTTCCATGTAAAGTACACGGAAATCCTGAGGGCTGAAGCGCGAAATGCTGCGAATGCAGCATTTCTGTGCAGCGCAAAGCGTTTGAGCTATTGTATTCCGTATTGTATTCCGGAAGCGTACATTTCAGGTTGCATGAACTTCAAAAAAGAGTTATACTAGCGGTAGTCATGTAGGGCACAACGCAGACAGGGAGGGATTGCAATGATCGAGGCAACAAGCTGTGGCGGTGTGGTGATATTCAAAGGAAAGATACTTGTTCTGTACAAGAGCTACAAAAACAAGTATGAGGGCTGGGTCCTGCCAAAGGGGACAGTTGAGGAAGGAGAAGAATACAAAGACACTGCCGCCCGCGAGGTACTTGAGGAGACTGGCGTTTCGGCCACTATCATAAAATACATCGGAAAAAGCCAGTACACGTTCAACGTGCCGGAGGACACGGTCGCGAAGGATGTCCACTGGTATCTGATGATGGCAGACAGCTACTACAGCAAGCCGCAGCGGGAAGAGTATTTCATCGATTCGGGATATTATAAGTACCATGAAGCGTATCATCTTCTGAAGTTCGCAAACGAGAAGATGATCCTCGAAAAGGCGTACAACGAATATCTGAACCTGAAAAAGAACAATCTTTGGGGAAACAGAAAATATTTCTAGTTTACAGGATGCCGGGATTTCGCCGCCTGCGGGATCTCGGCGCTTTTCTATAAACTCCGCGGAACCCCGGCCGCCTGGGAGGCTGTGCGCTGCGGTTTTGAAAATTGACGGGAGAATGGCCATGCACTGGTATTCAGATCTTTATCTTGGGAAATCTGCGCTTAGGAAAAAGGAAAAACTGATTCAAATGATCGAATCGGGGAAAACTCCAGTCAACACCTATCTCCTGACGCTGGCGGCGGGAGAGGAGAATCAGCTTGAGATCATCCCAGCGAGGGATCTGAAGTTCTGGCATAACCGCGCACAGCTTCCGCCAGTGATCGGAATCGGCTGCGGCAGGGCAGAGGCGTTTGAGCTTGTCCGCCGTATCACGGAGGATGTGTACCGTGAAACGGAGGGAGTCCGCCTGCGGGATTATTTTGAGCGGAGGATGCCCGACTGCTGGAGGATCCAGAAAACGTGATTCTGTTTCAGGCCGAAGCGTCCCCTGCCGAGGCCGTGAGGGGTGGCCTGGGTGACAGAAAACCGCCAATTTTAACAGAGAGGTCGGCAGGAAGAATATGCTACATATCGTTCTGGGCATACTAAAAATATTCGGCATACTTCTGGGGAGCCTGCTTCTGCTTTTGCTGGCTGCCGTGCTGGCGCTTGTCCTTGTGCCGGTCAGATACCGGC
>CANQWV010000146.1 GCA_947627645.1 uncultured Lachnospiraceae bacterium | reverse complement strand
AAGGGCAACGATCAGATCCGCTTTGAGCTCGGCATCAAGGCTCTGGCTCCGGATCTGAAGATCATCGCTCCGTGGCGCATGACCGACGTCTGGACGATGCAGTCCCGCGAGGAGGAGATTGAATACTGCAAGGCGCACGGGATCGACCTTCCGTTCGACGCAAGCCACAGCTACAGCCGCGACCGCAACCTCTGGCACATCAGCCATGAGGGACTCGAGCTTGAGGATCCGGCCAACGAGCCGAACTACGACCATATGCTTGTGCTCGGCGTGACGCCGGAGCGCGCGCCGGACGAGGGCGAGTATGTAACCATGACCTTTGAGCAGGGCGTGCCGAAGTCTCTGAACGGCAAGACGATGAAGGTCTCCGAGATCATCACGGAGCTGAATAAGCTGGGCGGCAAGCACGGCATCGGCATTGTCGACATCGTTGAGAACCGCGTGGTCGGCATGAAGTCCCGCGGCGTCTACGAGACTCCGGGCGGAACGATCCTCATGGAGGCGCACGACCAGCTCGAGGAGCTGATCCTCGACCGCGAGACGCTCGAGACAAAGAAAAAGCTCGGCAGCCAGTTCGCGCAGATCGTCTATGAGGGCAAGTGGTTCACCCCGCTGCGCGAGGCGATCCAGGCGTTCGTGGAGTCCACGCAGAAATATGTGACCGGCGAAGTGAAGTTCAAGCTCTACAAGGGCAATATTATCAAGGCCGGCACCACCTCCCCGTACAGCCTGTACAACGAGTCCCTGGCCTCCTTCACGACCGGCGAGCTGTACGATCATCACGACGCGAGCGGCTTCATCACCCTCTTCGGCCTGCCGCTGAAGGTCCGCGCGATGAAGATGGCAGAGATCGAGAAGGCAAAATAACGCGGGTAAGCAGAGCGGACAACCTCCGCTAAATACGAATTCAGGTCAAGAAAATATGCACCGCAAGGCAAGCAAAGCAGACAAGTCTCGCTAAATGCAATTCAAAGCAGAAAATATGCGCCGCAAGGTATGCAAAGAAAGCGGGCATATTTCGCTAAATGTGAATTCAAAGCAAAAAGGCATACTAAAGAAACAGGGCTTTCGGAAATCAGTACAACTGCTGTTTCCGAAAGCCCCTTTTTTATGCGAAGAAATCCTTTCGCTTTTTCCTGATCTCTCGCAGAATACCGATGGGTATGGGAAGCTGGCCTCTACTTCACCAGTGCAAAGAAATCGTCCAGCTCGTCCGTCTCACACTCACCCTTCTCCATCCAGAAATCAGCCATATCCTGGCTGATCGCGAAAATGGAAGCCTCATTGGACGCGTCGTTCAGAGTCGCATTGTCGTCTCTCCCATAGAACTGCAGTCCGCCTACATCGCCCGCAATGTCCTCGGCCGTCACTTCCTCGAAGCCGCTTGCCATCATCTCATAGGCCTCCTCCGGGTTCTCGTTCAGGAAATCCACGGCCTTGTACCAGGCTTCCGCGACAGCCTCGACAACCTCCGGATTCTCCGCCGCATAGTCTGTGTTCACGACAAGCGAGTCAAGGATCGTGTTCGGGTAATCCGCGCTCGTCGCCAGCGCGTGCGCGCCCTCAACCGTCTCAAGCGCCTCGGAGAGCTCCGGCTCCCACATGATCGCCGCGTCCACCTGGCCGCTCATAAACGCAAGACCCGCCTCCGTCGTGTCGCCCATATCGATCACATCCAGGTCGTCCTCCGTCAGGCTGCTGCCCTGCTCGAGCGCCGTCAGGAAAAAGTAGTAGGACGACGCAGACTTGTCAAGCGCCAGGGTCTTGCCGGCCAGATCGTCGAGCGTCGCAATGTCGGCCGAGGCGACCAGTCCGTCCGCTCCCACCGACGCGTCCATGGTCAGGACAAAGCAGCTCGTCGCACCGTTCGCGTACATCTTGATGTTCGGATCCTGCGCAGTCGCCAGGAACTGCACGCTGCCCTGCGTGATCAAAGCCGCATAGGTAGACTCGTCCTCAATCACCTGAATGTCCATGTTGATCCCCGCATCCTCAAAATAGCCCTGCTCCTGTGCGATGAACATCGGGGAATACCCGGTCCAGGTGCAGAACGCCATCGTGACGTCCTTCGTCTCCGCCGCGGAGACCGTCATCGCCCCGCAGAGCAGAACCGCCGGTATTGCTGCCATCCATTTTCTCATAATATCTCCTCCTCTTTTCCTTTGGCCGCGGCTGTGCTGTGTTTTCTCAGCCGCGGATTGATCAAACCGCCACAGCGGACAGTTCCAGTAAAATATGCTCAGCGATCCATCGCCGCATCGTTGCTCTCCTGCCAGAGCATATCCATGATGCGCTTCTTTGTCGCGAGGAATTCCGGCAGGACAAGGGAATTGTGATCTCTCTCGCCGGGAATCTCCACCTCGACGACCTCCCGGACCGTACCGGGCCTGCGGCTCATCACATAGATGCGCTGCCCCAGCAGCACCGCCTCGTCAATGTCGTGTGTAATGAACAGAATCGTCGTCCCGGTCGTCCTGCTGATCTTCGCCAGAAGCTCCTGCATGACCACCCTCGTCTGCGCGTCGAGCGCGCCGAACGGTTCGTCCATCAGCAGCACCTCCGGCTCGTTCGCGAGCGTGCGCGCGATCGCTACGCGCTGCTTCATCCCTCCGGACAACTGCCTCGGCAGCGCATTCTCAAATCCGGTCAGCCCGACCAGGTCAATGTATTCTTTGGCCTTTTTGGCGCGCTGCGCCGCAGAAACCTTCTTCATTTTCAGCCCGAACTCGACATTCTTCTGCACCGTCAGCCAGGGAAAAAGGCTGTAGCCCTGAAAGACCATGCCGCGATCCGCCCCCGGCCCCTCCACCGGCCTGCCCTCCAGAAGCACCTCTCCCGAGGAAGCTGTCTCCAGCCCGCCGATCACATTGATGAGCGTCGTCTTTCCACAGCCGGAGGGCCCGACAATCATGACGAATTCGGACTCGCGCACCTCGAGGCTCACATCGCGCAGCGCAACTACCTCTCCGCCCTTCGTATCCTCAAATATTTTGTTCAGATGCCTCACCTGTAGCTTCAGCTTCTGTTCCATCCCATCACTCCTGTTATTCCATTGCTGCCCGGCGTGAGACACAGCCGCATCCCGCAATCCATGGATTCTGTATGTCCCTTTCCCCATGCCCAAACATATACCGCCGCGTCAGTTACTTGTCTGTCAAACGCTCCTGCCACGGCGCTACCAGCCTCGAAAGGATACGGAAAATCCAGTCCGTCACAAGTCCGATCAGCCCGATCAGAATCAGTCCCGCAAAAATCGTATCCGTCGCCAGATACCGCTGCGACCTCAGGATCATGTAGCCGAGTCCGTTGTCTGCCGCCACCATCTCCGCGACGACAAGATAAGTCCAGGCCCAGCCGATCGTCAGGCGGAAATCATCCATCAGCCCCGGCAGCGCGGCCGGAAAAATCACCTCGCGGTAGACCTGCATCCGGCTCGCCCCAAGCGTCCTGGCCGCATTGATCATATTGCTGTCCACGCCGGATACCGTGTCGCATACCATCAGCACCAGCTGGAAAAAAGTTCCAAGAAAGATGATCGTATACTTCTGGCTCTCTCCAATGCCCAGATAAAGAAGCGTCAGGGGAACCAGGGCCACCACCGGCAGATACCTGGCAAACTCAATGATCGGCTGCACGAACGCGCTGACCTTTCTGGAATTTGCCATCAGCATTCCCATCGGCAGCGCGATAATCACCGACCAGATCCATCCGATCAGCACACGGTAGGTAGACTCCCAGCAGTTCGCCCACAAAGAGCCGTCGCGCGCCATTGAAACAATCTTCTCGATCACCGCGCTCGGAGACGGCAGGAAAATGTCCTTCACCATGCCGCCGTAAGAACCGACGCACCAGAACATAATAATGAGCAAAAAACAAATCAGTGACAAAAGCTTTTCACTGACGCCAAATGTCTTCCTTTTTTCTTTGTTCATATGCCTTCCACTTTCTCGCTTTACCTTAGCAGTGCTTTACAATATTAAATATCATACCCGATAATCGGGAATATGGCAAGCCCTTTTTTGCATGCAAATCTTCATTTGTACAAATATTCTTATAAATTCCTGCAGCAAAAAACGCAGAGGCCAGAATGCTCTATCTTCTGACATCTGCGTCTATGATCTTCTCCTGATGCTTGCGCTCCTGACATCCGCATCTGTAAAATCTTCTCCTGATGCTTGCGCTCCTGACAGCTGCCTCTATGATCTTCTTCTCCTGATGCTTATACTTCCGCCGCCTTCACTTGCTTCTGGTTCGCGTATGTATAATATTCCTCCAACTTGGCGCGGCACTGTACGAAGTATTTTTCCAGGCCCGGATCAAAGTGAGAGCCCATCGATTCCGTGATGATCGCGTACGCCTGATCAAAGGACATCGCTTCTTTGTAGCAGCGCTCGCTGACCAGCGCGTCGTAGACGTCTGCGATCGCCATAATACGCGCCTCGATCGGAATGTTTTCCCCGGACAGATGCTCCGGATAGCCGTTCCCGCCCCATTTCTCGTGATGATATTTTGCGATGTTGCAGGCAATCCTCAGCGTGTTCTCATCGGTCACATCGCGCAGCATGGACGGCAGGATCTGAGCTCCCTTCGTCGTGTGCGTCTTCATGACCTCGAATTCCTCCGGCGTATATTTTCCAGGCTTGCGCAGGATCCGGTCTTCCACCGCGATCTTCCCGATATCGTGAAGCGGAGCGGTCCTCACAATCGCTTCGCAGAACTCATCGGACAAGCCGAGCTGTCCGTCCCTGTGGATCGCATCAACCAGGATGCTCACGACGTCGCTCGTTCTCCGGATATGTCCGCCGGTGCTTTCATCGCGGTTCTCAATGATATTCGCCATGCCGAGCACGATCTTCTGCTGGATCTGTTTGATATGCTCCGTCTTCTCCTTGACATCGTGCTCCAGCTTCTTCTGGTAATTATCCACAAACTTGATATGCTCCCGCTCGACGGTGACATCGCTGATCCAGATCACGTTGCCTACCGTCTTCCCCGCGTTTTGAACCTTCTTCACCCTGGGTTCATAGACTTTTCCGTCTATCAGCAGGAAACCATCTTCGTCCGTCTTCAGGTCGCCCAAAAGCTGCGAGAGTGTCTCCAACCGGTCTGCCGTGCCCGTCGCCCTCAGCACCGGAAAGAGCTCCTTTGCCAGGTCGTTGCTCCCCTTGTAGTACTGATCGGCATCGATCACGATGAGCGCTATGTCGTCGAGACTCGAAAATACATAGTCCTTCGCGAGACCCGTAACATCATAGATGCGCTCCACGTAGATCAGGTAAATCGTCAGGACAAGGCTGATACACAGGCCGAACGGCACCAGATCCACCTTCGACACCGTCTTCTGCAGGAGGTAAGAGGCGGTCGGGCTTAAGGCGACGAGAAGCAGAATCAGCGACTGCGTTCTCCGCCTCCCCTTCTGGTTGTTTCGATAAAAGCGCACGGCAAGCACGACAAACGCGATGCAGTAGCAAACCATCATCGCGATGTAGGCATGGTGCACGATCCCATACTCCTTTTCCAGAATGGGCACTCCTCCCACCTCGGCCAGCGAATAGGAGCGATACAGCAGCGTGTGATGGTCAAATGTGGCCGCGACAAGCAGTATGAAGAAACTGAAGGCCTGCAGCAGCTCACTCAGGATTCTCGGGATCTTGATCCCACAGAAATTCAGGTAAAACAGCAGCATATAAAAGTACACATAACAGCCGCCGGCATAGATCACCTTCTGCGCGATCACCATACCCTCGAGCGTTGTCGTGTTGATGCTGAGCCAGTAACCGGTCATCAGAATACAGATAAAGCTCGTCAGCGTCTGCACGGCCTTCTGGCCTTCTCCCGGACGCTGCCTCAATATAAGATAAAGACAAAACACGGATACCAGTGCAGCTATGCTGTATCCGACCAGTAAAAAATCTCTCATAAATCCCCCATGGATGTGCCATCTTTTGCCGTCTTTCAATCTCTTCTATTCTTGTTATTTTACTCTAAACTGCACAATATGGCAATATCTTTTTGGTTGATTTATACAAATAAATGTATTGTTTTTTCGTTATCTTTCATATTATTTCACAAATTATTTCGTCTTCACGTTTTTTATGCTTATGCTATATTGAAACGAAATAATTTCAACGTTTCCCCGATTACAAAAATCCTTGCATCACCTGCCGCGCAATGTTATATTATATAAGAAAGAAAATTAGAATCGATCAGCATCTAGAAAGTAGGAGAAACAATGTTGCTGTAAACATATAGAAAGTCCAGTATTTATTAAAAAAGGCGGCTTCTTCAGTAATCATCATTACCGAAAAAACCGCCTTTTTACAATCTTCTTTCAAACTTACTTATAGTTCACGATCTGGCCGAACTCTTCCTTGAGGGAAGCGCCGCCCACAAGGCCGCCGTCGATGTCCGCCTGTGCGAACAGATCCGGAGCTGTCTTCGCGTTTACAGAGCCGCCGTACTGAATGCGGATCGCCGCCGCCGTC
>CANQWV010000145.1 GCA_947627645.1 uncultured Lachnospiraceae bacterium | reverse complement strand
TGTTCAGACCAGGCCGAAGCACTTGCTGCTGAGGCCGTAAGAAAGTGATTCAGGAGGCAGTTTGGGCTTCGCGAAGCGAATTTGCATGCCCAAACTGCTCGTTATCCTAAAGGACTAGCTTCGCGTCGCTGGTCACGGAGTGAACAGTAACAGTGAAGGCAACGCGGAAAGATGCGAAAGATGCGAACATAAATATGACTTGCGTTTGTGCGTACAAACGAATATAATATATTTGATCGTTCCTTTAGATTATTCATTTTTAATGAGAAGGGATATTATTATGGCAGCTAAAACAGCTAATTTATATGCGAGAATCGAGCCGGATGTAAAAGAACAGGCAGAGAAGATATTAGCAGCGCTTGGTATTCCTGCTTCTAATGCGATTAATATGTTCTACAAGCAGATTATTCTTCAGAAGGGCCTTCCCTTTGCTGTAAAATTACCAGCGACAAAACCTGTGGAGATGGGGGCACTTTCGCAGGAAGAGTTAAACGCAGAAATTGAGAAAGGGTATATGGATATGCTTGAAGGACGAACAAAACCTGCCGATAAAGTATTTGCTGATATACGCAGGGATTATGGTCCGTGAAATATATGGTAAACATTACTGCTCAGGCAGAATCGGATCTGAGGGGCATCTATGAGTATATTGCGTTTGAGCTGCTTGAGCCGGAGACTGCCGCAGGCCAGCTTGAACGTTTGGAAAAGGGTATTGGCGGCCTTGAGTCTATGCCATATAGATTCAGGAAATATGAGTCAGAACCGTGGAAAGCAAGAGGACTGCGTGTTATGACTGTGGACAATTATGTGGTTCTGTATATTCCAGACAAAGAATCTGCTGCGGTGGCTATTCTCCGTGTAATGTATGGCGGAAGGGATATTGATAATCAGCTTAATGAGCATACAGAGTTTACAGAGAATGCCTAGAATCTCCATGGCTTTTTGCACAAGCTTAACAACATTTTACAAACTGGTTACATTTTCTGCGTTGCGCGACGCGCAGGAATATTATAAGATAAGAACGGCGGCAGATCGGTCCATTTGCAAAATCGGCTGACCTGCCGTTGTTATATTATGCGGAAAGAGAATCATGATATGAACGCAGATATTTTGGTAATTGAAGACTCACGACCGATCAACGAGTTGATCTGTATTAATCTGGAGACGGCAGGCTATCACGCAATCCCGTTTTATGATGGCGACGAGACGAGCCGGCACTTAGCCGAAGACAGCGCTGTTTATGACCTGGCGCTGCTCGACGTGATGCTTCCCGGCAAGGATGGTTTCGAACTGTTACCGGAGCTGCGGGAAAGACAGATTCCGGTGATTTTTTTGACTGCGCGCGGCGACCTGCCGAGCAAAATTAAAGGGTTGCGCGAAGGAGCAGAGGATTACCTTGTAAAGCCGTTTGAGATGCTGGAGCTTCTGGTGCGCGTGGAGAAGGTGCTGGAGCGCTGCCGCAAGCCGGAGGAGCAGGAGGAATGTCTGCGCGTGCTGGATGTCGAGATCTATCCAAAGGAACGCATCGTCCGTAAGGCAGGCGTAGAGATACCGTTTAAGCCGATGGAGTTCGATTGCCTGCTTTTGCTTGTGAAGTATAAGAACATTGTGATCCGGCGCGAGGAATTCCTGAATGTGTTGTGGGGCGTGGACTTTGAAGGGGAGACGCGGACAATCGACGTGCACATCGCGCGCATCCGCAAGAAGCTGGATTTCGGCGATGTGATCAAAACGGTGCCGCGCGTCGGGTATCGGCTGGAGGTGCACTGAAATGAAACTGACAACAAAAATCTCAGCAGCGGCCATCGGCCTGCTGCTTCTTTTTTCACAGACTTTCTCAATCTGGAATCTGAAGGAGACGCAGCGAATGCGGCTCGGCAGTATTCTGAACAGCGAGCTGACTCGTCTGAATACGTCAGCGCAGAATTTTTCAGAGGAGTTCGGCCAGAGCCGGAGTTATCTCAAAGATGAGAAAGGGGAACGCTTCTGGGGACGAAGCTGCTTTCAGAATCATTACAGCGCGAACGCAGTGCTCTATTATGATGGTGAAGAGCTGTCCAATATCTCTGGCCTTGAGTTTGACCTGGCCTATCTGAAGAAGCATACGGATGATTTTTCCGAGCTGCGGAACTATCTGGATGACGGCAGGTGGTATGGCGATTTTTTGATGATGATCGGTGAGACAGCCGGCCGAAAGCTACTGATCCTCCATATGCCGGTTGGCAGTACCAGGTTTGAACTTTTGCACTATCGGGACATTACAGAGCTGTATGAGGAAAGTCGTGAACTGTTTCTGCGCGGCGGTGGGATGGCGCTTGTGCTGGCGGTCATTCTGCTCCTTGCGTTGTCGCTGGTCGTCCGACGCATTCTGCGCCCATTTCATCATTTGAGCAGCGCGGCGGCAAAGATCGCGGACGGAGATTACAGCGTGCGCATGGAGATGCGTGGGCATGACGAGGTGGCGGAGGTGGCGAAGAGCTTCAACGAGATGGCGCGGCAGGTAGAAGGACATGTGCAAAGCCTCGCTGAAACGAATGAGAAACAGAGACGGCTTCTTGGCGCGCTGGCGCACGAGCTGAAGACGCCGATGACCGGGATACAGGGATACACCGAGCTTTTGCAGCGCGTCGAGCTTCCGAAGGAGCGGCAACAGGAGGCGCTTTCGTATATCGAGCAGGAGTGCAAACGTCTGTCGCGCCTGTCCGCGAAGCTTCTGCAGCTGGAGGAGCTGGCCGGGGAGAGCGAAGAAGAAATCAGGGCGGAGAAAAAGACGCTGGAGGTGGGGAAGCTGTTCGCGGAGACAGAGAAGCTTTTGCACCGCCGGCTCGCGGAAAAAGAAATCTGTCTGGAGACGGAGATCGCGGAGGACGCCGGGACAGTGGAAGGAGACGCGGATCTGCTGATCAGCCTGCTGACGAACCTGGCGGACAATGCCGTGAAGGCAAGCGCGCCAGGCGGCGTGATCCGGCTTGCCGCGACGAAAGAGGGGCTTTCGGTGTCGGATGAGGGGAAAGGGATCCCGAAGGAGGAGCTTGCAAAAATCACGGAGCCTTTCTACATGGTAGACAAGTCCCGTTCCCGGCAGGCGGGAGGCGCGGGGCTCGGGCTGGCGCTGTGCGATCAGATCGCGCGGCTGCACGGCTGGAACCTTAGAATTGAAAGCGAGCCGGGGCGGGGAACCAGGGCAGAGGTTTGTTTTTCCGGGCGGCAGGCGGATAAGGGATGAACTACAAATGTTCAAGGCACGGATTTACAACTTATTTACATCGCGGCAAGGACATGGAAATCACGGCCGTCTTATACTGTATCTGTCACGGCAAAGGAGCGAACGAGTTGAGACCACTTATAAAATGTGTTCATCGCAAGCACGAGCGCGATTTTGTAGTATTTATGTTTGTGTGCAAGGCAGTGGAGAGTTCGATCATTGCGAGTACGCTTTCGCGATAGTTTGGTTCGGGAGCAAAGCGATGGGAAGTGGCGCGGAGGTTGGCTTGAATCTTTGCCGAAATGCAGGCAGAGGGGAGATTTTATATGCAGAACAGAAAAATAAAAATTATGGGACTGGCGGCCGCAGCATTTGTGCTGGCGGGCTGCGCGAAGACGCCGGATCAGGCGGTGGTGAGGCAGAAGGGAGATAACAGCCTCGCGCAGTATCAGGAGGCGGACACCACGGAAGCAGAAGCGGGAAAAGCGGCGTCAGATGACGACGTGGTTTCCGGAGCGCAGGGCGAGAGCAGCATATCTGATCAGGACGCACCGGGGATAGAAGCTGCGGACGCGCCTGATGCGAACGTCAGCAGCACGAACGCGCTCGCGCAGCGCCTGCAGGTGCCGGAACGCTACATCGCTTCGGACAGCGAGGGTGTCTATGAGCTTGCCTGCGACGCGCAGGTGATCGTGCCGGACGCGGAGAAGGTGTCGGTGTGGAAAGTGTCGCAGCGAGAATTCTCGCAGGAGCTGATCGATCGGGTAACAGAGGCCTTCTTTGGGGATCGGCCGGTCTACAATGGAGACACATATTTTGTGGAGACGAAAGAGGACTTGCTTGAGAAGCTTGAACGGTATAAGGCGTGGCAGGCGGAGGGCAGCCATCCTTACGGACCTTATGTGTTTGAGGATAGTCTTCAATATTACAGCGAGGAGGATCTGGCGGAGATGCCCACATTGCAGGATTATATTGACGCGTGTGAGCAGAACTATGCGGATGCACCCGAGGAGCCGGATCGAAGCGAGGTGACGCCGGCGCTCGGGGCGAGCTGGTGGATCGGCGGGGAGAACGGAGAGAAGCAGTACAATCAGGATGGGGAGACGAAATGGTTTATCGGGGCGGTGGAGATGGACGATGGCACGTTCTATGAGTACAGACTGGGCAACAGGCAGGATATGCCGATGGAGATCAAGGTCCAGCGAAAAAAGGAACGATTGGAAGGCGTGTCATGGAATGTGCTGGATCTGAACGAGCTTGGCCCGGAGCGCCTGCCGTCGCGGGAGGAGCTCGTCCGGATGACAGGAATCTCGCCGGAGGAGGCGCAGGCGATGACAGACGCTTACATGGAGAAGCTGGGGCTTTCGGAAGAGTTTTCTGCCAGGGCGGTCAATTTAAGCGCCGGTTGGCGCCTTATCGAGGAGGTGACGGATGACGGCTCCGGGTCTGAGTTTGAATCTGCCGGCTGGCAGGTGGATTATACCCGTGACGTCGGCGGATTCCCGGTCACAGACGAGGAAAACTATGGCGGCGCGCTGCAGTCGATGGATGACACGACGACGATTCCCTGGTGCTATGAGCGCGTGGAATTTACGGTCAATAAAGAGGGGCTGCAGAATGTGCAGATCCTGAATCTGTATGACGTCGGGGAGCAGCAGGTGGAGAATGTGGAGATGCTTTCCTTCCCGGAGGTCGCGGGAATCTTTGAGCAGATGTTGCGGATCAAGAGTGCAGATATGGAATACTCGACGCTCAGCAAGTATGAGGTCGACCGGGTGCAGCTCGGCTATATGCGGATCTACGACCCGGGAACGGACAGCCGGTCCGGGCTTCTCGTGCCGGTCTGGGATTTCTTCGGACGTCATACGGATGAATACGATTACGAGGGAGAGACCGGGAGCAGTACGGTTGAGCGCCCGCAGAACAGCTTCCTGACCGTGAACGCGGCGGACGGCACCGTGATCGACCGCAATCTTGGGTACTAAGCCGGGATGTGGATAAAGGAGAGAATCTGGCTCAGGACGGAACAATTCGTATCACCTGATTGAAATGCAGGTCAGGAAGAGAGCTTATCGAACATGGGACAAGGACATACATGAAAAATGATACGATTGAAAATGATATGGATTGAAACCGGGCAATAAAGGAGTGAGCGGACATGAGACAGATACGCGCTGCTGTGCGCTTCAACTTTCTTGGATTTTTCCGAAGCTCGCGGACCGTGATCGTTTTTCTCCTGAGCGCGATCGTCTGCTATCTGCTGAGCGGGCGTGTGTATGAGGTGGTTGCTCACTTCGGCACGCCGACGCAGGCGGCCGAGCCGTTCATCTGGACGTTTGGCGATACGCAGGCGGTTCTGCTCGTCTCGCTGCTGTTGATTTTTCTGTTTTCCGACCTGCCGAAGCTCTCCTCGTTCACGCCATTTTACCTGGTGCGGATGACAAGGCGCAAATGGCTTGTGGCGCAGTGTGTCTATGTCGTGCTGGTGACGGCTCTGTATGTGGCGTTTGTGCTTGCCGTCACGATTGTGCTGTGTATGAAAAACTCGTTTCCGGGCGATCTCTGGAGCGAGACGGCGGCGATCCTCGGCTATTCGAAGACCGGGCAGGAGCTTCACGTACCGTCCACGGTCAAGGTGATGGAAAGCATCCGTCCGTATGGCTGTATGATGCAGGTCGGGGTGCTGATGTTTGGCTACAGCCTCACGCTGGGTTTCCTGGTTCTGCTCGGCAATCTGCTGCCGGGCAGGAAGTACGGTATGCTGCTGGCGCTTGGCTACAGCTTGTACGGATTCCTGCTGGAGCCGGAGGTGATCGGAAAGCTGCTGGGCTATGAGGAGTACCAGCTCTATCAGATCCGCAGCCTCGTCGGCTGGATTAGCCCGCTCAACAACGCGGTCTATGGGATGCACGACTTCGGGTATGACAATCTGCCGACTGTCGCGCAGTCGATTCTGATCTTCACGGGGATACTGGCGGTGCAGATCGCTTCGAGCGGACGTGCGGCGCGGCGGTATAATTTTACCTTCTTAGGCACCGAATAGCGCAAAGGATTTCCACCTCATTGGCAACGAGAACCGTTTTCTTAATTCTGATTGACCGGTGCGAAGGCAAAGTATTTCCAAAATGCGGAGAATGCAGAAACATATGCTGCAGTCAGGCTGGGCGGCTGAGCGTTCGGGCGGGCGCAGGCGAGTGGAAAGAGGAATTACGTAAATGGATCTAAAACGATTGCTTCAGGACAGGAAATTTTATCTGGCGGTGCTGCTCGCTTTTCTGGGAATTCTGGCTGGAACAAGCTGGCCGCCGATGAAGAAAGAAACATTGCTTGAAGCGGGAACCTTTCTTAATATGACGGCAGAGGCGCTGAAGTCGCAG
>CANQWV010000144.1 GCA_947627645.1 uncultured Lachnospiraceae bacterium | reverse complement strand
CTGCCTTAAACACCGCCAGCAGCTTTCCGCTGAACAGTCGGCGGCAGCCGCACTTCCAGGCCTCGGTGTCCGTGCTGTCGCCGTTGTCCGTCCCCACGAGCGCCCCTGCGCCCTCGGCTTTTACAACGACCCGGTTGTTGGCGTTCTCCACGGGATAGCCGTCCACATCCTCCGCAGAGATCTCCACGAACAGCAGGTCTTCCCCGTCGGCGGACATACTGCTCTTCTCCGGCTTCAGCACGAGCTTTGCCGCGTCCCCGAAGGAGTGCCGCACCTGCCGCGCCACCTCGTTCCCGGTCTCGTCCCTGGCCACCGCAAGCAGCTCGCCGGGCGCGTACGGAATCTGCCAGTGTCCCGCCAGCTCCTGACCGTGCGCATGATCGATCGTGCATATCCCCATGCTCTTTCCGTTGAAGAACAGTTCCACCGACGGCGCGTTCGTGCAGGCACGCACATCGATCAGCTGCCCCTCGTTGAAATCCCAGTAGGGAAAGAGGTGCACCATCGGGTTCGTGCGGCAGTCCGTCCAGTTCGACTGATAGATATAGTACGAATCCTTCGGGAAACCGGCCGTGTCGATCTGCCCGAAGTAAGAATTTCTTGTATGGTAAGGCGTCGGCTCGCCGATGTAGTCAAAGCCGGTCCAGAGAAACTGCCCGCAGGAAAAGGGGTGATCCCGCTCGGCGATGACGCAGGCTTCCGGCGACTTCGCACCCCAGCTGGTGGTGGAATTGCCGAGCGCGGAGCACTGCTCATCCTCATCCGCAAGCACAGGCTCCCGATATGGGAAATGGTAGATCCCGCGGCTGTGCACCACGGACGCCGTCTCGCTTCCGTAGATGATCCAGTCCGGATGCGCCTCATGGTGCGCGTTATAGTAACGCTCCGTGTAATTGTAGCCGATCAGCTTCAGCACATCCGCACACTTCTGCGTGTTCTCCCACGGCATGAAGTTCGAGCCGATCGTGGGGCGCGCGTTGCCCTTCGGATCATGCCGGAGCACCTCTTTTTGCAGACGCTTCATGCACTCCTGACCGTGCGGGCCGTCGTGTGTGTCGTAAATCTCATTTCCCATACTCCACATGACGACGCAGGGATGATTCCTGTCCCGGCGCACCCAGCTGGCCACATCCTTCTGATACCAGTCCGGAAAAAAGCGCGCGTAGTCATATTCTGTCTTCGGCATCTCCCACATATCAAACGCCTCGTCGACGATCAGCAGCCCCATCTCGTCCGCCAGGTCGAGAAGCTCCGTGGCCGGCATATTATGCGAGGTACGTATGGCGTTTACGCCCATCTCCTTCAGAATGCGGAATTTCCGGCGCATCGCCTGCACATGGAACGCGCTCCCGAGACAGCCAAGATCGTGGTGCTCGCAGACGCCGTTCAGTTTCACCTTGCGCCCGTTCAGCAGAAACCCTTCGTCCGGCGAAAACGCAGTCGTGCGGAAGCCGACGTTCTGCTCCGTTGTGTCGAGCGTCTGTTCCCCTCTGTGCAGCGTGGTCCGCAGGCGGTAAAAATGCGGATGCTCCACATCCCAGCAGCGCGGATCCTCCACCTGCGCCAGGAAGCGGTGGCGGCAGCTGCCGTCCGAATGGGCACACTCCCGGCGGACATTGAAGAAAGGCAGCGGCACTCCCTCCGCGAGCAGTTCATGATCCAGCTCTGCGTGGCCTCCTTCCACCTCCGTCTTGATCTCGACATCCCAGAGCTTTCCCTCCGCCTTCTGCGCATGGAAATAGACGCCGTCCGCCGCCAGATGACAGAAAGGAACCTCCTTCAGCCACACATTCCGGAAAATCCCCGCGCCGGAATACCAGCGGCTGTTGGGATTCTGGAAATTCACTGACACCAGGATCTCGTTTTCACCCTCCCGCAGGAAAGGCGTGAGCTCCACCTCAAACGCCGAGTAGCCGTACTTCCACTCGCCGGCCTGGCTGCCGTTTACATAAATCCGGCTGTCCATATACACGCCGTCAAAGCGCAGGAAGACCAGCGTCTCTTCCTCCCCCGGTTTCCACGAAAACAACCTTCGGTACCAGCCGGTGCCGTCCGCATACAGATCGTCCGCGTCGTAGATCATCCAGTCGTGCGGCAGCCCCACCGGCGTGAAAGCCCCTCTTCTGTCCTGCATTTCGGCCAGCCCCGTGTGCAGCGGCTGCAGGCTGAACTCCCATCCGTCGTTAAACAGTCTCTTCATTTCACACTCCTCCTATTGTTCAGTGGTAAAAAATCACGACTTTCCATCTTTCGTATGCTCCAGCCTTTGGAAACTGCCGCCTTGGTCTGGTTCACCAATCGGGCAAGCATTTTCCAGAAGTCCTGTATTATTGTCAATCTCCTTTGGTTTCCGTATGTCCCTGCATATACCGCTCAATCTTCTGCTTCTTGTACCGCTGATACTGTCCCTGCTCGATCGCCCCGCGGATTTCCTCCATCATGTGATTGTAGAAATACAGATTGTGCAGGACGCAGAGCCGCATCCCGAGCATTTCCTTCGCTTTGAGCAGATGGCGGATGTACGCGCGGCTGTAGCTCTGGCAGGCCGGGCAGCCGCAGCCCTCCTCGATTGGACAGTCGTCCAGCTCATATTTCGCGTTGAACAGGTTTAGTTTGCCGTCGTTCGTGTAGACGTGCCCGTGGCGGCCGTTACGGCTCGGATAGACGCAGTCGAAGAAATCGACGCCCCGGTCCACCGCCTCCAGAATGTTGACCGGCGTGCCCACGCCCATCAGATACGTAGGCTTGTTCTCCGGCAGCTCCGGCACGACCGCGTCCAGAATCCGGTACATCTCCTCGTGCGTCTCTCCGACCGCGAGTCCGCCAATCGCGTAGCCGTCCAGGTCAAGCTCCGCGATCTTCCGCGCATGGGCGATGCGGATATCGTCGTAGACCGCGCCCTGGTTGATCCCAAACAACAGCTGGTGAGGGTTGATCGTGTCCTCCAGGCTGTTCAGCCGGCGCATCTCCTCCTTGCAGCGCACGAGCCAGCGCGTCGTCCGGTCCACCGATTTCTGCACGTAATCGCGCTCCGCCACGCTCGACGGGCACTCGTCGAACGCCATCGCGATCGTCGAGGCCAGGTTCGACTGGATCTGCATACTCTGTTCCGGTCCCATAAAGATCTTCCGCCCGTCGATGTGCGACTGGAAGTAAACGCCCTCCTCCTTGATCCTGCGCAGGCTCGCGAGCGAAAACACCTGAAAACCGCCTGAATCCGTGAGGATCGGCCGATCCCAGTTCATAAAGCGGTGCAGTCCGCCCAGCTTTTTCACGATGTGGTCGCCCGGCCGCACGTGCAGATGATAGGTGTTCGAGAGCTCCACCTGCGTTCCGATCTCCTTCAAGTCCGTCGTCGCCACGGCCCCCTTGATCGCGGCCACCGTTCCGACATTCATAAACAGCGGCGTCTGTACCGTACCGTGCACCGTCTCAAACTCTGCCCGCTTCGCCCTGCCGTCCTTCTTCAAAATCCGATACATGCTGTCACTCCTCCCGGCTGCCCCTGCCCCGCGCAGGCATCAAAAAGAACTACGCAAAACAGCCCATTAAGCTTTTCATACTGCCCATAATCTGGAATATAAGTATAAATGGAAATTTTTAATCTTGCAAGCACTAAGATAAATGTCGTATAATGTCCGCGTAAGCAATGAGCCGTGCAAAGACAGCGGAGCGTGAAACGTCTGCTTGCAGACAGTTTCACGGGACGGTGGATTTATAGGGCGAATGCCCGTGACCGAGGGAAGCCGCAGGCTTCACGAGGGCAAGCACGGCTCAATGAGCCGCTCATAAGCATCTGCACTTTGGCGACGGATGATAGGGCGAATGCCCGTGATCGAGCCGAAGCAAAGCGGAGGCGAGATCGGCATGGCTCATAGAGCCGAGGCGAATGCCCGTATTTTATTTTCTGCGCATTTATTAAGGAGGCATTTATTTTGTCTACAAATACATCAGCAGCAAATTCCATCCATACCCTTGGAATCGACATTGGCTCCACAACGGTTAAGCTGGCTGTCCTAAGCCCGGACCGGGAGCTTCTATTCTCCGACTACAAGCGGCATTTCGCAAACATCCGCGAGACGCTCTTCGAGCTGATCAGCGAGGCGGCAAAGCTGCTCGGCGATCTGCGGGTATCTCCCGTCATCACCGGCTCCGGCGGACTCGCGCTCGCGAACCATCTGGAGATTCCCTTCGTCCAGGAGGTGATCGCGGTCGCATCCTCTCTGGAGCAATACATACCGCAGACGGACGTGGCGATCGAGCTCGGTGGTGAAGACGCCAAGATCATCTACTTTGAGAACGGCAACGTCGAGCAGCGCATGAACGGCATCTGCGCGGGCGGCACCGGCTCCTTCATCGACCAGATGGCTTCGCTTCTGCAGACGGACGCGGCTGGGCTGAACGAGTATGCGAAGAACTACTCTTCCCTGTATTCAATCGCGGCGCGCTGCGGCGTGTTTGCAAAATCCGATATCCAACCTTTGATCAACGACGGCGCGACGAAGGAAGATCTCTCCGCCTCCATTTTCCAGGCGGTCGTGAACCAGACCATCAGCGGTCTTGCCTGCGGCAAGCCGATCCGCGGACACGTCACCTTCCTCGGCGGCCCGCTCCATTTCCTGTCCGAGCTGCGGCAGGCGTTCATCCGCACGCTCCACCTCGACAGCGAGCACGCGATCGAGCCGGAGAACTCCCATCTGTTTGCCGCGATCGGCTCGGCGCTGAACGCGAAGCCGGAGGTGAACACGTCGCTCGGCGCGCTGCAGGAGAAGCTCTCCGGGCCGATCCACATGGAATTTGAGGTTGCGCGCATGGAGCCGCTGTTCGCCTCGCAGGAGGATTACGACCATTTCATCGCGCGCCAGAGCTGCCACCGCGTGGCGACCGGCAGTCTTGCCGAGTACAAGGGTAACTGCTACCTCGGCATCGACGCGGGCTCCACGACGACGAAGGCCGCGCTCGTCAGCGAGGACGGCACGCTTTTGTATTCATTTTACAGCAACAACAACGGCAATCCGCTGCGCACGACGATCACGGCGGTTCAGGACATCTACCGGCAGCTGCCGAAGGACGCGCGGATCGCCTGGTCCTGCTCGACAGGCTACGGCGAGGCGCTCATCAAGGCCGCGCTCCTGCTCGACGAGGGCGAGGTTGAGACGGTTTCTCATTACTATGCCGCTTCGTTCTTCGACCCGGAGGTCGACTGTATTCTCGACATCGGCGGTCAGGACATGAAGTGCATCAAGATCAAAAATCACACGGTCGACAGCGTCCAGCTCAACGAGGCCTGCTCCTCTGGCTGCGGCTCGTTCATCGAGACCTTCGCGAAGTCCCTGAATTATTCCGTGCAGGATTTCGCGAAGGCGGCACTTTTCGCGAAGCATCCGATCGATCTCGGCACGCGCTGCACCGTGTTCATGAATTCCAAGGTGAAACAGGCTCAGAAGGAAGGCGCGGAGGTGTCCGACATCTCGGCCGGGCTTGCCTATTCCGTAATCAAAAACGCTCTATATAAAGTGATCAAGGTGTCCGACGCCTCCGAGCTCGGACGCCACATTGTCGTGCAGGGCGGCACCTTCTACAACGACGGCGTTCTGCGAAGCTTCGAGCGCATCGCGGGCTGCGAGGCGATTCGTCCGGACATCGCCGGCATCATGGGCGCGTTCGGCGCGGCTCTGATCGCACGCGAACGCTACAAGGAGGGCGCGCAGACGACAATGCTCTCCAGCGAGCGCATCGACGCGCTGCAGTACACGACGACCATGGCGAAGTGCAAGGGCTGTACGAACCAGTGCCGCCTGACGATCAACCGCTTCTCCGGCGGCCGCCAGTATGTCAGCGGCAACCGCTGCGAGCGCGGCATCGGCAAGGAGCGCAACAAGGATCATGTGCCGAATCTGTTTGAGTTCAAGAACAAGCTGCTCTTCTCCTACGAACCGCTTCCTGAGGACGAGGCGGAGCGCGGCATCGTCGGCATCCCGCGTGTCCTGAATATGTACGAGAACTACCCGTTCTGGTTCCGCTTCTTCACGGAGCTGAAGTACCGGGTGATCCTCTCGCCGCCGAGTACGCGCAAGATCTACGAGCTCGGCATCGAGTCCATCCCGAGCGAGTCGGAATGCTATCCGGCCAAGCTCGCGCACGGCCACGTAGAATGGCTGCTGCGCAAGGGCATCAAGTACATATTCTACCCGTGCATCCCGTATGAGCGCACGGAGTTTGCGGACGCGCCAAACCACTATAACTGCCCGATCGTTACCTCCTATGCAGAGAATATCAAGAATAACGTCGAGGGGCTGCGCGATCCGTCGATTCGTTTTGAGAACCCGTTTATCGCGTTCACGAATCTGGATACGGTGACGAGCCGCTTAAAGGACGCGTTCCCGGACATCCCGGCAAATGAGGTCGCGGCGGCGGCGAAGGCCGGCTGGGAGGAGCTCGCCCACACGCGCGAGGCGATGTACCAGAAAGGCCAGGAGACCTTGAAATATCTTGAGGAGACCGGCCGCCACGGGATCGTGCTCGCAGGCCGCCCCTACCATATCGTCGCCATCCCGGAGCTCATCCGCATCCTCATGAACGAGGG
>CANQWV010000143.1 GCA_947627645.1 uncultured Lachnospiraceae bacterium | reverse complement strand
ATCTCCGTCATAGCACCCTTCATCGCATCGCAGATCGCGCTCGCATCCATGTCAGCGGTAACGCCTGCCTGCTCCATGGCAGCCTTCATGATGTAAACGCCATCGTAAGCGTCAGCCGCGAACTGGTTCGGAACCTCCTCGTACTTCTCCTGATACTTCGCTACGAAATTCTTTGTCAGATCGTCCTGTGCATCCGCGCTGAACGGAGTAAGAAGCATAACGCCCTCAGCCAGGGAAGTGTCGAAGCCTTCCACGCCTGTCAGGATACCGTCCATGCCGTCCACACCGAACCACAGCGGAGCATAGTCCATAGCCGCCGCCTGTGTGAACACCAGGGCAGCCTCATTGTAGTAGAACGGAAGGAATACCAGCTCAGCGCCCGCATCCTTTGCCTTCTGGATCTGTACCGTGAAATCCGTCTTGCTGTCAGCCGTGAACGCTTCCTCAGCAACGATCTCGAACGGCTGGTTCTCCGCTTCCTGACGGAAGGTTCCATAGATACCGGAAGAATATACGTCAGAGCTGTCATAGATCACAGCTACCTTCGTAGCCAGGCCATGCTCGCCGATGTACTGAGCGGAAGCCGCGCCCTGAGACGGATCGGAGAAGCATACGCGGAACGCATTGTCTCCGGCTGTGATACAATCAACTGCGGAACCCGACGGAGTCAGCAGGAACATATTGTCCGCTACAGCCTCTGACTCAACCGCAATACACGGAGCGGAAGTAACGCTTCCGAGCAGCATCTGCATACCCCAGTCCTTCAGGGTGTTGTACGCATTCACGGATTTCTCCGCATCGTGCTCGTCGTCCTGCGGCTGGAACTCCAGCAGGAAGCCGTTCACGCCGCCCGCCTCGTTGATCTCTTCAACTGCGATCTGCGCGCCGTTCATAACGCCCATGCCGTAAGCCGCAGCCGCGCCCGTCATCGGGCCGATGCCGCCGATCTTGATCGTAGCGCCCTCCTCTGCAAAGGCAGCGGTGGAAACCATCATCGCAGCCACGCAGGCAACACTTGCAAGTTTCACAAATTTTTTCATAATACCTACCTCCTTTTTTCTTCGCGCGGCATATCCCAGAACCGCGCCGCGCTCACATTGAAAATCATACTCAGTTCACACAATTTTGTCAAGAAGTTTCGCACATTTCGCAAACACATTTGTCCGTGTTGTGCGGATTTCCAGCGATTTCCCAAAGAATGCCCTTAATTTCGAAGTCTCCAGGCGTACACTATGAGATTGTTTCTAATACGCCTTGCCCCAGTATACCATCGTCTTCGCCGGCTTGCCGCAGAAAACGCAGGTGTCCGCGAGCTTCTCCTGCTTAAACGGCATACAGCGGGAAGTCACGCCGATCTCCTCCTTGATCGCCTCCTCGCACTCCTGACAGCCGCACCACATCGCCTTGATGAAGCCAGGCTTGTTGTCCGCGAGATCCTTGAATTCCTCTCTCGTCACAGCCGTGTAGGTGTGCGCGTCACGATGCGCCGTCGCGCGCTCCAGCATCTCACGCTGCATCGTATCAAGCGCCTGCGGAATCTCTGTCACAAGATCCATGACCTTCGTCGAGATCACCGTCTTCTCACCGGTATCACGGCGCACGAGCACCGCCTGTCCCGCCTCGATGTCCTTCGGCCCCAGCTCAAGACGCAGCGGAATCCCGCGCATCTCCTGCTCGGCGAATTTCCATCCCGGGCTCTTCTCCGAATCGTCCACCTTCACACGGAAACCGGCGCTCGTCAGCGCGTTCCTCAGCTCGTAAGCCATGTCGAGCACGCCCTCCTGCTGCTGACGGATCGGAACGATCATGATCTGCGTCGGGGCAATCCTCGGCGGAAGCACCAGCCCGCTGTTGTCGCCGTGCACCATGATGATCGCGCCGATAATGCGCGTGGACAGTCCCCACGAGGTCTGATGTACATATTTTAAGGTATTGTCCTTGTCCGCGAACTGAATCCCGAAGGCTTTCGCAAAGCCGTCACCGAAATTGTGGCTTGTGCCGGACTGCAGCGCCTTGCCGTCGTGCATCAGCGCCTCGATCGTGTAGGTCGCCTCCGCGCCCGCGAATTTCTCCTTGTCCGTCTTGCGGCCGCGGATCACCGGGATCGCCAGCTCCTCCTCGCAGAAATCCGCGTAAACGTTCAGCATCTGCTGCGTGCGCTCCTCAGCCTCCTCGGCGGTCGCATGCGCGGTGTGTCCCTCCTGCCACAGGAATTCCCTCGAGCGCAGGAACGGCCGCGTCGTCTTTTCCCAGCGCACCACGGAGCACCACTGATTGTAAACCTTCGGCAGGTCGCGGTAGGAATGCACGTCGTTTGCGTAGAAATCACAGAACAGCGTCTCGGACGTCGGGCGCACGCACATCCGTTCCTGCAGCGGCTCGAGCCCGCCGTGCGTCACCCACGCCACCTCCGGCGCAAAACCCTCCACATGATCCTTCTCCTTCTGGAGCAGGCTCTCCGGGATGAAGATCGGCAGGTACACATTCTCCACCCCGGTCTCCTTGAATCTCCGATCCAACTCATGCTGGATGTTCTCCCACAGCGCATACCCGGCCGGTTTGATCACCATGCAGCCCTTGACACTGGTGTAGTCGATCAGCTCCGCCTTCTTGACGATGTCCGTGTACCACTGCGCGAAATCCTCCTCCATGGAAGTGATCGCTTCCACAAGCTTCTTTTCCTTCGCCATCGTATTTTCCTCCTTCTTATCAATATATCAATTCAAGCCATGCTAACCTCGATTTCGCTTCGTTTCATCTCGGTCGCGGGCTTCGCCCTATCGTCCGTCGGCAAACGCAGATACCCGTGAGCAAGCTCCCGTATCTGTGTTTGCCGGCGGACGGCATGGCTCATTGCCAACGCGAAAAACGCCGGTCTCCTGATCCCGCAAGGGACCGGAATACCGGCGGTACCACCCTCATTGACAGGCGGGGCTTCCTGCCGCCCTCCGGTTCCCCGGCCGCGCCGGAGCACCCGCGGCTGTCCGCGCTGTCCTCTCTTCTCCCGTTAACGCCGGAATACGCCGCGGTTTCCCGCGAAAGCTCCAAAGCCGGTTCATCCCCGCTGCCCAAGACCTCGCACCACCCGGTCTCTCTCTGAAAGGATTTCTATCCTAAGGGCGCCTTGAGACTACTAATCTTCTTCTCAGCCCCATCACTTTCCCCGTTCACCTCGTGCCCGGTAATAATATTGCCTATTTTACGCACATTGCAACGGTTTTGTCAAGCGCTTCTCATCAGAAAATGAAATAATTAATTTTTTATGATTTTTAAAATAAAGATGCAAATGCGACTCTTTTTTGTTATAATAAAGCTAACATAGCGAAAGGAGGAAATGCCATGTCGTCTGTTCAGGTAAATATCCGTCCCGAGATCATTCACTGGGCATTGCGCCAAACGCCACAGGAAAAGCTTGGCGATAAATTGATGAACAACATAACCAAATGGCTGAACGGAACAAAGACACCAACCTTTCGTCAAATAGAAGATTTCAGCAAAAGAACCAATATTCCTTTAGGATACTTTTTCCTGCAAACTCCCCCTGTTGAGCAGATTGGCTTATTAGAGTTTCGCACGATAAGCAGTGTTCAGATGGCAGATCCCAGCCGTAATTTCATCGATACGCTCCATGAAATGCAAAACATACAGGACTGGATGATATCTTACCGGCAGGATTTTGGTTTTGAAAAACTGTCTATAGTCGGATGTATGCGGAATATCCGGGACGTTGACAGCATTGCACATCGGATCCGGAACGATTTGGATCTGAACCTTACATGGTTCGAAAAAAACGATGATTCCCGGGAAGCATTCAAACATATCCGGCGACAATTAGAATCGTGCGGCGTTATTGTAATGGTCAACGGGGTCGTCGGGCAAAACACACATCGACCTTTGGATACAGATGAGTTTCGTGCATTCGCAATGGTAGATCATTGGGCTCCTCTTATTTTCATCAACGCCGCAGATTCGTCCGGCGCAAGATTATTTTCTTTGCTGCATGAGACAGTGCATATCTGGCTTGGAAAAAATGATCTTTATAATGACAGGAAATGCCGCTTGTTTGGTGTCAGTGATACAGAAATGTTATGTAACGCCGTGGCTGCTGAGTTGCTGATTCCCAGGAATATCTTCCTGAAACATTGGACCGTGTCTGATGATGATATATATACGAAAATCAAAGAACTTGCAAAAGATTTCCGATGCGGGGAAGTGGTGGTTGCCCGAAGAGCATATGACTCCGGAAAGATAGAAAAAGCTGCATATGACCAGATTGTGCAAAACGCCATTGAAAATTATAATCGGCAAAAACAAAAAAGCAGTGGTGGGAATTACTATTATACTAAGGGATCCCGTCTGGACAGTTGTTTTGTAAAAGCATTATGTGAAAGTATACGTACAGGCAGAACTACTTATACCGAAGCGTATTACCTGACTAACACCAGCCGGAAAACATTTTCTGAAGTGGTACATCGTCTGGGAGGTATAGAATGACAGAAAAATTTCTACTAGACACCAACTCCTTTGTGACCCCGTACCGTCAGTATTACGCCTTTGATCTGATTCCGGCTTATTGGGAGAAACTATCAAAATGCGCACATACTGGTAATCTAATACTGCTTGATATGGTAAAAGAAGAGATCAACAAAGGAAAGGATCCTCTAACCCAATGGTTAAATGGGCAACCGGGTTTTATCGTCTGCAACCATATATCCCCGGAAATCATTCTAAAATATCAGGAAATCCTGCAGTACATACAGACCTGCGGATTATACAAAGAACAAGCATTAGAGCGATGGTCTTCCGCCGATGTCGCTGACCCATGGCTAATTGCCGCTGCTGCAGTGAATAAATATACTCTTATTACAGCAGAAGTGTCCTCAGGTGGGCTAAGCATAAAAACTCCAAACAAATATGCTAAAATACCGGATGTGGCAAGCGTTTTTGGGGTTAAAACCAGTGACCTATATTATATGATGCGGCAACTCGGAATCAAAATATAGCTGTTTCCAATCTTTTTGCGGAGGCTTTTCATGAAAATTCTCGGACTGCAAAAACTGACGCTTCTGGATTTCCCTGGCCGCGTGGCCGCGATCGTCTTCACGGGCGGCTGCAATTTCCGCTGCCCGTTCTGCCAGAACAGCTCTCTCGTGCTCGCTCCGCAGACCGTGCAGGAGATCAGCGAGGAGGAATTCCGGCAATTTCTGCGCAAGCGGCAGGGTCTGCTCGACGGCATCTGCGTAACCGGCGGCGAGCCGACGCTGCACGTGGATCTGCCGGATTTTCTGGCTTCCATCCGGGACGCCGGCTACCTCGTCAAGCTCGACACAAACGGCACGAATCCGGATATGCTGGAGTCTCTTCTGGCAGACGGGCTTCTCGACTATGTCGCGATGGACGTCAAAGCCGGGCCGGAGAACTACGCGCGGGTGTGCGGGCTGTCCGCACGACCTGAGACACCAGCCTCGCCCGTCGGCCAGCCTTCCGACGATAGCTTTCCAGCTTTTGTCTCTCCGAATTCCGGCTCATATGAGGCCGCAGCTGGCATAAATATAAATAGTTATCAGACATCGGACACGGCGAGCCTTCTCCTCACGAACGTGCGCCGTTCCGTCGACCTTCTGATACATTCCGACGTCGAATATGAATTTCGCACGACCGTCGTAAAGGGGCTGCACACGGCGCGCGATTTTGCAGAGATTGCCTCGTGGCTCTCGGGCTGCCGCGCTTATTTCCTGCAGCCATTCCGGGACTGCCCGGAGGTGCTTCTGGAGAATCACCCGTTTTCCGAGTTTTCTGAGGAAGAGATGAAAGCATTTCTCGCCATCGCGCAAAAAAAGATCCCCCAGGCTGCCCTGAGGGGTCTGTAAAATACTGTCACGGCTCACAAATCAATCTTTTTCCTGTGTTTGCTGCAGCTGGCAAGCGCCGACGAGTTCCTTACGCTTGTTGCCGGACTACAAGTGTCGGCAAGCTCCTTACGCCTGCTGCAGTTTTCTGCACCAGTATCCAAAAATCTGCCCGCAGCCACGCCTCGCGGAGGTTTTAAAGCAATCATATCCAAACATCCGCGCCATATAGGTTTCCTGCGGATTCTGCACCCCGGGCACCCCCAGCAGATACGTCCCGTCCCCGGCCACGCCCAGCAGCAGATGCCGGTACTGGTAAAATCCATGCTGCAGAAAGCTGCTCCTCCCAACCTTCCAGTTCTCCTGCTGCAGCCGGACAATATCGCACGGCAGGATCATCACACAATCCCTGATCTCCTCATCGGCAAACGGCTGAAAATGCGTCCGCCTGCAAAACAGTTCTTCCACAACGCCGCAGGCCTGCGGCGCGCTCTGTTTCGTGTTCGGGTCTGCTTCCGGCCTGGTCTCCGGTTCAATTCCCGCTTCCGCCACTGCCTCTGTCCCGGCATCTGGCCCTTTCCCCGGCACGCCACCCAATCCTGGCTCACATTCCGAAGCCTCAATTCCCTGCTTCAGGCTCTCTGCTTCCTCATCGACTGCCCCCGTCTCAGGGCTTGGGTCCTCCGCAGCTTCAGCTTTATCGGCCGTCTCGGTTCCCTGCTTCAGGCTCTCTGCTTCCTCATCGACTGCCCCCGTCT
>CANQWV010000142.1 GCA_947627645.1 uncultured Lachnospiraceae bacterium | reverse complement strand
GGTACTCGTCCGCAAGCCCCCGCACGTGCGGCACCCGGTACGCCCCCGCGTCGCTGCCGAGCGCGATCTTCGCCCCGAGCGCAAAGCCTCTGCGGATCCGCTCACCCTGGCACACAGCCAGACGGCGCAGCGCGTCGTCGTCAAATCTGCCGCTGCCGATCAGGTTCGTAATCGTCACGTAGGTCGGCACCCAGACGGCGCTGCTTTCGGCAAGCGCCCACAGGCAGTCGTCATCCATGAAATTGCCGTGTTCGACCGAGTCCACCCCGGCCTCTATCGCGTTTCGCACCGCGCCCGCGCCGTTCACATGCGCCATCACGGCCATACCTTCCTCATGCGCGATGTGGATCATCTCGCGGATCTCCTCCGCGTCAAGCGGCTCCTCCGTGAGCTCTCCCGCCCGGCCAAAATCCAGAATCCCGGAGAACATGACCTTGATAAAGTCGGCCCCCTCCCGGATCGCGCACATCACCCAGCGGTGATACTCCTTCATATCCTCAAAGCCACAGCCGACGATCTTGCCGTAGTGCCCGTTTTTGTGGATTGCGAACAGCGGCGTCCGGTAGTCAATCCCATATTCCGGCGCGATCTTTTTCGCAAGCGCAGACACACCGAGCGCGTCGCCGCCGTCCCGCACAAAGGCAACGCCCCGCTCCTGGTACAGCCGCAGCTTCCCTCGGATGTCCTCCTCGTCCGGCCTGCCCCAGTGCTGCTCAACCGCCTCGTGATAATTGTATCCGTTCATGAACAGGTGCGCGTGGCACTCTCCAAACATAGCGTCGCCTCTCTTTTCGCCAGCCGGCACACCGGCCGCCCCGGCCTTCGCCCTGCCAAAATATGCCCTGGTAAATTCCTATCTTGTAGTATAACTCGTACTATAACCGTTTGACAAATCTTTTTTATCCCAAAAGCGCAAAATGAAATACCCCAAAAAACCAAAGCATAAGACCACAAAAACTTAAAATAAAACGCCCCAAAAACATAAAATAAAATATCCCAAAAACACAAAATAAAATGCCCCAAAAACATAATGCGCATAAAACAGCAAGCTATATGCAGGGAATTCGCTTTCCTGCATATAGCTTGGAAACAGGGCTTTGCCAGTCTTACCCTCTCATATCTTTCTCTCTCAAAGCGCTTTCCAGGTATGCCTCCCGCAGCACCTCCATCGTGCGCGTAAAATCCTTTCGCAGCAGATACCGGTCGACGTTGTAAGGATCATTCTGCTCCCTCCTCCACTCAATCGACATCGATCCCTCTGATCCGGCGTCCGTGAGCAGGCCGTCGCTCTCTGCGAGATCCTCCTGATACGCCCGGATCAGTCTGCGGCCGGCCTCCTCCGTGAGCGTCATACCGGTCATCACGCCCATACTCGAGTACTCGGCGTACTCCCACTCGTCTTCCGGAAATTCTTCCGTTTCAGAAGACTCAGGATACAGGCTTGTATCAGCTTCCAACCCCTCAGCCGATTCGTCGCTTATATCCGGGTTGTCCGCCGTGTCCACTGACAATTCATCACTTACATCTGAGCTGTTCGCCGCACCCGCTGTCAATTCACCGCTTATATCCGGGTTGTCCGCCGCTGTCGTGATCTCAGTGACCAGGCCGTCCACCATCTTTTCTCTGGCTGCGGTTGAACCACTTTTTCCATCTAAACTGTCAATGGCAGCTGCCGTGTCGTTTTTCACGCCTCCTGCCGTGAATTCTTCGTTCCCTGCGGCCTTTCCGGCGCCCGCAGATTTTTCCTGCGCCTCATCCTCCTCGAACTTCTCCCACTGCTCCTGCGGCAGCAGCACCCAGATGTCTTCTATCTGTTTCAGCCGCTCGTCGTCCCAGCTCAGGATCGGATAATACCGCCTGCGGTACTCCTCGTCCTGCATCAGCTCCCGCGCAGCCGACTCATACAGATCATAGTCCACCGTATAGCTGCGGAAGACCGTCCTGCCGGACTTCAGTCGGTACTCCATGTTCAGGCTGACGTATTGCCCGTCGAACGCGTCTTTCTGCACGTTTCGCACCCCGTTCTCGGCCAGCGGATAGAGCAGGTCGACCTTGTCCGTCTCCAGAAGACGCAGGATATCCTGTTCATTTTTGGTTCTTTTTCCGTCGTCATTATAATAGCAGAAGTCGCTGTAGGAACGGCGCACGGACATCGCCGCAAGCTCCTCCTTCTCCGGCAGGTAGGTATTGATCCCTGCCAAGTCAAGACGGAAGATCAGGAAGATCGCCAAAGACAGCGCCAGCGTCACGGCGATGTGCCACTTGTGCGCGAGGGCCTGACGGATGTCCCAGCGGTAGATGAACTCCATGATCACGCAGCCCAGCGCGCCGAAGGCCGCGACAAAGCAGATCTCCCACACCACCGAATCGAGCTCTTCGTAAACGGTCATCCCGATAAACAGCGCCGCCGGAACTGCCAGCATGATCTTGATCAGCCCTTCCGTCCAGGCAAACGCAAGCGCCTTGCCCGCGGCCTCCGTCCGCCGCACGCGGCACAGCGCGAGACAGAGCGCCGTCATGGCAGCCGGAAGCACCAGAAACAGGCAGATGCTCCCCAGATCCGGCCATATACCGGTCAGCCCCTGCCGCACCGCCGCGCCGTCCGGATTCCACGCGAGGATCATGATCCACGGTGAAGAATGCTCCAGCATCAGCCTGCGGCTCGTCAGATAAAGTCGGTAAGCTCCTCCCAGATATGAGACCCCGTCCGGAAGCAGCGTCGGCAGAAATATCTCCTGGCAGCCGCAGACGACCAGCCAGACCAGCGGCAGGTACACCGACAGCGTGCCGATCGCCAGCACAGAAGTCAGCGTTTTCCCGGTCAGCAGCACCGCCACGGCGGCGGCCGAATAGCTCGTCAGGAAAAAGAGAATCCCCAGCAAGCTCGCCGACGCCATCTCCTGCACAACCGCCGCGGACATCACGCCGTAGAGCGCGCCCACAAGGACCGCCAGCGCCTGATTTGCCAGAAACGGAATCACGAAGGTCAGCGTCCCCGCCGTATATTTCACAAGGAACAGCGTGTCCCTGCGGATCGCCAGACTGTAATAAAAATCCAGCCGTTTGCGCGAATGAAGATAACTGAACACGGCGAGCGCGCAGAGGATGCCCATCGCTACGATCGTCACCGTAGTGAGCGTCTTGTCGAAACCGACGTTCTCATACAGCACGTCGGTAAGCGACCTCACTCTGACCTTCTTCTCCAGTGCGAGCGGCAGCAGAAGCCTGAGCGGGATGACCATGGCAAACAGAAGCGCCTGCAAGGCCGTCAGCCAGCCGAGCTTCTTCCACTCGTTTATCGTCAGCTTAAAGAATGAGATTTTTGATGTCATAGCCGGCCACCTCCGTTTCACTGATAAAGATCTCCTCGAGCGTCAGCGGGAGCAGCTCGAAAAAGAGCGGCTCCTTCTCCTGCACCTTTGCGTTTACTTCCTCCCGCTCTCCGCGCGCCACGATCGTGAGAAGCGAACCGCGCCGCTCATGCTGCAATACCTCAAGCTCCGCGAGCAGCTCTTCCTCCTGCTGCGGCGAGCGCAGGACACACTGAAGCTTGTGGATGCCGAGCTTCATCTCGTCAAGATCCTTCGCGAAAAGCACTCCGCCCTTGTGCAGCAGCCCGACGTGGTCGCAGATATCCTCGATCTCGCGCAGGCTGTGCGACGCGATCACCGGCGTGAATTTGCGGTTCAGAAGCTCCGCCGCGAACAGGCTCTTGACCGCCTGCCGCATGACCGGGTCGAGCCCGTCGAAGGTCTCGTCGCAGAACAGGTATTTCGTGTTCGCGCACAGGCCGAGCAGCACCGCCACCTGCTTGCGCATACCCTTCGAGAAGCCAGACAGCTTCCGCTTCGGATCCAGGTCGAACTTCCCGATCAGCTCGTCGAAGCGCGCCCGGTCAAACTCCGGATACACGATCGCGTAATAGTCCCGCATTGTGTTTGCCGACGCGTTCGGGAAGAACCAGCCCGTGTCCGCGAGAAAGCAGATTTTTTCCTTCGCCTGCGGCTCCTCCCAGACCGGCGTGTCGTCGACCTTTACGCTGCCGCTCTCCGGCTTCAGCACCCCGGCCGCCACGCGCAGCAACGTGCTCTTGCCGGCCCCGTTCGTCCCCACAAGGCCGAAGATACAGCCCTCGTCGATCTGCGCGTCGACATGGTTCAGGGCCGTCACATCTCCGAAGCGCTTCGTCACATCCTGTATTTCTATCATAGTCAGTACCCCTCCTTACTCCTCTTACTTTTCCTTCCTGCCACCGTCTTCCTGCTGCCGTCTTCCTTCTCCTCTTACTTTTCTTTCCTGCTGCCGCCTTCCTGCTGCGTAACCCTCTCCTGCTGCCGTCTTCCTGCTGCCGCCTTCCTGCTACTGTCTTCCTGCTGCCGTCTTCCTTCTCCCCTTACTTTTCTTTCCTGCTGCTATCCTCCAGCTGCGTAACCCTCTCCTGCTGCCGCCGCTTTCGTGCCTGAGCACCAGAATCCGGCCCGGACAGCCTCCTGTACCACGCATTCCCATTCCCTCCGTTGGCTTACGCCTACGCCTTCTTACTCCTTCTGACCCTCACGATAATAACGCTCTGCCCGCTCCGTGAACTCCTCGCAGCTGATCCCGAGCTCTCTGCTCCGCCCGACCAGCTCCCGCAACTCCCGGTACACGCCCTCCTGCTTCTTCAACCTCAGCCCCGCATTCCCCGAGACGAAATTCCCGCGCCCCTTCACCGGGTAAATGTACCCCTCCTGCTCCAGCGCACTGTACGCTTTCTGTATCGTGTTCGGGTTGATCGAGAGCTCCATCGCCAGCGAGCGCACGGAGGGCATCTGGCTGTCCGGCTCCAGCACGCCGTTTACGATCAGCGTCTGAAACTGCTCCACGATCTGCTCGTAGATTGGCTTTCGATTCTGCAGATCAATTCCGATCATTGTTCCACCTGCCGTTCCTGTCGATATGTCCTGTTTGCTTTGCCTGTACTGTTCGCTTTGCTTGTATCGTTTTCTTTGCTTGTACTGTTCGCTTTGCCTGTACCGTTTTCTTTGCTTGTACTGTTTGCTTTGCCTGTACTGTTTGCTTTGCCTGCACTGCCTGTCCCGCTCCTGCTGTCCGTTTTGTTCCCGTTTTCACAGGTCGATCAGTAGACATCAAGTGTACTAGTATTCGTAGTACACTTGATTTATACCACGCTCTCAAAGCTTTGTCAATAAAAAATATTTCAGACAGCGCTCACACGCAACAAGGGCCGCCCGGCAAAGGCGGCCCCTGCAATCCTGCAAAACTCAATTCTGTAAAGCTCACTCAGCAAACAAATTCCTGTTCACGTAGCCAATTGTTCCATTGTAGTCAATCTTATACCAACGGTCGGTGCTGCCGAGCGCCGTCACATTCGTACCGGACGCAACTACTCCGATGATATCTGCATCCTGCGAAGGAGCTACGCGGATATTCGCGCCCGCAGTCGCCTGCAGAGCATAGGTCTCCGCAAAGTTCTCGACATTATACTGAGCGTCGACATCAGAAGCCGCCACGTTGTTCACACCCGTGGAAACCGGCTGAGAAGAGCTGTCCCCGCCGTCAGATGGCGTATTCTCTCCGGACGGCGCATTCGCATCGTCAGACGGCGTCGTCTCCCCGGACGCCTCCGCCTCACGCTCCTCCTCTGTCTTCGGAGCTACCTCACTGTCCGATATGAACTGCTTCGACACGTAGCCATTGTCCTCATAATCCTCGAGGTCTACCACATACCAGCCCGGCGTCTCCCCGACGATCGTCATGCTCTCGCCCTGGTCGAAGCTCTCAAAGATATACTCGTCGCTGCTGGTATCCGGCCTCGTGCGGACGTTGATATCGTCCTTCGCATAGACAGTGACGTAAGTGTCAAACTGCGTCTCCTGCGCCAGCTCCTCGTCCGGCGTCAGCACCTTCGGCTCTGTCTCCGTCTCGGTAGGCGGCTCTGTCGGAGGCTCGGTTGGCGGCTCCGTCGGAGGCTCGGTCGGCTTCTCCGTCGGAGGCTCGGTCGGCTTCTCTGTCGGAGGCTCCGTCACTTTCTCCGTCATCGGCTCCTTCTTCAGCTTATCACAGCCTGTCGCCAGCAGCGCGACCGAACCGGCCAGCAGCACTGCGAGCAGCAGTCTCTTGCTTTTCTTCCTCATAGCATCTACCCTCCATATGTGTATTTCTTTACAATTACTCCCAATTTTATACTTCCAAAGCATCATACCACGCAATTTTTAAAATAGCAAGGCGAATCAGAAAATTTAGATGTTTCTTAAGCTTTCAGCCATGCTAAGCCACAGACCGCCCTGCCGGGCTATCCGCTGTTTCACAGCTCCTGTCTGTGGCTAGATGGGCGTATCCCGCCCATCTATGAAAATGCAAATTCAGTCCAGCACAGATAAATCTGCTTGGCCTGTCTTTGCATTTTCCCGCATGACTGAATACTGTTTAACTACATGGATTTCCGCTCCGCGATCTCCGCCATCTTCGCAGAGTTCAGCCTCGTGTCCCCGTGCACGCGGCTGTAAGAAAGATAGCCGTTCATGCGGTCGATCTTCGTCAGGTTGCGCGAGCCGCACTTCGGGCAGACGTCCATCTCGAGCTCCTGGTGGCTAGAGGCGGAATCGAACCACCGACACAAGGATTTTCAGTCCTC
>CANQWV010000141.1 GCA_947627645.1 uncultured Lachnospiraceae bacterium | reverse complement strand
TGAGCACGTTCTTCACATTGCCCACCATGCTGTTGACCTGGCTCATGTTGCCGATGCCGAACGACGCCAGCAGGCAGAAGCAGGAAAACAGAACCGCGAGCACCTTGCCGATCGTCTTGCAGCCCGGCTTGCTGCCGAGGCCGTCGCGCAGATAGTACATCGCGCCTCCGCACCACTCGCCCCGCTCGTTCTTGTGGCGGTACAGGATGCCGAGCACGTTCTCGGAGAAGTTCGTCATCATCCCGAAGAACGCGATCAGCCACATCCAGAACACGGCGCCCGGTCCGCCGACCGCGATCGCGCTCGCCACGCCGACAATGTTGCCGGTGCCGACGGTCGCCGCCAGAGCCGTACAAAGGGACTGGAACTGCGAAATCGACTTATCCTTCGTGTGCTTCGTGACGCTGCGGTCGCCGATAATCGCGCCGATCGTATTCTTCATCCAGTGTCCGAAATGACCCAGCTGGAAAAATCCGGTCAGGCAGGTCATCAGCACGCCGACGAACGCCAATAGGATCAGCGCCGGCCAGCCCCAGACGATGTTGTTGATAAGACTGTTTACATTTGTGATCAGATCAATCATTTGCAACCCTTCCTCTCTGCTGCGCGACTGCCTCTTCTCAGACAATCGCTTTTCATAATCTCCTCAGAAGAATTCCCCCAAATGCTCAGAGCTCGTATGTCCCAGGCTTCCTGCCGTCTGCAGGTTTCCAGCCTGTCTGTATAGTATACTGCCTCTCTTCCAAGCGAATGCCTGTGCGCAAAGAAATGGACAGATGAACCTCTCATCTGTCCAAACAAACGCATCAGAATAGTCTGAAACCGGCTCTGTCCTTTCGCCTGAGAGATTCGCGCACCGCGCTTTGCACCTTCGGCACCCACTCCTTCGTGGGATTCTCCAGAGTGCAGTCCGTATCCGGTCCCGTCATTCCCAACCTCTTGTATGGCTTACCGATCGCTTTGTTCGAGTATATAATATGTATGCGATCTACACCTTCCAATCCGGCCAAATGACCCCTGTGAGTGTTACTCCTTCGGGCGGCTTGCGCCTGTCTCCTGGGTACTTCGTCCTGCACATATTCAATTGATTTACTACATTAAAATAGCACAGTGGGAAATAGTTGTCAATAATTTGTTTATTTTCGCAAATGTATACTTACGCAAAAACCATGAAAGCGGCTCTCCGATAAGATAGATGCCGCTTCCATGCCAAATCATTTAACCGTAACTTTACATTTTACTTTTTTCTTCCCTACTTTTACCGTGATGGTCGCCTTGCCTTTCTTCTTTGCCTTGATCACACCCTTGGATGATACTGTAGCAATTTTTTTATTGGAGGATGTGTATACCGCTTTCTGCACGCAAGTAATCGGCTCAAGCTCTGGCACGAGCTTAAATGTCCTGCCCTTGCTCAGTGTTACAGAAGATTCATTGAGCTTGATCTTTTTACAGGCAACTGCTTTCTTTTGCTTTCTTTTGCACCTTTTATTTCAAATTGACACAAACTCTACCCTGCGTTATAATCTCTATTAAGAAAAACGTCGCAAAATTATATGTTTTTATTGCAGAAAACGTCGCAAAATCATATTCCTTGTTTCAGAAAACGTCGCAAGGCAGACAGAACGCATTCTTTATCCGTAAATGATTCTTCAGGAGGGAACTTATGCTGAAAAGAAAAATATGGGAGTATCTCTGTGAATGGAAAGAACAGCCGCAGAAGAAAGCCTTGTTGATCACCGGAGCGCGGCAAATCGGGAAAACCTATATCATCCGCCGCTTCGGCCAGGAGAAATACCAGCATTTTGTTGAGATCAACTTTATCGAGAGCCCAGCCGCGTCGGGGATTTTCCAGAATGTTTCCGACGCAGATATGATTGTTGCAAACATCACTGCTTTTACCAGAAAGAGCCTGGAACCGGGCAGCACACTGATTTTTTTCGATGAAATCCAGGAATGTCCGCAGGCAAGAACCGCCATAAAGTTTTTAGTCGAGGACGGTCGGTTTGACTACATCGAATCCGGCTCTCTCCTCGGGGTCAATTATAAAGAAGTACAGTCTTATCCTGTAGGCTTTGAAGATACCTGTCGTATGTACCCTATGGAGCTCGAGGAGTTTTTGTGGGCGAACGACGTGAAGCCTGAAACGATTCATTATCTGAAGGATTGCTACGACCATTGCACAGCAGTGAGCGACAGCATTCACACTACAATGCTCCAGCTGTTTCGGTATTATATGATTGTAGGCGGGATGCCCGCGGCTGTTCAATGCTTCGTCACCACTCATGACCTTGGAAAGGTAATCGAGCTGCAGCAAAGCATCCTGGAATTGTACCGGCAGGATATCACAAAATACTCGCAAAACAACAAAGCCAGGATCAAGGATATCTTTGACCGCATTCCATCTGAACTGAATGAAAAGAATAAGCGTTTCATCCTGGCCAGCATACAAAAATCCTCTCGCATGGAACGGTACAAGGATTGCTTCGCATGGCTCGCGGACGCAGGAGTCTCTCTCCCCTGTTACAATGTGACAGAACCCAAAATACCGCTGAAAATCAGCGAAAAGCACAATCTGTTCAAGCTTTTTTTCGTGGACACAGGGCTTCTCTGCGCCGCAAGCCTGGAAAATGTCCAATACGAAATTCTCCAGGATCATCTGGATATCAACATGGGCAGCATCCTCGAAAATATGTTCGCGCAGATCCTTTATGCGAATGGTTTTGCCTTGAGATATTTTGACAAAAAGAACCGCGGAGAGGTGGATTTTATCCTGCAGAAAGGCAGGGATGTCCTGCCTGTGGAGATAAAATCGGGCAGCTCCTACAAAACGCACGCCGCCCTTAATTATGTTCTTCAGGTAGAGGATTGGAAGATCCCGCAGGGATACGTCTTCTGTCCCGGAAACATTGCCCGCGAGGATAAAATCACCTACTATCCGCTCTATATGGCAATGTTTTTCAGGCAAGAGCCGCTGAAAAAGAATTGGATCGTCGAGGTCGATCTGAGCGCGCTTGAGCCCTGAACATTTTTCTGTGGCTTTACTCACGCGCTCTTCCGCAGCCACAGGCAAAGTCCTGCCGCCGCCAGGATCAGCAGCCCGGCGATTCCCGCGCCGGTTCTTCTGGAGCACCATGGACCTTCGTACTCCCGGTAAACGCACAGGAACAGATCGTTCTCCCACTCTTTCCCATTGACCGTGAGCGTACCGTCGTAGGAATCCAGATAGCTGCCTGTCCGTCTCCGGAAAAAGAGTTTTCCCCCGCCCTTGCCCGCTTTGCTGAGCTTGAGCGTATACCTTGTCCTTCCCTCTGGAATAATCAGGCCGGTCTGCAAGGTCAGATAATTCCCGGCTGTCAGCTCAGCCGCTGTAATCTCTGCCTCATAGACCACTGTACCGTCCTGATCGAGCAGGGTCAGCTGACACGCGGTATTTTTCGCTGCGGCCGTCTTATCCGCCCCTCCGGACAGTTCAAGCGTATTGAAGGGCTTCGACGCGTAAAATTCCTGCGAGAGCTCCAGGCGCTTCGATTTGACGTTGATCTTTGCCGTAGAGATTCCCTCCCGGCAGCGCACGCTCCAGTCCTGGTGAAGCAAGCTTCCTCCTGTCATGCAGTGATACGCAAAGAGGCAGATTCCCGCCGTGCAGACCAGCCCGAGGATTGCAGCCGACCGAAGCGCTCTGCGCGGCCCGCGGCCTTCTGACGTCTTCGGCTGCACTGGCAGCGCTCTCTGTGCGAGGACGTCCGCCCCGTGCGCCGCGACCAGCAGCATAAGGTACACAAAGGGAAGGCTATAGGAATTCTTGGCTTCCCAGAAGCAGTAAAACAGGACGCCTCCGAAGAAGGAGAGCACAAACAGGAACTGGTATGGGTCGATTTTCTTTGTCCGCAAAAGCTTCCACAGAGCCACGAGCATAAAAAGAAGCGTGAGGATCCGGAACGCAAAGCAGTAGGCGCGGAAAAGATCCATATGATCGCCCACCACCCAGGAATAAAGCGGCGTCATCTTCCTGTCCTGCATCACCTCGACCAGGATATCCCCGCTGTTGCCGTACCCCCAGACGCTGATTATCTTCCAGTAAAAGAAAGCGGCCAGCTCCGGGAGCGAGTAGCTCTGATAATGTTCGATCATTTTCTGCAGCGCCGCCGCAGATTTTTCCTCTTTTGTCGCAAACTGCTTGATGAACCGGTCGTCGCCGCTGTTGTGGCCCCCGACGCCGTGCGAGCCCATATTCAGCCAGTGGGTGATCGGGAAATTCTGGTCAAAAACCGGCCCGAAGTAATCCTCGTTCAGCAGCGAGACCGCCTTCGCGAGCAAAAGCGTCACCGCCGCAACGAGGACGGCGCATCTGAGGACATAAAACAGATTTTTCCTGCTCCGGATCCCCCAGAGAAACGCGCAGACAGCCGCGGCGATCATGGGAATCGCCGCCGTCGGGCGGATGTAATAGCCGAGCGTGACAGAGACTGCCGCGAGTATACAGGCGATCCGTCTGCCCCGGCTGTTTTTCGCCTGGTAGACGCAGATCGCAAAGTACAGCCCGGCCATCATGAACGGAATGCTGAGCACATTCGTATAGACCCAAAGCGCCAGCACATAGTAGAGTGGATTCATCACACAGAGCGCCAAAGCTTTGACACCGGCACAAAGCCCCCTCACCCGCACGCCAGTCAGAAACAGAAAAACGGCCGCCGTCAGAATCCCGGCAACCGAAAGGGCAAGCATCGGGCCGTACATATCACTGATGCCGACCGCCATGCACAGCCTGAAATAATAGCTCATCAGAATCGTAAGAAAATAGTTGTTTGCATAATAGCCGAAGTAGGCATAATGCGGCGACGACTCAGAGATCGGCCGCTCTCCCGTTTTCGCAAAATAGAGCGCCATGTCCTGCAGATCCATGGCGTCCGAGCCGGAGACTGTCCGGAACCCCAGGAAGACTGCCGCAAAGGCAAGCAGCATAATCCCGAACAGTACAACAGAGGCAGCGATCAGCTGCCTCCTGTTCAGATGGTTCAGAAAACGGTACAGCAGGACAAGCGTCACGCCTGTCATCACTGTGAGCATCAGCGTAAAGGCTATCCGCAGCGGAAATGGGAAAATTCCGGTAAATACCTTTTCCCCCGCAAATCTGAGCGAACCGGCCAGGGTCAAAACAACAGCAATCATACTCAAAAGCAGCACTGCTCGATATATAATGCTGACGCACTTCTCTCGTGCTTTCATCCTGCGAACTCCTTTCCGCCAGGTTTTCTTTTCGTCCTGCTTTCCATTTTGCTCTTCATCCTGCTTTTATTCCGCCTTATCCTGCTTTATCCTGCCTTATCCTGCTTTTATCCTGCTTTTATCCTGCCTTATTCTGCTTTTATCCTGCCTTATCCTGCTTCTATCCTGCTTTTATCTTGCCTTATCTTGCCTTTATCCTGCTCTCCATTTTGCGCTTCGTCCTGCTCTTCACTCTGCCGCCCAGCTGGTCGAAACGCCATTCGCAGGCTCTTTCTTATCCCCGCATGAAGCGACTCAGGAATTCCTTCGTCCGCGGATTCTGCGGATTGCTGAAGATCTGCGCGGGATCGCCTTCCTCCGCAATAACGCCGTCCGACATGTAGACGACGTGGTTGGAAACGTCGCGTGCAAACGCCATCTCGTGCGTTACGATGATCATCGTCATACCCTCCTGCGCGAGTTGCTTCATAACGTCGAGCACCTCGCCGACCATCTGAGGGTCGAGCGCGGACGTCGGCTCGTCAAACAGCAGGAGCTCGGGCTCCATCGCCAGGGCGCGCGCGATCGCGACACGCTGCTTCTGCCCGCCGGAGAGCTGGCGCGGCTTCGCGTTGATGTACGGAGCCATGCCGACCTTCTCAAGGAAGCGCAGGGCGTTCTGCTTCGCCTCTTCCTTGCTCTTCTTCAGTACCTTGATCTGTCCGACCATGCAGTTCTTCAGCACGGTCATGTTGTTGAAAAGGTTGAAGCTCTGAAACACCATGCCGACCTTCGCGCGGTAGGACGCCGCGTTCGTGTGCGGCCCCTCGATGTTCTGCCCGTGGAAGAGGATCTCGCCGGTCGTCGGCGTCTCAAGCAGGTTGATGCACCGCAGCAGCGTGGACTTGCCGGAGCCGGAGGCGCCGATGATGCAGGTCACATCGCCGGTGGAGACTGAGAAGTCGATGTCGCGCAGCACGACGTTCTTGCCGAAGCTCTTGCTCAGATGATTGATCGCGATCACTTGTTCTCTGTCCATTCGTCCTCCTCCTTCCCCGGGTAGTTGTACATACCGCTCGTGTGTGCAAGTGTGTCCGTCGTCGCCAGGTCGTAGCTGTCCGAACCGTCCATCTTGTCCTCCCAGAAGCGCAGGATGCGCGAGCACGCGAAGGTCAGCACGAAGTAGACGACCATCGCCACCGTGAACGACTCAAAGTACGTGTAGTACGCGCCCGCCACGCTCTTGGCCGCGTAGAACAGCTCCACGATGCCGATGACGGAGAGCACGCAGGTATCCTTGATGTTGATGATCAGGTTGTTGCCAATCTGGGGCATGATGTTACGCAGCGCCTGCGGCAGGATGACATAGAGCATCGTCTGCACGTGCGTCATGCCGATCGCCTTCGCGATCCTCGGTCCGTCCGGCTCTGGAAAGACCACGCTTTTGTC
>CANQWV010000140.1 GCA_947627645.1 uncultured Lachnospiraceae bacterium | reverse complement strand
GCCTGCATCGTCGGCGCGCTGCGCGGCAATGAGGTACAGCAGCTCTACACCTGCTCGCAGCTTGTGCGCGCGCTGAAGCGCCTCGAAGCAGAGGGACAGATACGGGAGGGAAAGTCGATCCTGGTCATCCCGTCCGTCAACCCGTATTCTATGAACATCAAGAAGCGCTTCTGGCCGACGGACAACACCGATATCAACCGGATGTTCCCGGGCTACGATCTGGGAGAGACGACGCAGCGCATCGCGGCCGGGTTGTTCGATGCGATTAAGGAATACGAGAACGGCATCCAGTTTGCGAGCTTCTACATTCCGGGCGTGTTCGTCCCGCACGTGCGGATCATGAAGACCGGCTACGAAAATGTCGATATGGCGCGGGAGTTCGGCCTACCGTACATCGTGCTGCGCGAGCCGCGCCCCTACGACACGACGACGCTGAATTACAACTGGCAGGTGTGGGAGTCGAACGCGTTCTCCCTGTACGCGGGGACGACGGACCGGATCGACTACGGCGACGTCACGCTTTCGGTGAACGCTGTGCTCAATTTCCTGCGCAAGGAGGGCATCATCGCGAATTCCTCTTTCGTGCATGAGGGATATATTGCGAGCGTGTTTGAGGAGAGCGCGCTGGTTCATGTGCAGACAGCGGCGGCGGGCATCATCGACCGCTTTGTCGCGCCGGGGACAAACGTGGTTTGCGGAGATATTCTCTCCTGTGTGCTTGACCCTTACGACGGGAGCGTGCGCTCGGAGATCGTCGCCCCGGCGGACGGCGTCGTGTTCTTCGCACAGGAGGAACCGCTTGTCTACGCGAATGCGGCGGTGTACCGCCTGATACGGGGCTGAAGCTGCCTGCAGAACAAATTGCGATAGCTTGTGGCTGGGTCTGCGGCGCCAGGCTGTTGAATTTACCAGACAGAATAAATTGTAATGGCGTGTGGCTGAGTTTGCGGCGGCAGGCTGTTGAGTATATGATCGAGGCTGTCCAGCGAGTGGGCGGCCTCTTTTTTGCTTTTCTTTTGGCAGAGGTAAGCATGGACAAACTTTTTGTGTTGTCATCGGAACTGTTTGACGTTATAATAAATTTAACGGAAAAATAGATACGAGATGCAGAGAAACACAGACAAAAGCTGTTTTACTATTAATTGCAAAAGGAGAGGAGAAAACAGTATGGCAGAGACATGGACAAAGAAACTGGGTTTTGGCCTGATGCGGCTTCCGTCGCTCGACCCGAATGATCCGTCGAAGATTGACATCGAGCGTGTGAAGGAGATGGTGGACGCGTTTCTCGAGAGAGGCTTCACCTATTTTGACACCGCCTGGATGTACTGCGGCTTCAAAAGTGAGAACGCGGCAAAGGAGGCTCTGGTCGACCGCCATCCTCGGGACAGCTTCACGCTCACGACGAAGCTGCACGCAGGGTTCATCAAGACGAAGGAGGACCGGGACAAGATCTTTCAGGCGCAGCTGGAGAAGACGGGCGTTACATTTTTCGATTATTACTGGCTGCATGATGTGAATTCGCACAGCCTGGAGACCTTCGAGAAGCTCGACTGCTTCCGCTGGCTGCAGGAGAAGAAGGAGCAGGGGGTCGTGAAGCACATCGGCTTTTCCTTCCACGACACGCCGGAGCTCCTGGACAAGGTGCTGACGGAGCATCCGGAATTTGAGTATGTGCAGCTGCAGATTAATTACCTGGACTGGGACAGCAACGCGATCCAGTCGCGGAAATGCTATGAGACGGCGGTGAAGCACGGCAAGCCGGTGATCGTCATGGAGCCGGTGAAGGGCGGCACGCTCGCGAAGATTCCGGAGGAGGCCGAGCGCCTGTTCAAGGACTATGATCCAAAGGCCTCGATCCCGTCCTGGGCAATCCGCTATGTCGCGAGCCTGGACGGCGTGTTCAAGGTCTTGAGCGGGATGAGCACGCTGGAGCAGGTGCTGGACAACACCGCTTTCATGACGGATTTTGTGCCCGTGAACGACGAGGAGAAGGCTCTGATCAAAAAGGCGGTCGAGATCATCAACAGCAGCATCGCGATCCCCTGCACCGGCTGCGAGTACTGTATGCCGGGCTGCCCGCAGCAGATCCCGATCCCGAAGTGCTTCTCACTTTACAACGCGGATAAGCAGGAGGTCGAGACAAAGGGCTGGACCCCGCAGGGCGAGTACTACGACAACATGACGAAGAATACGGGCAAGGCGAGCGACTGCATCGAGTGCCGTCAGTGCGAGGGCGTCTGTCCGCAGCATCTGCCGATCACGGACTATCTGAAAACGGTTGCGGCGTATTTCGAGAAAGCGTGAACTGCCGTTCGTGGAACGCGCTGAACTATTTTTTGAAAATTGTCCGGATGAAACTGCCTCCTGGGTATCGATTGAAGTTTTGTGGGGTATTTTGCCTGATTTTTGCATATTGTAAAGGAAAATTAAGATTATTTTAAAGGGGAGGTAAGAACTATCCGTTATAATTGTGAAGAGAATGTGTGAGAAAGGGAAACTACTGTTCGCGGAGTGAAACAGCGTCAATCGGAGATTGTTTCGCTTGCCGGCATTGGAAATGGACAGTGACAGAGGCCTATGGGGAAGCTCAGGAGAATCATACCAAACGAAATGTACCTGCCGCTGTTTCTGGCGGTCGCCTGTAATACAGTGACTTATTTCGGCACGCGCCTGCTGACGGGCGGACGGGTTCACTATGATCTCTCCTGTGCGCTGGATGGACAGCTTCCGCTGGTATCCTGGACGGTTGTTATCTATTTCGGCAGCTATCTGTTCTGGGTTGTGAACTACGTCATAGGAGTCCGGCAGTACCGGGAGCGGGCATATCAGTTTATCAGCGCGGATTTTGCCGCAAAGCTGGTCTGCCTGTTTTGCTTCCTGCTGTTCCCGACGACGAACACGCGCCCGGACATTGCAGGCAGCTCTGTCTGGGATGCGCTGATGCGCTTCCTGTATGGGATCGACGCTGCGGACAATCTTTTTCCATCCATCCATTGTCTGACCAGCTGGTTTGGCTTCATCGCAGTGCGGAGCAATGAGCGGGTGCCCGGATGGTATCGCGTGGCCTCCCTCGTCATCGCGCTGGCGATCTGCGTGTCGACGCTCACGACGAAGCAGCACGTGCTCGTGGATGTGTTCGCGGGCGTGGCGCTCGCGGAGGGCAGCTACCGGTTTGTGGAGAAGAGCGGATTTTCGAGGCGTTACAGGAACATCATGGTGCGGCTGTGCAGGTGACGGGAAGGGGTGAAGATCTGCTTGGATAAGAAATTGCGGGTTCTGGTCATAGCAGGCTTTGTGATCCTTCTGGTTTTGCTTGCGAGGCTTCTGCTTGGCCACAAGTTTAATTCGGTAGAGTCTCTGCAGCTGTATATGGAGCGCTTCGGTGTGGCGGCGCCGCTGTTCCTCACGGCGTTTCAGGCGTTTCAGGTCGTGGTTCCGGTGATTCCGGGCTACTTCGGCTGCGCGGCCGGCTCGATCATGTTCGGCACGATGACCGGGTTCTGGTGCAACTATATCGGGATCAGTGTGGGATCGATCATCGCCTATTTCCTCGGGAAAAAATACGGGATTGACCTTATGCTCACGATGTTTTCGGAGGAAATGTTTGAGAAGTGGAGCAGGCGGATCAAGAAGAGCAAGTCCTATGGCGCGTTCCTTTTTGTCGCGACGCTGCTGCCGCTGTTTCCGGACGATTTTCTGTGCTACTTCTCCGGGCTGATCAAGATGAACGCCAAAAAATTCATCTGGATTATTATTCTCGGAAAGCCGTGGTGTATTCTGGCCTACAGCATTGCGTTCGGCTTGATCAAGTAGAGGGGGCATATCATGAAGAGAAAAATATTGGGATACTACGATTACACGGTGATACTTACATATTGCGGTATGCTTTTCGCGTTTTATGGGATTCTCTGTGTGCTTGGGCAGAAGTATTGGGAGGCGATTCTCTGCCTGATGTTCTCCGGCGTCTGCGATATGTTTGACGGGGCGGTGGCGTCCACGAAGGAGAGAAATGAGCAGGAGAAGAGTTTCGGGATTCAGATCGACTCGCTGAGCGATCTGATCAGCTTCGGCGTGCTGCCCGGCATTTTTGTCTATATGATCTGCGGGAAGAACAGGCTGGCCGGGGTGGTGTCCGCGGCATTCGTCCTGTGTGCGCTGATCCGCCTGGCCTACTTCAATGTGCTGGAGACGGAGCGGCAAAAGACCAGCGAGGGAAAGCGCAAGAGCTATCTTGGCGTCCCGGTGACGACGATCGCGGTGCTGCTCCCGATTGTCTATATTCTGTATGATCATCATATCTGTAAACGGGTCATTTATTTTCCGCTCCTTTTGTTTGCGATGGGAATCGGCTATCTGTCGCCGGTTGAGATTAGGAAACCAGGTATTGTCGGGAAGATCGGGCTGGTCGTGCTCGGAGCGCTCGAGGCGATTGCGCTGTTGTTCTTTATGGGATGGGATGCAGTATAAAACCTGAACGGCAGTGCAGGATATGAATGGACTATCAGTTGTTCTGAACAGGATGGGATGCAGTATGAAAGAGTCAGTTTCACTGAGATTTTTGTATGGGACCGCCCCGGGCAGGCTGATGCTCCGGCTGCTGGTGCAGCCGAGGGTGTCGAAGGCCGCGGGACGGTTTCTTTCGTCGCGCGCGTCTGCGTGGATCGTGCCGTATTATATCCGGAAGCATGAGATCGATATGGAGGGCGTGGAGGCGCCTCAGGGCGGCTTTGCGTCGTTCAACGCGTTCTTCACGCGGAGGAGGAGAGACGCGTTCAAGGGAATACGGTCTGATGCGGAAAGTTCGGACGGTCTGTTTGCCGGGCACCTGCTCAGCCCCTGCGACGGTTTCCTGACGCCGATCCCGATTCATGGAAATACGATCTTTGACATCAAGCACACTCGCTTTTCCCTTGAGGATCTGCTGAAGGATAAAGCGCTTGCCGCACGGTTTTGGGACGGTCTGGCGCTCGTCTTCCGCCTGACGCCGTCAAATTACCACCGCTACTGCTACGCGGCGGACGGGACAGTCCTGCGCCATCGGAGGATCTCCGGGAAGCTGCACTGCGTCCGGCCGATCGCACTGCGTGAGATTCCGGTGTTCGTGCAGAACAGCAGGGAATATCAGGTCATGAGAACAAAGAAATTCGGACTGATGGTGCAGATGGAGATCGGGGCGCTGCTTGTCGGGAAGATCTGCAATGAGCGTCTGACCATGGAGACAAACTATGTCCATGCGCGGGAGGAGAAGGGATATTTCGAGTTTGGCGGCTCGACGATCCTGCTGCTGCTGGAGAAAGACGCTGTCTGCTTCCGGAAAGCGCTGTATGAGCGCAAAAATGAGAATGGGGAGATTCCGGTGAGAGCGGGGGAACTGCTCTCGGATGAGATCGGGCGCGCCGTTCATTGCCGATAAAACGGTTCCGAAGAAGCTCCCATGTCAGGCGTGAAAGGTACTGCCGCCGGAAAGCCTGCGGAATGAAGATTAAGACCGCGAAGATTAAGGTGCAAAATAGGTTGAAAATAGGTTGAAAAGCTCCGCCTTTTATGGTAGAATCTTAGCAATTTGAGCATTGGATTGATGAGTGCCGCTTTGTGCGGCGCATTTTATGCACAGACCCGCCTGTGGAGGTCAGCTGCCATCGCAGTATGCGGGTCATGTGGAGAGCAGTGAGAACTTCTCTAATCGATTGAGAACATAGAAGGGGGCCGGAAAAGGTATGAAAGCATTCTTGATTCTGGAAGACGGCACGGTTTTCACCGGGCAGAGTATCGGCGCGGCGCGTGAGGTGATCAGTGAGATCGTCTTTAACACGTCGATGACCGGTTATCTGGAGGTATTGACTGACCCATCCTACGCCGGACAGGCGGTGGTAATGACTTATCCGTTGATTGGAAATTATGGCATCTGCTACGAGGACATGGAATCGGATCGTCCCTGGCTGGATGCCTTTCTTGTGCGCGAACTGTCCCGTATGCCGAGCAATTTCCGCTCGGAGGACACGATACAGAATTTTCTGCTGAAATACGATATCCCGGGCATCGCGGGCATCGACACCCGCGCGCTGACCAAGCTTCTGCGCGAGAAGGGCACGATGAACGGCTGCATCACGACGAATGAGAATTACTCGCTGGATGAGCTCCTCCCGCGTATAGCCGCGTACAGGACGGGCAAAGAGGTGGAGAAGGTCAGCTGCAGAGAGAAATATGTGCTCGCGGGCGACGGGCCGAAGGTCGCGCTGCTTGATCTCGGGGCAAAGCGGAACATCGCGCGCAGCCTGAACGCGCGCGGCTGCGAGGTGACGGTTTATCCGGCGCTGACTCCGGCGGCGGAAATCCTCGCGGCGAGGCCGGACGGCATCATGCTCTCGAACGGCCCGGGCGACCCGAAGGAGTGTGTCCCGATCATCGCTGAGATCAAAAAGCTGTACGACTCGGACGTGCCGATCTTCGCGATCTGCCTCGGACACCAGCTCATGGCGCTCGCGAACGGCGCCGACACGCACAAGATGAAATACGGGCACCGCGGCGGCAACCATCCGGTGCGCGACCTGTCCACGGGGCGTGTGTACATCTCCTCACAGAACCACGGCTATGTGGTGGACACGGACACACTCCTTCGGGTCGCCCGGGCCGTTCGAGAGCATGATGCCGTCCGG
>CANQWV010000139.1 GCA_947627645.1 uncultured Lachnospiraceae bacterium | reverse complement strand
ATGTGGAGCAGAAGGGCTCCTTGGTGACGCCGGAGCGGCTGCGCTTTGACTTTGCGCATTTTCAGGCGATGACGCCGGAGGAGCTGGAGCAGGTGGAGAATATCGTCAACGAGGAGATCGCGGCAGGACTGCCGGTCGTTACGAGGATCATGGGAATCGAGGACGCCAAGAAGACGGGCGCGATGGCGCTCTTTGGCGAGAAGTACGGCGACGAGGTGCGCGTCGTGTCGATGGGCGATTTTTCGAAGGAGCTCTGCGGCGGCACGCATGTGGGGAATACCTCGGAGATCGCGACCTTCAAGATTGTGTCTGAGTCCGGTATCGCGGCGGGCGTGCGCAGGATCGAGGCGCTGACCGGCAAGGGCGTGTTCGCCTACTATAAGAATACCGAGAAAGAGCTGCACGAGGCGGCGAAGCTGCTGAAGACGAGCCCGGCAGAGCTGCTGGGGAAGATCGCTTCTCTGCAGGCGGAGCTGAAGGCAGTGATGAGCGAGAACGAGTCGCTCAAGAGCAAGCTTGCGAAGGATGCGCTTGGCGACGTGATGGATCAGGTGTGCGAGGTGTCCGGCGTGAAGCTGCTCGCGTCGAAGCTCGAGGGCGTGGACATGAACGGCCTGCGCGAGCTCGGCGACCAGCTCAAGGAGAAGCTTGGCGAGGGCGTGGTGCTGCTGGCTTCCGTGTGCGACGGCAAGGTGAATCTCATGGCGACCGCCACGGACGGTGCGATGAAGCTGGGCGCACATGCGGGCAATCTGATCAAGGGCATTGCGGCGCTGGTCGGCGGTGGCGGCGGCGGACGCCCGAACATGGCGCAGGCCGGCGGCAAGAATCCGGCGGGTATCGAGGACGCGCTTGCGAAGGCGAAAGAAGTACTGACGGGGCAGATTGTGTAGATATAGTTATTTGACGGATAATGTCGATTGCCGTGGAACTGGTTTCGGCATCGTAAATCGGAGGAATGGGACCGACGGTCGTGCAGGGATTGTCCGCTTCGGTCCTGTCAGACGGTGTCGGGATTGGTCATGTTCACGAAAAATACAATCTTTTTGCCCTGATTTCTGCAAAAATGGTTGACGAATTCAGAAAATATGGTATACTCGGAGTAGTGCAAGAAATATACCCATACAGTTGTATTTTGCACAATCTACAACTGGAGGGAGGTTAGGTGTGAGAGAATGTCAAATGTGATCGTGAAAGAAAACGAGACTCTGGACAGTGCTCTGCGCCGTTTCAAGAGAAACTGCGCGAAGGCTGGTATCCAGCAGGAGATTCGGAAGAGAGAGCATTATGAGAAGCCGAGCGTAAGACGCAAGAAAAAGTCTGAAGCGGCCCGTAAGCGTAAATTCAACTGATGTACGTGAAATCCCTGGTCAGAAGTGGTCAGGGATTTTTCAGTAAGCTCCTGCGGAGCTTACTGAACCTCCGGTGGATGCGCAGAAAATGCGAATGGAAGCTGCCGCTTTTGCGGCCGCATTTTCGCGCGCTCTGCACAAAAGTGCAGAGCTATTCAGTAGGCTCCTGCGGAGCTTACGAAAAAATTGCCGTTTAATTTTGAAAGGGGAGGCGAACCATATGAAAAAGACCTCGAAGCGTCTGCTGGGGCGTGTGCTGACCATTGGGCTGGCCGTGCTGACGCAGGTGGTCTGGATCATTTTCGCCGTTGTAGTGCTTCGGAACCGCTTTCCCTTTGTGGCAACGCTGATCAGTATTCTCAGCGTGGTGGCGATTCTGTGGATTACGAGCAAGGATATCAATCCGTCTTATAAGCTGGCCTGGACGACGCTGATCCTCGCGCTTCCGATCGTGGGCGCTGTGATCTATCTGTTGTTCGGGAGGACCTGGATCGGCAAGGAAACGCAGCAGAAGCTCGACATGGCCGCGAAAGAAGCCGCGGATCATATAGGAAAGGACGATATCGCCAGAGAACATCTGGCGCAGCAGAGCGAGGCGGCGGCGCGCCAGTCTGCCTACATCAGCGATATTGCAGGGTTTCCGCTCCACGAGGGGACAAAGACGAAATATTTCCGCGTCGGCGAGGAACTGTATGCGACGATGCTTCGGGAGCTGGAGCAGGCGGAACATTTTATCTTCATGGAATATTTTATCATCGACGATGGTGAAATGTGGCAGAGTATTCTCAATATCCTTGAGAATAAGGTCCGCATGGGGCTCGATGTGCGTCTGATCTACGACGATTGGGGCTGTGTCAGCACGATGCCTCAGGAGTTCCAGCTGCAGCTGCAGCGGCGCGGGATCCGATGCGAGGTGTTCAATCCGCTGGTTCCGATCCCGTCCGTGCTTCTGAACAACCGCGATCACCGGAAGATCACTGTGATCGACGGTTACACGGCCTTCACAGGAGGGATCAACCTCGCGGATGAGTACATCAACAAACGCGAGAGATTTGGCTACTGGAAGGACACCGGCGTTATGTTGAAAGGCGAGGCGGTCTGGAATTTCACGCTCATGTTCCTGCAGATGTGGAGCGCGCTTTCCGGGGAAAGGGTAGATTATGAGAGATATCGCCCGCATATGTGGCATGAGCAGGAGTTCGAGGACGACGGCTTCGTGCAGCCCTACGCGGACACGCCGCTCGACCATGAGACGGTCGGAGAAAATATTTACTTGAATATTATTAACCGCGCGAAGCAGTATGTCTATATTTTTACACCGTACCTGATCACGGATAATGAGATGATGACGGCGCTGAAGCTGGCAGCGAAGAGCGGAATCGACGTGCGCATTGTCACGCCAGGCATTCCGGACAAGAAGCTGGTTTTCCTGCTGACGCGTTCCTACTATGGAGCGCTTCTGGAAGCGGGAGTCCGCATTTTCGAGTATGAGCCTGGATTTTTGCATGCGAAGTCGTTCGTCAGCGACGACCGGATCGCGGTGGTGGGCACGGTCAACCTTGATTTCCGCAGCCTGTATCTGCATTTCGAGTGCGGTGTGTGGATGTTCGGCACAGAGGCTGTCATGCAGATCAAAGAGGACGCGATGGAGTTGTTCCGGGAATGCCGGGAGATTACGGTGGAAGCCTGGAGGAGCCAGGGGATCTGGCCGCGAATCTGGCAGAGTGTGCTGCGGCTGTTTGCGCCGCTGCTGTGAGCGGACTGGACTTTATGCGGCGCCCCACGGCTTTGCAATCTGGAATATGCATGAATTTGTCCCTGCTTTAATATAGTTTATGGAGAGAGTTTAGGGACGGGTTTCAATGAAAAAAATATTGTGCTGTTGGATGGCGGCGTGGCTGCTGGCGGCGTCGCTGTGGTGCGGGCAGGGATATGCGCAGGAGACGCCAGGCGTGCAGGTGACAGAAAATGCACAGAGCAGTGCAGGCGCTTCGGAAGCCGTGCTGGAATTGCAGACGCCGCACGCGCTGGTGATGGAGGTATCTACGGGGACGGTGCTCTTCGAAAAGGACGCGGACGTGAAGGTTCACCCGGCGAGCGTTACAAAGGTTATGACGATGCTGCTGATCTTTGAGGCGATCGAGGAAGGAAGGCTGAAGCTTGACGAGCAGGTGATGACGAGCGCGCACGCGAAGTCGATGGGCGGTTCGCAGGTGTTTCTCGAGGAGGGCGAAACGCAGACGGCAGAGACGCTGCTGAAATGTATTGTCATCGCGTCGGGAAACGACGCGGCGGTGACGATGGCGGAGCACATCGCGGGTTCGGAGGAGGCCTTTGTCGCAAGGATGAATGAGAAGGCCGCCGAACTCGGTATGGAGAACACGCATTTTGTGGACTGCTGCGGGCTGACAGATTCGAAAGAACACTACACGACGGCGCGCGATGTGGCGCTGATGTCGCGGGAGCTGCTGGCGCGGTTTCCGCAGGTGACAGATTACTCTAAGATCTGGATGGAGGACATCACGCACGTGACAGCGAAGGGGAGCAGCAGATTTACCCTGACAAACACAAACAAGCTGCTGCGGGCTTTTGACGGCTGCGACGGTCTGAAGACCGGGAGTACCAGCTACGCGAAGTACTGCCTGAGCGCGACGGCACAGCGGAATGGGATCCGTCTCATCGGCACGATCATGACGGCTCCGGACTCCAGGACGCGATTTGCGGAGGCGGCGAAGATCCTGGGCTACGGATTCGCCCGCTGCACCCTGTACCATGACGACGCGATGGAGAAGCTTCCGCAGATCACAGTGCGCGGAGCGGCGGAGCCTCTGACCGATGTCCGGTATGCGAAAGAGTTTTCCTACCTGAGTACGGAAGGCGAGGATTTTTCCGCGATCGAGCGTGAAATCCGCTGGCAGGAGGAGATTAAGGCGCCGCTTGAGCAGGGGGCGCAGGTGGGCGAGTGTGTCTATACACTGAATGGAAAAGTACTGGGCAGCGTTCCTATCGTCACGGCGTATGTCGTGAAAGAGGCAGGGTACCTGGATTATCTCGGGGATATGTGGGAACGCTGGACTTTGTAGGATAGATTACTGGGATTAAGAAACGCCGGGTTGGCGGAGTGGAATGCTGACGCAGAATGCATCGGGTCGGCGGGACAAAAGGCAAACGCGGAAAATGCCGGAAAGAATAAAGCGGATTCTAAGCGACAGGGAAGCAACGAGGAAAAACACGTCGGGAAAGGCGGACGGATACCATGTCAGAGTTCAAGGTGACAAGATACCGGATACGGGTGAATGAGGAGCTGAGAGGGCCTCAGCAGCCGTTTTCCGCAGTATTGCTGAGCGATCTTCATAACGCGTCGTACGGCGAGGGCAACAGCATACTGCTCCAGGCGATCCGGACTGAAAAGCCGGAGGCAATTTTTGTATCGGGAGATATGCTGATCTCTACAGAGCAGCCTCAGATGGATGTGGCGCTTGCGCTGATGGATGAGCTGACGAAACAGTATCCGGTCTATTATGTAGAGGGAAATCATGAGTACAAGGTGAGAAACAGCGCGGAGCTGCATGGCGGCGACGGCGGACGTTATTTTGACCTGATCCGGAGCTTTGGAGTCCATCTGCTGAAGAACTCCTGTGAGCAGATCGACATTCAGAAGATGCCCTTTACGGTCTGGGGACTGGAGTTGCCCGCGCGGTATTATGAGCGTTTCCGGAAGCATGAACTGACGGCGGCGGAGATCACGGAGCTGCTCGGCGAGCCGGACAAGGACCGCTTTAACCTTCTTCTGACGCACAATCCGGTTTATTTTGAGGCGTATGCCGCCTGGGGCGCGGACCTGACGCTTGCCGGCCATCTGCATGGCGGCCTTGTGCGCCTGCCTTACCTGGGCGGAGTGATCACGCCTCAGCTCCGGCTGTTTCCGCGCTATGATCGCGGGCTTTTCAAGCGAAATGGCAGGCAGCTGGTCGTGAGCGCGGGACTTGGCAACCACTCTGTTTCGCTCAGGATCAACAATCCGATGGAGCTGATTGTGCTGGACTTTACGTGAAAGCAATGAGCCGTATAAAGTCGGAAATCTATACAATCTGAGATGAAATGAGGAAGCCATATGGGGATACCGGTGAAGCTGCAGGCCTTTGAGGGACCGCTGGATCTGCTGCTGCATCTGATCGAAAAAAACAAAGTCAGCATCTATGACATTCCGATCGTGGAGATCACGGACCAGTACATGGAATATATTTCGGAGCTGCCCGAGGAGAGCCTTGACGTGATGAGTGAGTTTCTCGTGATGGCGGCGACTCTGCTCGACATCAAATCGCGGATGCTCCTGCCGCCGGAGGTGACGGAGGAAGGCGAGGAGATCGATCCGAGAGAAGAACTGGTTCAGAAGCTGCTGGAGTATAAAATGTACAAATATATGTCCTATGAGCTGCGGGAACGGCAGGATGGGGCGGCGCTGCACTTGTACAAGACAGCGAGTATGCCTGAGGAGGTTCTGGCGTACCAGGAGCCTGTGGATGTAGAAGAACTTCTGGACGGGCTGACGCTGAACAAGCTGCACGCGCTGTTCCAGGAGCTTTTGAAGCGGCAGGAGAACCGCATCGACCCGGTGCGCAGCAAGTTTGGCAACGTCCGGCGCGAGGAGGTTGACCTGACGGAGACGATGCGCTTTGTGGGACAGTACATAACGGGAAGAAAACGCTGCACATTCCGTGAGCTCATGACGCTCAGAAAGGGAAAAATGTATACAATCGTGACTTTTCTGACGCTGCTGGAGCTGATGAAGGAGGGTACGGTCGAGGTGGAGCAGGACGAGACGTTCGCCGATATCCGGATCTCCTATACCGGCAAAGAGGGAGCGGAGCTGTCGCTTGCGCAGGATTACGACTGAGCGCTGCGATTCATGGCCCGCAGGCGATGTGGGAGCGGCGGACGCAAGGCAGGAAGCAGTACTGCGCAGCTTCCCGAGGACTGACTGGCGATTGATTAACAGGGCGGAGGATGGAGAAACGCATGGAGATAAGAGAGGCGGAGGCCGCAATTGAGGCGATTCTGTTCGCGGTCGGTGATTCCGTGGAGCTTGAAAAGATTGCGAAAGCGATCGAGCAGGACAGTGAGACGACGAAGAAGATCATTTATCACATGATGGAGCGGTACCGGGAGGAGGATCGTGGGATCCAGATCATGGAGCTCGAGGATTCCTATCAGCTCTGTACGAAAAAGGAGCTCTACGAATATCTGATCCGCGTGGCAAAGCAGCCGCGGCAATAAATCCTTTGTGCTTCATAAAATTCTCCTTTCGGGTTGTTTAATTACAGTTTA
>CANQWV010000138.1 GCA_947627645.1 uncultured Lachnospiraceae bacterium | reverse complement strand
GAAGACGGCGCCCGCTCCTGCAGCGCCCGCTCCGGAGACGACGGTCTACGGCGTGGACTTGTATGGAAAGAAATCGCTGCACCTGCTGCTGGAGGCGTTGTGCAGGATCAGCGGGCTGCGCTGGATCCGCATTCTCTACTGCTATCCGGAGGAGATCTACGACGAGCTGATCGAGACGATCGCGCGCGAGCCGAAGATCTGCCACTATCTGGATCTGCCGATCCAGCACGCGAGCGACGCGGTGCTGAAGCGCATGGGGCGGCGGACCACGAAGGCCGACCTGATACGTATCGTGAACAGGCTGCGCGAGGCGATCCCGGACATCATGTTGCGCACGACGCTGATCGCCGGTTTTCCGGGAGAGACGCAGGAGCAGCATGAAGAATTGATGGAATTCATCGACGAGATGGAGTTCGACCGTCTCGGGGTGTTCCCCTACTCGCAGGAGGAGGACACGCCGGCGGCTTTGATGCCGGATCAGCTCGACGAGGAGACGAAGCTGAGCTGGCAGGAGGAACTGATGGAGCTGCAGCAGGAGATCGCGTTCGACCGCGCGCAGGACATGGTGGGCCGCACCGTGACGGCGATAGTAGAGGGCAAGGTCGCAGACGAGGACGCCTATGTGGCGCGCACATACGGCGACGCGCCGAACGTGGACGGGCTGCTGTTTATTCATACGAATGAGACGCTGATGTCCGGGAACTTCGCTCGGGTGAAGATCACGGGAGCGGCGGAATATGATCTGATAGGAGAGATTGCAGATGAATTTGCCGAATAAACTGACGGTATTGCGGGTGTGTCTGGTGCCGGTGTTTGTGCTGCTGATGCTTACGGACTGGCTCGGCGGCGCGGGGAAGTATGTAGCCGCTGCGGTCTTCATCCTCGCGAGCATCACGGACTGGTTTGACGGCTATCTGGCCCGGAAGAACAATCTGGTCACTGATTTTGGAAAATTTATGGATCCGATCGCGGACAAGCTGCTCGTCTGCTCGGCGCTGATCTGCCTGGTGGAAAAGGGCGCGCTCGCGGCGTGGATCGTGATCATCATCATCGGGAGGGAGTTCATCATCAGCGGTTTCCGTCTGGTGGCTTCTGACAAGGGGACGGTCATCGCGGCGAGCTACTGGGGCAAGTTCAAGACGGTGTCCCAGATGCTTATGGTGATTCTGCTGATCCTGGATCTCGGCGGCGTGTTCGATACGATCGCGCAGGTGCTCGTCTGGGTGGCGCTGGCGCTGACGGTGATCTCGCTCGTCGACTACCTGAGGAAGAATTGGGGCGTGTTGGATGGGCAGATGTGAGGAGATCGTAAAAGAGCTTGCGCGGCGCGGCCTGACCGTCACGACCGTCGAATCATGTACGGGCGGGATGATCGCGGCGGCGCTGACCGACGTGCCGGGCAGCTCGGAGGTGTTCAAGCGCGGGTTTGTGACGTATTGCGACGAGGCGAAGCATGAGATGGTCGGTGTGCGCAAAAAGACGCTGAAGAAATACACCGCGGTCAGCGCGCAGACCGCCGTAGAGATGGCGGAGGGCGGCGCGAGGGCTGCGAGGGCGGATTACTGTGTCTCTGTGACCGGCTACGCGGGATCTGACACGGGAGACAGGGGTTTAGAACGAGAAGCAGCGGGAGCTTTCGAAAAGCCGGATAAGCCGTGCAAGGCAGGAAAACATCCCACAGCGGCGGAAAAGAAAGAAAAGGTGATTGCCGCGGAGCCGGTCGGCCTGGTGTTTATCGGCTGCTATGTCTGCGGCAAGACAAAGGTAAAAGAGCTTCATTTGACGGGGACCCGCGCCCAGATCCGCGCACAGGCCCGCGACGAGGCGCTTGCGCTTTTGAGGAAACGGCTCACAAAGAACCATAAGAATTGAGTGATAAGGATTGAGTGGAACAGGTGCAGGCGCATAGGCGGCGTCTGCGCTTTTGCTGTTTTCTGGCCTTGCTTATATGGCATGATGTATTTGTTCAAAATCCTGAAATATGAATGGATTGATCATCTGGCGAGAATTTTTTAGGATTATATGAGAAATATATGAGAAATATATGGAAAAAAATGCTTGACTCCCCCTTGTTTTTGTGCTAGAGTGTAGGTTGCACTATTGTGTGGGAGTGTACCCATAAGGGTGTACTATGCCCAAAATCGAAGAATTTCGAGGAAAATTATAGAAAACTGCAGAAAGAACAAGGGGTGAAAGCATCAATGGAGAAAAACAGGATACGTCCCATTACAAATGGTAAAGGCTTTCGTATGAGTTACTCAAGGCAGAAGGAAGTCCTTGAGATGCCCAATCTTATTGAGGTTCAGAAGGATTCTTACCAGTGGTTTTTGGATGAAGGTCTCAGAGAAGTATTTGATGACATCTCACCGATCGAGGATTACAGCGGTAAGCTCAGCCTCGAATTTGTAGACTTCAAGCTTTGTGCGGACGACACAAAGTACAGCATCGAGGAGTGCGTGGAGCGCGACGCGACCTATGCGGCTCCGCTGAAGGTGCGGGTTCGCCTCCGCAACAGGGAGAACGACGAGATCAGCGAGCACGAGATCTTCATGGGTGAGCTTCCGCTGATGACAGATACCGGTACCTTCGTGATCAACGGCGCGGAGCGTGTCATCGTCAGCCAGCTGGTTCGTTCGCCGGGTATCTACTACGCGGTTGCGCACGACAAGCTCGGAAAGAAGCTGTATTCCTGTACCGTGATCCCGAACCGCGGCGCCTGGCTCGAGTATGAGACGGATTCCAACGATGTATTTTACGTGCGTGTCGACCGGACAAGAAAGGTTCCTGTTACCGTGCTTGCCCGTGCGCTTGGCGTGAGTTCCAATGCAGAGATTCTGGAGTTCTTCGGCGAGGAGCCGAAGATTTTGGCGACCCTTGCGAAGGATACGGCGACGGACTACGAGGAGGGTCTGCTTGAGCTGTACAAGAAGATCCGTCCGGGTGAGCCGCTGGCGGTCGAGAGCGCAGAGAGCCTGATCATGAGTATGTTCTTTGACCCGCGCCGCTACGATCTGGCGAAGGTCGGAAGATACAAGTATAATAAGAAGCTGATGTTCCGCAACCGTATCGCGGGCCATGTCCTGGCCGAGGACGTCGTGGACACGACCACCGGCGAGATCATCGCGGAGGCGGGCACGGAGGTGTCGCGCGAGCTGGCTGACCAGATCCAGAACGCGGCCATTCCGTATGTGCTGATCCGCACGGAGGAGCGTGACGTCAAGGTCATCTCCAGCATGATGGTCGATCTGCGCAGCTATGTCGACTGCGTTCCGCGCGAGCTCGGCATCACAGAGTTAGTATACTACCCGGTGCTTCAAAGAATACTGGAAGAAAATGCCAGTCTGGAGGACCGCAAGGAAGCGATCCGCAAGTCGGTGCACGATCTGATTCCGAAACACATCACGAAGGACGACATCCTTGCATCGATCAACTATAATATTCACCTGAGCTACGGCATCGGCAACGACGACGATATCGACCATCTGGGCAACCGCCGTATCCGTGCGGTCGGCGAGCTGCTTCAGAATCAGTACCGCATCGGCCTGTCGAGGCTGGAGCGCGTCGTGCGCGAGCGCATGACGACGCAGGAGCTCGAAGGGATCACCCCGCAGTCTCTGATTAACATCAAGCCGGTGACAGCGGCCGTGAAGGAGTTCTTCGGCTCCTCGCAGCTGTCGCAGTTTATGGATCAGAACAACCCGCTCGGCGAGCTGACGCATAAGCGGCGTCTCTCCGCGCTGGGCCCGGGCGGCCTGTCGAGGGACCGTGCCGGATTCGAGGTGCGTGACGTGCACTATTCCCACTATGGAAGGATGTGCCCGATCGAGACGCCTGAAGGCCCGAACATCGGTCTGATCAACTCGCTGGCAACCTATGCGAGGATCAACGAGTACGGCTTCGTGGAGGCTCCGTACCGCAGGATCGACAAGTCTGATCCGAAGAATCCGCGGGTTACGGACGAGGTCGTCTACATGACGGCAGACGAAGAGGACAACTACCATGTGGCGCAGGCGAACGAGCAGCTCGATGAGAACGGGCATTTCGTCCGCAAGAACGTCTCCGGCCGCTACCGCGAGGAGACGCAGGAGTATGAGCGCAGTATGTTTGATTTCATGGACGTGTCGCCGAAGATGGTGTTCTCGGTGGCGACGGCCCTGATCCCGTTCCTGGAGAACGACGACGCGAACCGTGCGCTGATGGGCTCCAACATGCAGCGTCAGGCCGTCCCGCTTCTGACGACGGAGGCGCCTGTGGTCGGCACCGGCATGGAGACGAAGACGGCGGTGGACTCCGGCGTCTGCGTGATCGCAAAGCGCGCCGGCACGGTGGAGCGCTCGACGTCGAAGGAGATCGTGGTTCGCACGGACGACGGCATGAGAGATGAATATCATCTGATGAAGTTCGTGCGAAGCAACCAGAGCAACTGTTACAACCAGCGTCCGATCGTGAACAAGGGCGAGCGCGTGGAAGAGGGCCAGGTCATCGCGGACGGCCCGTCCACCTCGAACGGCGAGATCGCGCTCGGCAAGAATCCGCTGATCGGCTTCATGACCTGGGAGGGCTACAACTACGAGGACGCTGTGCTTTTGAGCGAAAAGCTGGTGATGGACGACGTCTACACGTCGGTTCATATTGAGGAATACGAGGCGGAGGCGCGCGACACGAAGCTCGGGCCGGAGGAAATCACGAGGGATGTACCGGGCGTCGGCGACGACGCGCTGAAGGATCTCGACGAGAGAGGAATCATCCGCATCGGCGCGGAGGTACGTGCCGGCGATATCCTGGTCGGCAAGGTGACGCCGAAGGGCGAGACCGAGCTGACGGCGGAGGAGCGCCTGCTGCGTGCGATCTTCGGCGAGAAGGCGCGCGAGGTCAGAGATACCTCCCTGAAGGTGCCGCATGGCGAGTATGGCATTGTTGTGGACGCGAAGGTGTTTACCCGTGAGAATGGCGATGAGCTGTCCCCGGGCGTGAACCAGGCGGTGCGCATCTACATCGCGCAGAAGAGAAAGATTTCCGTCGGCGACAAGATGGCCGGCCGTCACGGCAACAAGGGTGTGGTTTCCCGCGTGCTGCCGGTGGAAGATATGCCGTTCCTGCCGAACGGCCGCCCGCTCGACATCGTGCTGAACCCGCTGGGCGTGCCGTCGCGTATGAACATCGGGCAGGTGCTTGAGATTCACTTAAGCCTTGCCGCGAAAGCGCTTGGATTTAACGTTTCGACTCCGGTTTTCGACGGGGCGAACGAGGAAGATATCATGGACACTCTGGATCTCGCGAACGATTACGTGAATCTCGAGTGGGAGGAGTTCAAGGCAAAGCATGAGGAAGAGCTGCTTCCGGAAGTTATGGACTACCTCTATGAGAACCGCGACCACAGAAAGGTCTGGAAGGGCGTCCCGATCTCCCGGGACGGCAAGGTGAGGCTGCGCGACGGGCGTACCGGAGAGTATTTCGACAGCCCGGTCACGATCGGCCATATGCATTACCTGAAGCTTCATCATCTGGTAGACGACAAGATTCACGCGCGTTCCATCGGACCGTACGCTCTGGTAACCCAGCAGCCGTTGGGCGGCAAGGCGCAGTTCGGCGGACAGCGCTTCGGCGAGATGGAGGTGTGGGCTCTCGAGGCGTACGGCGCGTCGTACACGCTGCAGGAGATCCTGACGGTCAAGTCGGACGATGTAGTGGGCCGTGTCAAGACCTACGAGGCCATCATCAAGGGAGAGAACATCCCGCAGCCGGGTATTCCGGAGTCCTTCAAGGTACTCTTAAAGGAGCTTCAGTCGCTCGGACTGGACGTCCGGGTGCTCAGGGACGACAACACGGAGGTCGAGCTTGCCGAGACGATCGACTACAGCGACACGGATCTCCGCGCACTCATCGAGGACGACAGAGGCTACAACCGCCAGGAGGAAGAGCAGTCGCTCGGCAGCTATGGCTTCAGCAAGCAGGAGTTTGAGGACGGCGAGCTGGTGGACGTCGAAGAAGACGAGGAAGAGGAGCCTGACGAGGACGTATTTTTGGATCTGGAAGAGTCTTTTGACGAAGAATAGTGTGCTGTGAAAGGAGTATTGCCATGCCAGATATGACAAAGAATGAAGGCTATCAGCCGATGACGTTTGACGCGATAAAGATCGGGCTTGCTTCTCCGGATAAGATCAGAGAGTGGTCTCACGGAGAGGTGACAAAGCCAGAGACGATCAACTACAGGACACTCAAGCCGGAAAAAGACGGACTCTACTGCGAACGCATTTTCGGGCCGAGCAGGGACTGGGAGTGCCACTGCGGCAAGTACAAGAAGATCCGTTACAAGGGCGTGGTCTGCGACCGCTGCGGCGTGGAAGTGACGAAGTCCTCCGTCCGCAGGGAGCGCATGGGCCATATCGAGCTTGCCGCCCCGGTGTCCCACATCTGGTATTTCAAGGGTATCCCATCTAGGATGGGGCTGATGCTGGATCTCTCTCCGCGTACGCTGGAGAAGGTTCTGTACTTTGCAAATTATATTGTCCTGGACGCAGGGACGACAGACCTGCACTATAAGCAGGTGCTGACGGAGCGCGAATACCAGGAGGCGAGAGAGAAGTGGGGCAATGCGTTCCGCGCAGGGATGGGCGCCGAGTCCATCAAGGAGCTTCTCGAATCGATCGACATGGAAAAGGAAGCCGAGGAGCTCAAGACGGGCCTTCGTGAGTCCACCGGGCAGAAGCGGGCGAGGATCATCAAGCGGCTGGAGGTCGTCGAGGCCTTCCG
>CANQWV010000137.1 GCA_947627645.1 uncultured Lachnospiraceae bacterium | reverse complement strand
GGGGATCGTTGATCAGGCCGTTGTAGACCTTGTAGTAGCTGGTCTCCTTGAAGTTCGGGTTGTAGTCGCGCGCCACTCCTTCGCTGGCGAATACGGGCATAGCCGAATTCATGCGCCAGGTCGGGGAGAGCAGGATGATCCTCTGCGCCCGGCTTTTCAGGCCGTCGTAGCGCGGCACGCCGGTCAGCTTCAGCGCGTCGTAGCCGATATAGTCGTAGACCGGCTTCGAAAGGTTCTCAATCTCATACTTGGACGCGCAGAAATACAGCTTCGTGTTGTCGCGCAGGCGCTGTTGGGCCAGGGCGATCTTCTGAACCGACATCCCGTGCTGGACGCAGGCCACATCGAAGTGCACGTCGCCGCGGAACGGGAACGTGCTGCGGAAGTTGTAACCGTTGAACGCGAATACGGTCGAGTTGGAAGCGATGACCATGTTTGCATTCAGAAAGACCAGCTTGTGCTTCAGGCTGTCCCGCTTCAGAGGCCGATAGCCTTCCTTGCGCATACGCGCGTAGTCTGCGGAGGACTTGTCCAGCAGATAGTATTTTTTGATGCCGTCCTTCTGCTTCGCAGCGTAGCGGTAGATGTACTCGGAGGAGTCGCCGCCCTTGTAGATCTTGTCGAGAAACAGCCAGATCTTCTGGCGGGAGAAATAAGGCCGCAGCAGAAAGTTCAGCACTTTGAGCGGAATCTGCCTCCGGTGTCCCTTGCGGATGATCCACATATCCAGCCAGAGCTTAAGCTGGCGGGACAGGACGAACGAACGGGTCGCTTTGCGGATATGGATGCCGTCCGGGAGCCAGTAAGCCGCATAGGGGCCGAACTGCCAGAGCGCTCCGGGGAAATCCTTCGCGAACCGGCTCACATGGGCCGGAAACGCGTAATCCATCTGGAATTCCTTCCCGGATGTGCAGAGGATGAAGTGAAGCATCCGCTCCTTATCCGAAGGCGGAACCGGGATGGAGACATGGAAGGTCTTAAAGCGCGTATAGGTCACGCCGAAACACTTGGCCATGGAATAGCGGTGATTGTAGGTGAGCTCATAACGCTTTCCGTCGAAACGTGCGTATACCTGGGCGTCAGTATCATAATAGAGGTCGTTGACGCCGCCGTCGATTTCCAGGCAGCCGTCCTTGTAGTCGATCAGGTTGATCCTTGCGGGAAGCGTCATGAGATCAGAAAAAACTTTCCCGTCGCAGGTCAGGAAAAGGCCGGTGTCTCCAAAGCGTTTGCTGGCGGGAAGCTTTTCCGCGAGCGTCAGGTCGAGGCGGTAGGAGAAGTCTCTCTTTTTGAGCTCCAGATCCAGAAGGCGGTAGTCGGTACCGCAGTAGCTGGTCACGCAGTTCTGGGAGAGCAGGGTGTCCAGCTCCACATACTGCAGGATGTCGGAAAAGAAAGCGGAGTAGTCCGGCACTTCCTCGGGCTGTATCACACGCTTGTTGCGGTTGTTTGTGTTTGCGTAAATGCGGATATGCGTCATGTACAGGGTAAGGCACTGGAGATAATTGCTCACACGGCCATACTCCTTCTGCTCCCGCTCGAGCTCAGGGAGAAGGAACTGCCGGAACGGCTCGAAATACCATTCCCTTGACATACAGCGGTAATCAAACTGATGGTCAGACTCCCGGGGATAGTCGTAATCGACCGGGAGCGTCCCGAGATACAGGTAGTGCGGATTCCGGCGCAGCAGATACAGGAGCGTCTGCTTCTCCGGCTCAGGCAGGCGCAGCGTCTCTCTCAGCGCGCCCTGCAGGGCGTCCGTGCGGATCAGCAGGCCATGAAGGTCTGTCGGGATGACCGGAGGCAGCGTCGTCTTCCAGGCAGCGTCGGACAGGTTGATGTCATAATCGGCAGGCTCTGTCAGCGCATAATACCGGTTTACACGCTTTACCTTTGAAAAGATAAGCGCCGGCATTGCAAAGACGGCGTCGGACTTTTCGAGACGTTCCATGAGCCGGGCGGGAAGCGACGGGTCGAACTTATCGTTTTCGTCGAGAAGGATGGTATATTTTCCCTTCGCCTCGGCAAACTTCTTCCGCGCATTCTCCCGTGGATCGTAGATATTGTGATCGTAAACGGGAAGCCACTGAACGCGGTCCGCAGGCAGGGTCAGCGCCGGAAAACCGGTCGGGGAGAGCTCTTTTGAATTGTGATATGCATAAATAACTGAAATATCGTACCTGTCCATCGCCTGATCAGTCCCCTTCCGGTAAACACATGGCTGCAGGAGCGTTCCTGCTGGGCTCCATGGGATAATTTGCTATTGATTTTAACATAAGGAAAGAGGATTTTCAATAGCGGTAAAAATACCCGTCTTGTTCAAAAAAACAGAAAATTACGGAAAGTATAATAAATATATACAAAATTAAGGATTACGACAAAAGAAAAATCGAGAAATATAAAAATAAATCAAAAATAGTATTGACAAATTCGGAGCACTGTGATAAGATACAACCATCAACAAAAACATTTGTTGTTCCTATAGATAATACCTATAGAAAATACAAAAAGGCGGGAGGTCGATACCAATGGACACAGTTTCACATCAGTACAATAACATATGTGGCTGGATAAATGTTTCCTGTAAAAAAGACCTCTATCAGAGCTGATTCAGATCATCGTACGTAAACGATTTATTGGAGAGTTCAGAAATCTGCTGGTAGAGCACATTTATCCGGGTAGAACGGAGAATTTCGAACGCGCAGGTTCGAGCAGAATATCGGCAAAGGCCACATAGTTATATAGTTATGAAAGGAAAAGAAAATCTTTTAGAAAATCTTTTTACTTTTATAATCCAGAACAGGAAAAGTGCTCTCCAATAGTATCCAGATAAATTTGGAAAACTGCATAAAAACTAAAAAACTTAATAAAAATTCAAAAGGAGATGTTATCGCGGTATAATATCTCCTTTTTCTATGTAAAAATAACATTTTTCGACAGGATAGTTTTGACAACAAAATACAGGTATGGTACACTAAAAAAAATATAATAGCGGTTCCTGTAATAGAATGAATACAAGGCGCAGGCCGGAAGCAATGGCGGGGTGGAAGAATTGGATAAGTATGAATATAACCTCAAACTGGAGGAAATTGACAAGCTGGTAGATCAGGGGAATTATGAGGCGGCTGCCAGCATGGCTGACTCGATCGACTGGAGGAGGGTGCGCAACATCCGGACGCTCTGTCTGGTCAGCGAGATCTATGAGGCGTCGGGGAGGCTGGAGGACAGCAAGAATATCCTGGTACGCGCCTACAGGCGTTCTCCGGTTGGACGGACGGTGCTGTATCGCCTGATCGAGGTGACGACCGAGCTGCAGCAGTATGACGAGGCGATTGAATATTACACAGAGTATGTGCAGGCGGCGCCGCATGACAACAACCGCTACATTCTCAAGTATAAGATTTACAAGGGCAGGGGAAGCTCTACAGAGGAGCTGATCGCGATCCTTGAGGAGTACCTGGGGCAGGAATACACGGAGAAGTGGGCGTATGAGCTCGCAAAGCTGTATCAGCAGTCCGGGCAGATGCAGAAGTGCTTCGCTGCCTGCGACGACCTGGTGCTCTGGTTTCACAGCGGCAAGTATGTCGCAAAGGCTCTGGAGCTCAAGAAGCGCTACACGACTCTCACGCCGAAGCAGGAGCAGATCTATAAGGAGTGCCAGGAAGAGAAGCTGGAGGAGGATCTCGCTGCGGAGGAGGAAGAGGACAATGTAATCCAGAAGGTTGAGAGCACGGATGGAGAGGTGATCGCGGAGTCGATCATGGCCGAGACCGAGAAGGAGATTGCGGATCAGGTGGCTGCCCGTAAGGCCGAGATGGAGAAGAAACCGGAGGAAGAGACGCCGGAGATCGAGAAGACCAGGCGGTACGAGAAGCCGGGCCGGGAAGCGCCGGAGCAGGATGCAGAGGAGCCGAAGGATCTTCAGGTGGAGCTCGCGAAGAGTATGCGGAAGATCATTTCCGGCGTCGTGAAGCACAGCGACAACCTGGAGGAGGATATTCCGGCGTCGGTAGATTCAAGCCTCGCGCAGAAGACGAGGGTGGAGATACCGGAAGAGTCCGAGCAGATCGCCGGGCAGCTGACGATCGACGATATCCTTCTCTCCATGAGCGATCAGGGGCGGAAGGTTGTAGATACGGTGCTCGAGGAGTCCGCTCAGGAGGAGCCCGCAGCGGAGGCGGAGACAGCTGCTGCAAAGCCTGATTCCGGGGAAAATGCGAAGGCTGAGGAGAAAATGCAGGAAGAGCAGACGGGGGTATCTGCGGAGCAGCCAAAAGAGGCCGCCGCAGATCAGCCAAAGGAGCGCGTCAGGGTTGAGGCGGAGCAGCCTTCCGGGGTGCCGGGGCGCAAAGGACGAAGGACAGCGAAGGCCGAGCCGGAGAGAACGCCGAGAAGCGTGGCTGAGGCAGCCGCGGATGAGTTGACTGAGACGCAGCGGGAGGCGCTCCAGTACACCAGCAATCCGGAGAAGCTTCTGAGGAACAAGAGCTCTCTTCCGACTTATACGGAGGCGGAGGATCTCGGCAAGACCCGGAGGATCGGGGACAGCCGGGAGGAGCTGATGGAAGCGGTGCGGCAGGACGTCCTCTCGGGGAAGACAAAGCGTATCCCAACGGAAGAGATCGCCCGCAGGATTGAGGGCAGGATCGAGGAAGCGCTTCCGGAGGAGGCGCGCAGGCACGCGGGGGAGGCGCAGGAGCCTTCGCGGGATATGCAGGAAAATCTGTACGACGATGGGGAGCCGACGGAGGCAGAGTCCCTCTCCGAAGAGTATGAAGGAGAATACGAAGAAGAATATGGAGAAGAGTATCTGAGCATCCCGCAGTATCTGCGCGGATTGTTCAGCGGATTTACCGAGGTGGAGGGGCTGGAGGATCAGATTGCGAACGCGATCCTTCAGACGGAAGCCAAGGGGAACGACAAAACTTCGCGCAGCGGCAATATCCTGATTTTTGGCGCGCATGGCTCGGGCAAGACGACGCTGGCGATGAGCCTTGCGAAGGCGATCGCGCAGGATAAGGGCAGCCAGACGATGAAGATCGCCAGGATCTACGCGGCGGACCTGAACCGCAAGGATATCGCGGCGACGGTTGCGAAGATTGCGGGCGGCACGCTGATCATTGAGGAAGCCGGCGACCTTGAGCCGAACACGGTCGAGCAGCTTACGACCGCGATGGAATTCCGGACGGACGGAATGGTCATGATCCTTGAGGATGAACAGCAATACATTCATGAGATGCTGATGCGCCATCCGCGGTTTACAATGAAGTTCACGGCGCAGATTTATCTGCCGGAGTACACGGTGGAGGAGCTTGCCGGATTCGGACGGATCTATGCGAACGCGCAGGACTATGTGATCGGGGACGAGGCGTATCCGCTGCTCTGCGAAAAGATCGCGGCCGGAAACCCGGACGGGACGCCGATGACTATCTCGGGCGTCATCGATATCGTGGGAAAGGCGATCGCGCGTTCCGGGAAATTCTTCCGCAAAATTTCGATGGGGAAGAAGCGCTACGATGAGAATGATTTTGTGATCCTTTTCCCGAAGGATTTCAAATAAGCCGTCCGTTCTGCGCGGTTCTGGCAGCGGATTGCCGCGGCGGATGTCTCGGTTCGGACGGAACAGTGACAAAAAACAAGGATTCACCAGGAGACAGGAGGGAGCAGTATGTCAGAGAAAGTTATTCTTACTATTGGACGCCAGTTTGGCAGCGGAGGACACGAGATAGGAGAGAAGATTGCAAAGAAGCTGGGAGTAAAGTTTTACGATAAGGAGCTTCTTAAGCTGGTCGCGAAGGAGAGCGGTCTCTGTGAAAAGGTGCTCGAAAGCTATGACGAGAAGCCGACGAACAGCCTTCTGTATTCGATTGTGATGGATATCTATCCGTCTGTAATGTATTCCGGGCCTACGATCGACCAGCAGATCTACCAGGCGACTTACGATGCGATCCGCAAGCTTTCGGAGGAGTCGTGCGTGATCGTGGGGCGCTGTGCGGATTATACGCTCAGGGACTGCCCGGAGCTGGTCAGTGTATTTGTCCATGCGAATACCGATTTCCGCGCGGCGCGGATCGCCGAGGAGTACAAGGTCTCAGAGGCGAAGGCGAAGGATATGCTGGTGAAGACAGACAAGAAGCGCGCGAGCTACTATAATTTCCAGTCGGAGAAGAAGTGGGGCGCGGCCTCGAGCTACAATCTCTGCGTGGAGAGCAGTTCGCTCGGGATTGACGGGTCTGTGGAGCTGATTATGGACTACATCCGTTACAGGAAGAATGTGTAAATCTGTTCTATAGGAAACGACAAAACGATTTTCGTTTTGCTCGTTTCCTGCGCCGAATTTGCGCTGCGTAAGCAGCATATTCCGGTGCAAATTCGTGCGCATCCCCCCGGAGGGGCTGTAGCAAACGGAAAATGTATTTGACGTTTGCTATAGGCCGGGAAAGGATTTCCGGACACGAAGGGATTTCGTATAAGAATGCATCCGTGAAGTGAAAGAACTGTGCAGGCTACCGCAAAATGCCGAAAATCTCCGGCATTCTGCGGCAGCCTCATTTTGTGCGCAGGACAGAAAGGCAAAGACCGGCCTGCAGAGGTATGCCTTTCCGGGGCGATTCACCTGCTGTCCGGCGCCGGAGGGCGCTTCCCGACCAGGAACGGCAGGAAGCGGTTCAGGAACCAGCACACAGGCGCGAGGAGCGCACAGATGCCGGCGAGGGCATGGATGCCTTTATCAAGGTGTTCGCCGATGCGTATATG
>CANQWV010000136.1 GCA_947627645.1 uncultured Lachnospiraceae bacterium | reverse complement strand
TAATAAAATGTATTCAATATTATGTGAATCCTGCGCAGGGCGCGCGGGTGATGGTGCTGCAAAATGACGACGAGAACAAGGTGTTTAGTATCGCGTTCCGGACGCCGCCGACAGACAGCACGGGCGTGGCGCATATCCTGGAGCACAGCGTGCTTTGCGGCAGCAGGAATTTCCCGTCGAAGGATCCGTTCGTCGAGCTGGTGAAGGGCTCGCTGAACACCTTCCTCAACGCGATGACGTTTCCGGATAAGACGATGTACCCGATCGCGAGCTGCAATGAGAAGGATTTCCGCAACCTGATGTATGTCTATATGGACGCGGTGTTTTACCCGAATATCTACACGAAGGAAGAGATTTTCCGGCAGGAGGGCTGGAATTATCAGATCGAGTCGCCGGAGGACGAGATCGTCTACAACGGCGTCGTTTACAACGAGATGAAGGGCGCGTTCTCGACGCCGGAGGATGTGCTGGAGCGGGAGATCCTGAATTCACTGTTCCCGGACAACGCATACGGCGTGGAGTCGGGCGGCGACCCGGCGCACATTCCGGACCTGACCTATGAGGATTTCCTTGCGTTCCACAGCAGATATTATCACCCGTCGAACAGCTACATCTATCTGTACGGCAACCTGGACATGGAGGAGCGCCTGAACTGGATGGATCGGGAGTACCTGAGCAGGTTTGATGTGCTGGAGGTGGACTCTGCGGTGCCGCTGCAGCAGCCGTTTGACAAGCCGCGTGAGGTGACGCGCAGCTACCCGGTCTCGGATACGGAGCCGCTGGAGGATAATACCTACCTGTCCTACAGCGCGGTGATCGGCACGAGCCAGGAGATCGACCTGACCCATGCGTTTGCCGTGCTGGACTATGCCCTTTTGTCTGCGCCTGGCGCGGCCCTGAAGCAGGCGCTGCTGGATGCGGGGCTTGGCAAGGACATCATGAGCTCTTATGAGAGCGGGATTCAGCAGCCGCTGTTCAGTGTGATCGCGAAGAACGCGAACGGGGCGGACAAGGAGCGTTTCGTCCAGGTGATCCGGGACACGCTTTCCCGCATTGTCTCGGAGGGGATCGACAAAAAGGCGCTGCGCGCGGGGATCAATATCATGGAATTCAAGGAGCGGGAGGCGGATTTCGGTTCGAGCCCGAAGGGGCTGTATTACGGGATGGACGTGCTCGACAGCTGGCTCTACAACGACGAAGCGCCGTTTGACTATCTGGATTACTCGGTGTTTGACAGGCTGAAGCAGCGCGTCGACACCGGGTACTATGAGGAGCTGGTGCAGAAGTACCTGCTGGATAACACGCATATTTCGATCGTGACGGTGGAGCCGGAGCGCGGCCTGACGGCGAAGACGGACCGTGCGACCGCTGAGAAGCTGCAGGCGTACAAGGCTTCCCTCTCCGAGACGCAGCTGCGGGAGCTGGTCGACACGACTGCACGGCTGAGGGCGTTCCAGGACGCTCCGTCGCCCGAGGACGCGCTTGCGAAGCTGGATCCGCTCACGCGTGACGATATCGAGAAGAAGGCGAAGCCGTTTGAGAACACGGAGCACAAGGTCGGCGGCGTCACTGTGCTCCACCACGATATTTTCACGAGCGGGATCGCGTATATGGATCTCCTGTTTGACCTGGATGGCGTCAGCCGCGAGGACATTCCTTACCTTGGTCTGCTCAAATCCGTGCTCGGCATGGTGGACACGGAGCATTACAGCTATCAGGATCTGAACAGCGAGATCAACATCAACACGGGCGGGATCGCGGCCGGATTGAGCGTTTATCCGATCCTTCCCGACGGCGAGAGGCTTCACAGGTTCGTGGGGATACGCGCGCGGGTGCTCTATGACAAGCTGCCGTTCGCGCTCGAGATGGCGGAGGAGATCCTGCTGCACTCGAAGTTTGACGACGACAAGCGGCTGTATGAGATCCTCGCGAAGCTGAAGTCGCGGCTGCAGATGCAGTTCTCAAGCGCCGGGCACAGCACGGCCGCGCTGCGTGCGATGTCGTATTTTTCGCAGGCAGCCTTGTTCAACGACGAGATCAGCGGGCTTGAGTTCTACCGGCTGGTCGACGAGCTGGAGAGTAATTTCGAGCAGAGAAAGGAAGGGCTCAAGGACAAGCTGCGCGCCCTGGTGCGTGTGCTGTTCCGCAGGGAGGGGCTTTTCATAAGCCTGACCTCGGACGCGGAGGGGCTGGAAAAGCTGTGCGCACTGCTTGACGGCTTTGCCGGAAGGCTGCCGGAGGGGGCGGCGGAGAAGAAGGACAGCCGCCTGCTTCCGGAGAAAAAGAACGAGGGCTTCATGACGGCGGGACAGGTGCAGTATGTCGCGCGGGCGGGCAATTTTGTGAAGGCCGGTTACGCGTACAGCGGCCTTCTGCGCATCGTGAAGGTGTTGATGAACTACGATTACCTTTGGGTCAACCTCCGCGTGAAGGGCGGGGCCTACGGCTGTATGAGTGCATTCGGCCGCGATGGGGACTCCTATTTTGTGTCCTTCCGGGATCCGAACCTGGGCAGGACAAACGAGATTTTTGAGGGCGTGCCGGAGTACCTGGAGAATTTCACGGCGGACGAGAAGGAGATGACCGGCTATATCATCGGGACCTTCAGCGACATCGACGTTCCGCTGACGCCTTCGCTCCGGGGCTCGCGTGCGCTGGCCGCGTACCTCAGCGGGCTCACCGATGAGGATGTGCAGAAGGAGCGCGATGAGGTGCTGCAGGCGACGCCGGAGCAGATCCGCGCGCTTGCGCCTCTGGTGCGTGCGGTGCTGGCGGAGCAGGCGATCTGCGTGGTCGGCAACGAGGAGAGGATCCGCGGGGAGCAGGAGCTGTTCGGGAGCATCCAGATGCTGAAGGGCGCGGGAGAAGAATAAATATGGAAGCTGCCAATTTTAAATCCGGCTTTGCGACGCTGATCGGCCGCCCGAACGTGGGGAAGTCCACGCTGATGAATCATCTGATCGGGCAGAAGATCGCGATCACGTCGAACAAGCCGCAGACGACAAGAAACCGGATCCAGACGGTCTACACCTCGAAGGAAGGACAGATCGTGTTTCTGGACACGCCGGGGATCCACAAGGCGAAGAACAAGCTGGGCGAGTACATGGTGCACGTCGCGGAGCAGACGTTCCGCGAGGTGGACGTTGTGCTCTGGCTTGTGGAGCCGACGGACTACATCGGGAAGGGCGAGCGCCACATCGCACAGCAGCTGAAAAAGGCGAACGTCCCGGTGATCCTGGTGATGAACAAGATCGACACGGTGGACAAGAGCAGGATCGAAGCGTACATGGACGGCTATCGGGAGCTCTTTGACTTCACGGACCGGATTCCGGTCTGCGCGCTGCGCGGCGTGGGGATGGAGCGGGTGATCCGGGCGATCTTCCGCTGCCTGCCCTACGGTCCGAAGTATTACGACGACGACACGGTGACGGACCAGCCGCAGCGGCAGATCGCGGCGGAGCTGATCCGCGAGAAGGCGCTGCGCTGCCTGGATGAGGAGATCCCGCACGGCATCGCGGTCTCGATCGAGAAGATGGAGGAGCGCGGAAGCGGCGACAGGGCCATCATGGACGTCGAGGCCACGATCATCTGCGAGAAGGATTCCCACAAGGGCATCATCATCGGCAAGGGCGGAGCGATGCTGCGCAGGATCGGTTCGCAGGCGCGCCGCGAGATCGAGAATATGCTGGAGATGAAGGTGAACCTGCAGCTGTGGGTGAAGGTGAAGAAGGACTGGAGAGACAGCGACTACCTGCTCAGGAACTTCGGGTACGATAAGAAAGAATTGGAGTGAAGATGAGCGAGCCTCTGAATGTGAGCGGCATGGTGCTGAACGCCGTGCCGTTCGGGGATTTTGACAAGAGAGTGGTGCTGCTGACGAAGGAGCGTGGGAGGATCACGGCCTTTGCCAGGGGAGCCAGGCGGCAGAACAGCGCGCTCCTGGCGGCGGCGAACCCGTTCGCGTTCGGCGTCTTCACGGTCTATGAGGGCAGGAGCGCCTACACGCTGGTGCGCGCGGAGATCTCGAACTACTTCACGGAGGTGAAGGAGGACTTCCTCGCGGCGTGCTATGGCTGCTATTTCATGGAGGTCGCGGAGTATTATTCGCGGGAGAACCTGGACGGCTCGGCGCTGCTGAACCTGCTGTACGCCACGTTCCGCGCCCTGCCGAAGGAGCAGCCGGACAATGAACTGATCCGCTGCATTTTTGAGATGCGCGCGATGATGTTAAACGGCGAGTACCCTTATGAGACGGCGGACGATATGTCCCTGCGGGAGCCGACGCGCTACGCGCTGGCTTATGTGCTGGGCGCGCCGCTTCAGAGGCTGTACAGCTTCACGCTGAAGCCGGAGATCTTTGCGGAGTTTCGCAGCGTGCAGGACCGGCTGAACCGGACGCGCATCGACCGGGATTTCAAGTCGCTGGACATTCTCAGGAGCATGACCGCCGGTATGACGTAAGGAATCCTGAAAAACATTCAGGAAAATACGCCGGGAAATGTTCTGAAAGAATACACAGGGAGAACGTTCCGGGAAGATGGTTCGGGGAAATAGTTCGGGAAAATGCTCCGGGAAGGGGTTCCGGAAAAATATGCCGGGAAGCTGTTCCGGAAAAAATCCAGGAAAAACAGCTTTGGAAAAACACGGAAAACAAGTAGTTGAAACCTTGGCGTTTTGTATGTATAATAAATAAGATATGTTGCGGGAGAGAGGGATCGGCGTGGGAAGCCGCTCCTGGACGACTGCATAGGAGGAAATGCATGGGAGTAAAAGGGGTGCTGCGCGCTGCCGGCTGCAGAGCGGGAAGCATGAGCCGCTGCGGAGCAGGAGGCAGCGGGGAACGGCCGCAGGGCATGGTCAGCGGGGCCGCGGAAAACAGAGAAGAGCGATCGCTGCATCCTGTCGGAGGCGGTGCGCGCAGGAGGCCGTACAGGGCGGCGCTTCTGGCGGTTCTGGCGCTTGGGGCTATGCTGCTGGGCGGCTGTGAGCTGCTGGAGCAGAATTCGTGGCAGCCGCAGGAGCCGGACGCGGTGTCGATCGCAGAGGACGGCAGCGTGACGGAGTTTGTCAGCGATACGCTCGACGCGGCGTATTACAGCGCCACGGAGCTTGAGGCGATGATCCAGAATGAGGTGGCGGAGTACAACGCGGCGCACGGAGAGGACACGATCCTGATCGACAAGCTGGAGATGGAAGAGGGAAAGGTCAGCCTGGTTATGACTTACGCCTCGGCGGAGGATTACGCCAGCTTTAACAATACCGAGTTTTTTTATGGGACGCTCATCAGCGCGCAGCTGGAGGGCTATCTGTTCGACGTGCCATACAAGAAGGTGGAGGAGGGCGTCGTGCAGGCGGAAGCGGTGGACGGGAGCGAGGTCGTCCGCGGGCTGGACAAGCAGGTGCTCGTCCTGAAGGCCCCGATGGAGGTGCGCGTGCCGGGCGACGTCCTGTACACGAGCGCGAATGCGGAGATTTTGTCGACCGACGTGGTCAACGCGACCGGCGTGCAGGAAGAGGAGCAGGGGCTTGTGCTGCCGTCCAACGCGGTCTACAAGGCGGAGGAGAGCTCGTTCGCAGAGCGCTCGGCGGCCAACCGGGTCTATATCATTTTTGACGATATCCACTAGTGCAGCGTTTCGGCATCAGCCGGGATTAGTTTTAATCTAAAATAAAGAAAACCAGAGGAGAGAGATTATGGAAAAGACGATGGAAAAGATTGTTGCCCTCGCCAAGGGCAGGGGCTTCGTGTATCCGGGCTCCGAGATCTACGGCGGGCTCGCGAACACCTGGGATTACGGCAACCTCGGCGTGGAGCTGAAGAACAACGTCAAAAAGGCGTGGTGGCAGAAGTTTGTCACGGAGAATCCGTACAACGTCGGCGTGGACTGCGCGATCCTGATGAACCCGCAGACCTGGGTGGCGTCGGGGCATCTCGGCGGTTTTTCGGATCCGCTGATGGACTGCAAGGAGTGCCACGAGCGTTTCCGCGCGGACAAGATCATCGAGGATTTCTGCCAGGAGCAGGGCATCGCGCTGGAAAAGCCGGTCGACGCGTTCTCGCAGGAGGAGATGAGGAATTTCATCGAGGAGCACAACATCCCGTGCCCGAGCTGCGGTAAGCACAACTTCACGGATATCCGCCAGTTCAACCTGATGTTCAAGACATTCCAGGGCGTGACCGAGGACGCGAAGAACACGGTCTACCTGCGCCCGGAGACGGCTCAGGGCATTTTCGTCAATTTCAAGAACGTGCAGCGCACGTCGCGCAAGAAGGTGCCGTTCGGCATCGCGCAGATCGGCAAATCGTTCCGCAACGAGATCACCCCGGGCAACTTCACGTTCCGCACCCGCGAGTTTGAGCAGATGGAGCTTGAGTTCTTCTGCGTGCCGGATACCGACCTTGAGTGGTTCGACTACTGGAGAAGCTTCTGCATCAACTGGCTGAAGTCCCTGGGCATGAAGGAAGAGGAGATGCGCGTGCGCGACCACGAGAAGGAAGAGCTTTCCTTCTACAGCAAGGCGACGACGGACATCGAGTTCCTGTTCCCGTTTGGCTGGGGCGAGCTCTGGGGCATCGCGGACCGCACGAACTATGACCTGACGCAGCACCAGAACGTGTCCGGCGAGGATATGTCGTACTTCGACGATGAGAAGAAGGAGAAATACATCCCGTTCGTGATCGAGCCGTCGCTCGGCGCGGACCGTGTCGTGCTGGCCTTCCTGTGCAGCGCCTACGACGAGGAGGAGCTGGAGGGCGGCGATATGC
>CANQWV010000135.1 GCA_947627645.1 uncultured Lachnospiraceae bacterium | reverse complement strand
CCGCACGGTACAGCCCGTCGGGACGGATTACCTGGTGCATTGCCGGCAGATCCGCACCCAGCATCGTCAGGGTTTCATAGCGGCGTCTGGTCCTGCGCTGCCCGATCAGATATTTCATCCCGATTACCGTGTTGGCGATCAGCCAGAACAGGCTGCCTAGATAAATCGTGAGGTAGCTTGCCCCGACCGTATAGAAAAGATTCCTCCCGATCCCGCCGAGATAGCTGTCATATTCGATGCCTGTGCCGTCAAGCAGCTCTCCCATGGTGCGGACGGCCTGCATCAGTCCGGCTTTTTCCACCTCCGCGTCGCAAAGCCGCACATTCCGGCAGTACGCCTCCTGTTCGCCGGCAAGCCGCGCATACAGCTCATCCGGCACGATCAGCCCAAGATAAAGCGTGATAGCCCGGTCGGCAACGATGTTGTCATAGCAGAGCGCGGGCAGGATGGGGTAATCCGTCCCGTCAATGCCGATGGATATATTTTTCTCCAGAGCTTCCTGAATGATCGTTCCGAAATCCCCGTCCCTTGCCAGGGAGGAATACAGGGCAACTCTCCCGCCGGACAGATCGATCTGCGTTTTCCCGGCGTTCTGCAGGATGCGGTTATAGGAGCTCTGGGCGATCACATACTCGATGTGCAGGTTTTCTATGATGTTGCCGCTTTCCGCAATGCCCGTGAGCGCATTCTCGAGCTCACCGGTGTCAAAGGCGTTTTCCTGATCCCGGAAGTACCCGTCCCGCACGTGGGAAAGGTACAGCGGATAGCTGTCTCCCACCATCTCACGGATTTCCTCCCTGGATAATACGGCGTCAATCTGCTCCGGCTCCCCAAAGAGGGAAAAGTCCACGCTGCGGCTGTCGGCCTGGCGTGTCATCCCCATAGCGATGCCGAAGGAGATGCTGGCCAGCGCCGTCATCAGAAGCAGGGAAGACACAGCCAGCGCCTTGTGCTGGGACAGGACATTTTCCTGCACCTGCCTCGCCGTAAAGGTCTGGAGCCCTTTTGCGTCAGGAGCCTTCCTGCGGATGCGCAGCCCCCAGAAGCCTCCGAGGCCGCGGTACAGAAGGAACGTGCCGGAAATCCCAAAAAAGACGACGGCAAGCATGACCGCAAACTCCAGCGACTGCAGCCGGAATATGCCGAGATAATAAGCGAAAAGCAAAAATGCAAGCCCCACGCCAAGAAATACCCCGCTCTTTTGGACAGAGGGAACCGCCTGTTTACCGCTGTCGCCGGAGCGGAAGAAATCCGCCGGCTCCGTCCTGCCAAGGCCGACGCAGATGATCAGCATGGCAAAAAGCTGCACGAGGACATAGCCGCACACCGTCCACAAAAGCGCGGCCGGGGAAAACGAAAACCGGTGCCCGACGATCCCAAGGCCCACGGTCTTTGCCGTGGCAAGGCTGATTCCTTCGGTCAGAAACAGCGCTGCTGGAAGGCCGATCAGCAGGGAAATCATGCTGTTCCACAGCGTTTCGCCAAAGAGCATCCCGAACAGCCGGCTCCGCTTCATTCCAAGCATCAGGTACATACCCAGTTCCCGTCTTCGTCTGTCGGCCTGATAACGGCAGGCAAAATAGACAAGAAAGAACACGAAAAACAGAGAAACCGCGTACACGATGGGAAGCAGCAGCATCAGCTTCCGGACGGCGTCGCTTTCAATCGTGCGCAGAAAATGCATGACGTCCTGTTCGCCGAGGGACAGAAGCGTATAAAAGGCGACAATGGCTGCGACAAGGGAGCCGAAAAGCAGGCCGTTCCCTTTCCGGTTTTTCGCGGCGTTGCGCCGGATCTGCTTAAAGAACATTTGCGCTGCCCCCTCCCAACTGTGCCAGAACGGTCACGATGCGCTCATAAAAATCCGCTGTCGATTCGCCCGCCATATTCCTGCGCAGCTCGTGAAACAGCTGACCGTCCTGTATAAAAAGTATCCGGGAACAATAGCTTGCGGCGTTCGCGTCATGGGTCACCATCATGATCGTCTTGTTCCGGGTATGGTTTACCGCCGCGAGCTTGTCCAGCAGCAGCCTGGAGTTTTTGCTGTCCAGCGCGCCGGTCGGCTCGTCTGCCAGCAGGATGTCCGGATCGGAGATCAGCGCTCTCGCCGCCGCCACCCGCTGCTTCTGGCCGCCGGACATTTGGGACGGGAATTTCTCCAGAACCGGAACAATGTCCAGCATGGAGGAAACTGCCTGGATCTCCTCTTCTGCCTGTCTGGCCGTGACGCCGTGCAGCGCGAGCGGGAGCGAAATGTTTTCCCTTGCCGTCAGGTTATCCAGCAGCTCAAACTCCTGGAACAAATATCCGATCTCCCTGCCCCGGTAATCTGCCAGCTTTCCGCCCCGGAAACCGGAGATATCCTGTCCCCGGAGTACAATCCTCCCGGAGGTCGGTTTCAGCATGGTGGCAATGCAGTTGAGCAGGGTGGTCTTCCCGGAGCCGCTTGCCCCCATGATGCCCAAAAACTCTCCCTCCAGCACCCGGAAGGAAATGCCTTTCAGCGCTTCCGTCTGATTCGCGCCCTTGCCATAGGTTTTGCTGAGGCTTTCCACCTGCAAAAGCTCTTTCTCTGTGTTCATAAATGGATCCTCCTTCCTCTCTGCCATCATTCTATCAAAGGAAGGCGCCGGGCGCCACTTACAGTTGCTGTAAGTATTCAATCCGTATTCAATCCGTTCCTCAACCTGAGCTTTCCTCAGGCTTTCCTCAGGCTTTGCTCAGGAAAACATTTGTTTGCTTTTTCAGAACATATGTGCTATACTAAAGAAAAAATACGCGGGAGGGACGTCGTATGGCAGGAAGAATCACGAGCAAGCAGGAGGAGATCCTCAGTTACATAAAGGATGAGATTTTGAAGCGCGGATTTCCGCCGACTGTGCGTGAGATTTGCCAGACGGTAGGGCTGAAGTCCACTTCTTCGGTGCACTCCCACCTGGAGTCGCTTGAGAAGAACGGCTATATCCGGCGGGATCCCACGAAACCCCGCGCGATCGAGATCCTGGACGATTCGTTCAACCTGCTGCGCAGGGAGATGGTGAACGTCCCGGTTGTCGGCACAGTCGCGGCCGGACAGCCGATCCTCGCTGAGCAGAACATCGACAGCTATTTCCCGATTCCTGCGGAGTATATGCCGAATGAGCAGTCGTTTATCCTGCGCGTCAAGGGAGAAAGCATGGTCAATGCCGGGATCATGGACGGCGACCGGGTGATCGTCCGTCAGCAGTCCACCGCCCGCAATGGAGATATCGTTGTGGCCCTGGTGGAGGATTCCGCCACGGTGAAGACCTTTTACAAAGAGGATGGGCACTACCGCCTGCAGCCGGAGAACGACACGATGGATCCGATCATCGTGGACAATCTCCAGATCCTCGGGAAGGTATTTGGCGTATTCCGCTTTTTCTGATCCTGCTCTGTCCGGCCCGGCTTTTCGGGTCGAGTGATGTTTTGATGGTTTCTCCACAATATCGGAGCCTGTCAGACCGCAGCCCCTTTTTCATGGGATAGTGCGATCGGCAGGCTCCTCTTCTCTTCTACACTGTTTTTCCGGCGATGCGAAGCTTATGCAGTAGTATCCTGCGCTGTCCCTGGCGGGCTGCTTTTGGCGCCGCATCACTGCTCTTTGGATTCCGGGCTCTGTGCCCCTGGCTGCCGGTTTGCGGCTCCGTCTGCCGGGGCGGCCGGCCTGGGCTGTGTCTTGAGCTGCCCCAGGAGTGCTTCTATCAGCTCTTTGGGCAGGGCGAGGTGGAATCCTGCTGGGTTGAGCACAAAGCCCTTGGAATCCTTCACCAGAAGGACGGGGAGATGCCCGAACGGGACTACAAGCGCCTTGAGCTTATTTCCCTTGTTGAACTTGGACAGCTCCGACATATCTGTGAAGAGCGGCTGAAGAATAAGCCCGTTCTTATTCTTCAGGATGGGGAGCCGGTAATTGTGATTCTTAAGCTTGTCCGCGTCGCTCTCCGGCCCGGGCAGAAGCTCTACCGGGAGGATGTATCTGCCACGCAGAAGATTCACGCTCAGCTCCTCCTCCAGCTCCTTCAGCCCGGACTTTTCCTCGATCGGAACCGGACGGGAAGCCTCCTGCATGAAATACAGTCCGGTGAGCTGAAGCTCCGGGTTGAAGACCGGCCGTTTTTCAAGCGGCAGCTGGGAGTAATCGGGCATTTTTATCAGATCCCCCAACTCGATCGGCTGGCGGCCCGCCTGGCTTACAAACACAAGCTCATTGACCCCGATCGCATAGAGCAGGGAGAAAAAGCCAAGGAAATCCTTATTCAGATACTTGACCCCGCGCAGAAGAACCTTCTTTTCGGTATACGGCTTTGCAAAATCCTGCAGCAGCTCCTCCGAGTCGAAGATCCAGACCTGATCGTTGAAGGAATCCGGATCGCACACTACGAGCGGCATATTCGTAAAGCCGCAGTACGCGACAAAGAACTCCTGTTTCCGCTGAACGCTTTTTATAAAAAATGATTTGTCAACCGTCATGCCCTTATCACCCCAGCTCTTCTTTTGTGATCGTCTTTCCGTCGCGCCAGATGCGTTCCAGATCGTAGAACAGGCGGTTCTCTGCGTCAAACACATGGACGATGAGATCGCCGTAATCCATGAGGATCCAGTTTGCGCTGCGATACCCCTCGGACTGCTTCATGGGATAGCCTGCCTTGTGCAGCTGCTCTTCCACGTTATCGGCCAATGCCTGCACCTGGTTGTGGTTGGTGCCGGAAGCGATGATAAAATAGTCTGCCACCACGGTGACCTCGCTGATGTCGATGACCGTAATGTCTACTGCTTTTTTGTCCTCAAGCGCGTCATAGGCGATTCGCGCCATCGCTTTTGCAGGATTTCCTGTCATGGTGTTTCCTCCCTTTTGCGGATAATTTCTTTGTAATAATTATACGCGACTACAGTCAGATTATCAAGACTTGTATTTTCCTGTTTCAGATATTGCAGGGTATCCCGCATCGTCGTATAAACCGCCAGGTCCAGATCCCGGAATGCAAGCCGGCGGATCTCGGCGAGATTTGCCGCCTTCGAGCGCAGCGGCTCAATATAGTCCGCGAGAAAAATAATCTTCTCAAGCAGCGTCATGGCCGGCTTTCCGGTCGTGTGGCACTCGATCGCGCTCAGGATCTCCGGATCCTGCACATGGTACTTTTCACGTGCAAGGTACGCGCCGAGCTTCGCGTGAAGCAGATAAGGCGCCCTCTCCTCCGCCTCCGTGACCGGAATACGATGCTGCCTGCAGAGCTTCAGCTTCTTGGGGTTGGGAATGCACTTCGCGCTGTCGTGCAGCAGCCCCGCCACCTGTGCGCGTTCGACGTCCTCCCCGTGGCACATGGCGAGCGAGGCAGCCGTGTACATGACGCCGAGCGTGTGGTCGTAGCGCGCCTCATCCATATATTTTTTCAGCTTCTTCTCCATTTTGTGAAGATTATAGCTTCCCATTCTTCCTCATCCTTATCGTAAAATGGTGTCTGTCCCGGCTGCACACAGGGGCATGGTCCATGACGTTTCCTGTCTATGGAAAATCCCTGTCTGTTTCCTCCGGATTGCACTGAAATGTCGCTTGATCTGTCAGCTGTCCGCAGGTATGGGGATTGCGCCGCGGTAGATGCCGTTCTGCCCGATATAATCGAGCACCGCGTCCGGGACATAGTAGCGCAGCGAGCGCCCCTCCTGCCTCCAGGCACGCAGCTTCGTCGAGGAGACGTCGATGTTGGGCGTCTGGAGAAGATGAATCTCGGCCCCATAGCGCTCTCTCAGCTTTCGCATCTTCTCTTCCATCGCGGAGGGAGCCAGGCCGTCCCGCACCGCGGCGAGCAGCACACAGTTTTGGCAGATGATCTCCGGCTTCCGCCAGGTATCGAAAGAAAGCAGCGAATCCGCGCCGATGATAAAATAATAATCCGTGTCCGGATGCTGTCGTTTGAGGCAGACCAGCGTGTCGCTCGTGTAGGAGAGGCCGGTCCGGCGCATCTCCTCCGCGTCGAGCGTGAAATGCGGGTTGCCGCGGATCGCAAGCGCGACCATCTCCAGGCGCTCCCCGTCCGAAGCCCCGTCCGTCCGGTCCGTCTTGTGCGGCGGATTGCCGGAAGGCAGAAACTGAACCGTATCCAGTTGGAATTGCTCATACGCGGACTCGGCCAGGATCAGATGCCCGATATGGATCGGGTCGAACGTTCCGCCCATAATGCCGACGCGGCGTCTCGCTGTATCGCCCATGCTGATTTCCTTTCCGCATTGCTGCCTTAAGTCTCCTACCGTTTCTCTTTCCCGGCCTTTGGCAGCTCGATCTTTTTCTTGCCTTCCTTGCCCTCCTTGTAGAGGACGATCTTCTTGCCGATCACCTGAACGACCTGCGCGTGGGTGCGCTCCGCGACCGTCTGCGCCAGCTCATTCGGATCATCCATGCAGTTTTGCAGCACGCTGAGCTTGATCAGTTCGCGCTTCTCCAGGGCCTCCGCGACCGCCGCGGTGAGCTCCGGCGTCAGGCTGCCCTTGCCGATCTGGAAGATCGGATCCATCGTCATGGCAAGGCTTTTTAAATAAGCACGCTGTTTGCTTGTCATATACTCTCCTTATATGCGTTCCTGTTCCTTTATGTTTCTTTTATGTTTCTTTTATGTCTCTTTTATGTCTCTTTTATGCCTCTTTTATGCCTCTTATTCCCTGCTCTTCTGCTGTTCCCAAGGCAGGACGTCTCGGGCGGCATATCCCTGTGATTCAATATTCATAAGCCGCTTGGCGCAGGGCTTTTATTTGTAATAGTCAAACTGCAGCCCGTAGATCCGCACGGTGTCTCCGTCCCGGATGCCGAGCGCCTCGAGCTCGTCCAGAATGCCGTTATCCTTGAGGAAATTCTGGAAAAACTGAAAGCCCTTCTCAGACTCGAGGTTTGTATAGCCCAGCATCTTCTCGATGCGCGGCCCCTCGACCAGGTAAGTGTTCTCCTCTTCCTTGGACTTTGTCACGGTGAACGGGAGCGGCCTCCCGGCCAGGTGCAGCTGCGGGTCGTATTCCTGCTCGAAGACAGTAGTCTCCTGTGGAAGCTCGCGGAGCATCCCCTGGACATGGAACAGAAGCTCCTGTACGCCCTGTCCGCTGACCGCGGAAATCGCGAACACCCTGATCCCCTGATCCCCGCTTCCTGAATC
>CANQWV010000134.1 GCA_947627645.1 uncultured Lachnospiraceae bacterium | reverse complement strand
TGTAAGTAAAAATACAGGCCTAACAGATTTGAACTGTTCTGGTAATCAGCTGACGGATCTGGATGTAAGTAAAAATAATGACTTGCAAGTGCTTGGTTGTCTCGATAATATGTTAATAAACTTGGACGTGAGCAGGAATACAAATTTAACCAGGCTATACTGCTCAGATAATAATCTTACTAGCTTGGACGTGAGCAGGAATATAAATTTAACCTGTCTAGATTGCACGGATAATAATCTTACTAGCTTGGACGTGAGTCAGAATATAAACTTAACTGATTTGATTTGCAACAGAAACAAGCTGTCGAGTTTGGACGTGAATCAAAATATAACGAATCTACAGTGTCGTAATAATCTATTATCTATTTTAGATATGAGTAAATGTACCAATATTCGTATGTTAGATTGCGGTGAAAATAATCTTGAAAAATTAGATATTATTAATACTAATACTAACCCTTTTTATTCCGCATTTGAGTTACGGTGTGATCATAATCATATTGCTTGCCTGGATTTAAATAACGTATATGGACTTCAAAATTGTAGTCTCGGTGAGCAATATAAGACGGCGCAGGTGACCTATACTGATAAAGGTTGGGTATTGGATATGGCAGAGATTGTTGGGAAAAATAATCTTTATAGGATTATGAATCATCCCGAAATGAATCAAGATGGCATAATTATTTTCGAAGAAGGTAAACTGCCAAGTAAATTTGTTTACTATTTAAAATGTAGGGATAATGTAGATACTATATATAATATTTTTGTTCTTAGTGTCACGTTAGAACTGGAAAAAAAAGAATTACCATCGGGAGAAAATCCAGGACAAACAGAAAAACAACCTGGACAGGCTGAAAATAAACCGGAGCACACAGCCCACAGTTTCGGTGAATACACAGTCACAAAAGAGCCGACCGTTCTGACAGAAGGGACAGAAACTCGTATATGCTCAGTCTGTGGTGTTGCAGAGACACGTACGCTGGCAAAACTGAAACCAACGATGGAACTAAATGCCACATCTATCAAGCTGAAGACAAAACAGTCCACTACCAAGATCAAAGTAAGTGGATTAGCGAGTGGTGATGCAGTGACGTCCTGGAAGTCCAGCAATTCTAAGGTTGTCAAGGTAAATGGGAAAGGTAAAATTACAGCAAAATCGAAGAAAGGTACCGCAAAGATTACGGTTACTCTAAAGAGCGGACTTTCTAAGGACATTAAAGTTACCGTGCAGAAAAAAGAGGTTGCATGCACGAAGGTCACGCTTAACAAGAAATCCGTGACATTGAAGAAAGGGAAGAGCTTTACCCTCAAGCCGACAATAAAGCCGATCACTTGCGTACAAAAAGCGAAATATACGTCTTCGGATCCGTCCACTGCTTCAGTATCAAGTAAAGGCGTGATCAAGGCAAAGAAGAACGGAAGTGCCACAATCACGGTAAAAGTTGGCAAAAAGAAAACGAAGTGTAAAGTAAAAGTAAAATAGTAGTTTCCTGACCTGTGGAGAGCATCTCGTAAGTCGCTTGAAACGACTGGAAGGATGCTCTCGTTTGCAATGTTATTCGGATAATTTCTCCCATTTTTCGTACAGGCTGTCCAGCTCGGTGAGCAGGTCGGCCTTCTCCTGGCTCAGATCCATACATTTCTGCACATCAGTAAAGATTTCTTCCTGCGCCATCAGTGCGTCGATCTCAGCGCTACGGGTCTCCAGCCCGCTGATGCGTTCCTCGGTCTTTTTCAGCTCACTTTGGCGTTTGCGCTCGAGCGCCTGCTCCTCCTTGCGGCGTGCCCAGTCCTCTTTAGAAGAGGATACGGCGGGCTGCTCCGCGGTGGAGGCGGGGGCGGAAGAGTAAACCTTTGTCAGTTCCTCAACCTTTTCCAGATAATAATCGTAATTGCCGATGTAGTTGATCAGTGTCTGATTCTTCAGTTCCAGGATGCGCGTCGCGGTCTGGTTGATGAAGTAGCGGTCGTGCGAGACATAGAGCACGGTGCCGGTATAGTTGCGCAGCGCTTCCTCGAGGATTTCCTTTGAGACGATGTCCAGATGGTTCGTCGGCTCGTCGAGGATCAGGAAGTTGGCCTTCGAGAGCATAAGACGCGCGAGGGCCAGCCGTCCGCGCTCGCCGCCGCTTAAGTCGCTGACGCGCTTGAACACGTCGTCCCCCGTGAAGAGGAAGGACGCGAGAACATTCCGGATTTCGGTGTTTGTCATGTCCGGATAAACGTCGGATATCTCCTCCATAAGTGTCTTTTCCATGTGCAGAAGCTGGTGCTCCTGATCGTAGTAGCCGATATGCACCCGGCTGCCGAGGGTAAACGCGCCTTTGTCCGCCGGAACCAGTTCGTTGAGGATTTTGAGGATCGTCGTCTTGCCGGTGCCGTTGTCTCCGATGACCGCGACGCGCTCGCCGCGGCGAATCGTGAAATTCAGATCGGAAAAAAGCGGGTTCCCAGGGAAGGACTTCGACAGATGCTCGACGGTCAGCACATCGTTGCCGCTCGTGATCTGCGGGGTAAAGCGCAGGTGCATATCCGAGCGGACTTCCGTGGGCTTTTCCAGCACCTCGAGCTTGTCCAGCATTTTCTCGCGGCTCTCCGCGCGCTTGATTGATTTTTCGCGGTTAAAGGATTTCAGCTTTGCGATGACCGCTTCTTGGTGTTTGATTTCCTGCTGCTGGTTCAAATAAGCGCGCCACGCGGACTCGCGCAGCTGGGCCTTTTTCTCCGCATAGGCGGTATAATTGCCCGAAAACACGGAAAGCTTCCCACCGTCGATCTCGAGAATCTTCGTGGCGACACGGTTCAGAAAATAGCGGTCGTGCGCGACGATCAGCACCGCTCCGCTGTAGCTCATCAGATAGTTTTCCAGCCACGTAATCGAGCTCATATCCAGATGGTTGGTCGGCTCGTCGAGCAGCAGGATGTCAGGGGCGGACAGCAGCAACCGTCCGAGCGCGACGCGCGTCTTCTGCCCGCCAGAGAGCGTGCAGATCTGCTTGTCGAATTCATCCTCGGAAAAGCCGAGCCCCTTCAGGATGCCGACCACCTCGCTGCGAACCGCATAGCCGTTGCCATGCTCGAATTCTACTGATACGCGGTTGTACTGTTCCATAAGGTCGGAGAGCGCGCCGTCCGTGAGGTGCTTCATCTCGTGCTCCATCGCGCGCAGGCGCTGCTCCATCTGCAGGAGCTCCTGCTTCACACTGAGCAGCTCCGCGTAGATCGTCCGCGTGCTGTTGACGTCCTGGTGCTGTTCAAGGTAGCCAAGCGTCTTGCCTCTGGTGAGCGCGACCACGCCCGAATCCGGCTCCATCTCGCCGACGATGATGCGCAGGAGCGTTGTCTTGCCGGCGCCGTTGATGCCGACGAGCGCGGTCTTCTCATGGTCTTCGATGTGGAATGACGCGCCGGAGAGGATGACGTCCGTGCCGAAGGATTTCGATATATTCTGACAGGAAAGTATCATTGGGATGCTCCTTTTGGTCTCACAAATTATAATTATCGCGCCCGACCTTGCGCGTATAGGCCGGGGACGGATGTCCTTTTGTTTTGTACTCATTATACTAAAAATATGGCAAAAGACAACAAGCAAAAACGTCTAAATTAAGTGTATGGAGTGTTGACATACGTAATATTACGTGATAATATATGCTTGAAATCTTGAGAGGAGACGCATAGAATGCCTATGACACCAAAGGAGGTCATTAAACTCCTAAAGAAAAATGGTTTCTGTGAAATCGGACAGAACGGATCCCATATAAAACTTAAAAATATGGAAACAGGGAAGACTGTGATTGTTCCATTTCATTCACGCGAGTTGAAAAAAGGAATGGAACAGGCGATACTTGGTCAGGCAGGATTGAAATAAATTTTATGGGAAAGATGGAGGAATCATATATGAACAGGCTTTTTTACCCGGCAGTTTTTCACAGGGCGGAAGAAGGAGGCTTCTGGGTGACATTTCCGGACATTCCTGAGTGTATGACGCAGGGCGATGATATGCACGAAGCGTATGAGATGGCGGTAGACGCACTTGGGCTTTCTATTACTACGATGGAGGATTCCGGAGAGGAGATTCCGCAAGCCTCTGAACCGGATGCGGTTGTCGTTGAGCAGGATGGGTTCCTTGTGGTAGTTGAATTTGACCTGATGGAATACCGCAGACGGAATTGTTCGCGCGCGGTAAAGAAGACGCTCAGCATACCGGAATGGCTGAATGAGGCTGCGATGAAGCAGGGAGTTAACTTTTCGCAGGTGCTTCAGGAGGCTTTGATGGCAAAATTGAATGTGGCAAAATAATTGAATGCGGCGAAATAAACGACGAAGGCAGCGGAGTGAAAAGAGAGAGGTCGAGGTATGCGAAACCAATTAAAGCAGAAGAAAAAACGAATTTTTGACATCATCCAGATCGGCAATGCCGGGGACTTCCCGAGCATTTTGTTTGATGTGCTGATGACGGCCGCGATCCTGTGCAACCTGTTCATCGCGATCTTTGACACCTTCGAGGCGTCGGCGAATTACAAATGGCTGCTCCATGCGCTGGAGTGTGTCACGGTGGTCGGGTTCACGGTCGAGTACGCGCTGCGCGTCTGGACGGCGGAGTACCTGTATCCGGGGATGGAACCGTCAAAGGCGAGAGGGAAGTATATTCTGTCTTTTACCGGGATCATTGATCTGCTGTCGTTTCTGCCGTTTTACCTGCCGATCTTTTTCCCGGCCGGAATCGTGGCGTTCCGTATGTTCCGCGTGATCCGGATTTTCCGTCTGTTCCGGATCAACCGCTATTACGACGCGTTCAATGTCATCTCGGATGTCGTTAAGCGAAAGAGAGGGCAGATCGCGTCCTCCGTGTTTATCATTTTGATTCTGATGATTGCGTCTTCGCTGTGTATGTACGGTCTGGAGCACGAAGCGCAGCCGGAGGTGTTTCAAAACGCGTTTTCCGGTTTCTGGTGGTCGGTATCCACGCTGCTGACGGTCGGATACGGCGACATCTATCCGGTCACGGCGGCGGGGCGCATTTTCGGCATCATCATCACATTTCTGGGCGTCGGCATGGTGGCGATTCCCACCGGTATCCTGTCGGCCGGCTTTGTCGAGCAGTACGCGATGATCCGCGAGTCTGCGAACTATCTGTTAAATGAGGAGATGCGCTTCGTCCGCCTGAAGATTGGTGCGAAGCATCCGTGGATCGGGCGGAAGGTGAGCGCGCTGGATTTTCCGCCCGGATTGTTTCTGGCCATGCTTCAGAGACCGGACGGGACGATGCTTGCACCAGAGGGAGATACGGTGATCGGCGAGGGGGACGTGGCGGTGATCAGCGCGGAGTCGAGCGCCGACCGCAGCAGCCTCACCCTGCGCGAGATCATTCTCGGAGAGCATCATCCCTGGAACGGCTGCCGGATCCGGGATCTCGATCTGTCGAGGCAGACGCTGATCGTCATGATCCGGAGGAACGGCGATCCGCTCGTCCCCAGAGGGGATACGGTTCTGAAGGAGAAGGACGAAGTGTTTCTATGCACGAGAAAGAACATTGCGGATTCGAAGGTCATCCGGATTTAAAGGATAAGAGAAAGCTGTAATGCTGAAGTACTTGCTGCTGAGGCCGTAAGAATGTGATTGTTACTGTTCACTCCCCACTGTCCCGCGAGGTGATTTCCGTGCAAAATGCACGGAAATCCCGAGGGTTGAAGCGCGAAATGCTGCGAATGCAGCATTTCTGTGCATCGCGAAGCGCAGTTACTGTCCACGGAGTGAACAGTAACATGTGATTCAGGCAGTGCAGCCTGGAATTGAGCGAGAATTGCGCTGTAATTGACAAAAAATAGACAAGTGCGTATAATGTTTCCAGACTTTAATATTTTTGCAGGAAAAAGGGGTAAAGCCGTGGAGGAGCATGAAATTTCAAAAGTGGTGGTCAAACGTCTGCCGCGTTATTACCGTTATCTGGGCGATCTGCTTGAAAAGAAAGTAGAGCGGATCTCGTCCGGCGAGCTGAGCGAGCTTATGGGGGTTACTGCGTCCCAGATCCGGCAGGATCTGAACAATTTCGGCGGGTTTGGGCAGCAGGGCTATGGTTACAATGTGAAGTATCTGTACAATGAGATCGGCAAGATTCTCGGCCTGGACAAAGTGTACAACATGATCATAGTCGGAGCCGGAAATCTCGGCCAGGCGCTTGCGAATTATGTAAAATTCGAGAAGCGTGGATTCTGGATCAAGGGTATTTTTGATGTGAACCCTAAGCTGAAGGGCCGCACGGTCCGGGGAATCGAGATCCGGATGACGGACGAGCTGCCTCAGTTTATCCGCGAGCATGAGATTCAGATCGCGGCCTTGACGCTTCCGAAAAGCGGGGCGGAGGTAATCGCGCCAATCCTGGTGGAGAACGGCGTGAAGGCAATCTGGAATTTCGCGCACACGGATCTGCACGTTCCCCCGAATGTCATCGTCGAGAACGTGCATCTCTCAGAGAGCTTAATGCAGCTTTCTTATAATCTGAATCATCTGGAAATCACGGATACGGAAAAGAATTGACGTTCCGGATGGATCCGGATAAAAAAGAACGAAAAGCATGGGTCGGCGGCTGGGAAGACAGGTAGGGGAAAGGAAGGCTGCGGATGGAATTTTTATTGAACGCGGAACAGATGGGACATTGCGACAAAGATACGATTGAGAAGATCGGGATCCCCTCGCTGGTGCTGATGGAGCGCGCGGCGCTTTCTGTCGTCGAAGAGATTTTCCGCGAGGGCTGCGACCTCCGCTCTGTGCTCGTGGTCTGCGGTTCCGGCAACAATGGAGGGGATGGTTTCGCGGTGGCCCGGCTGCTCGATGAGCAGGGGGTGCGCGTGACGGTCGCCTTCATTGGCAGCGAGGCTTCGATGACGGCGGAGACCGCGGCACAGAAGCAGATCTGTGAAAATTGCGGGATAAAAATCAGCAGTAATTTCATGCAGCGTGAATATACTGTTATAGTAGATGCCATTTTTGGCATCGGACTATCGCGGGACGTGCAGGGACGCTACGCGCAGATCATTGACTGGATCAATCAGCAGTCTGCCTGCAAGGTGGCAGTGGATATTCCCTCCGGCATCAGCGCGGACACGGGCAGAGTTCTTGGACTTGCCGTGCAGGCGGATCTGACGGTCGCATTCGCTTACCGCAAGCTGGGCCATGTGCTGTTCCCGGGGACGG
>CANQWV010000133.1 GCA_947627645.1 uncultured Lachnospiraceae bacterium | reverse complement strand
CTGCCCCTTGCAAAAAAGATCACCCAGAAGATATTGGTTTTTGAGCGGGACGAGGTATAGGAGGCAACAAATATGTCGAAACAGGTATCAGAATTTCAAGAGAAAACCATGTCCCTTATTTATCGGGGAAAAGAGATATTCAAGCCATTAAACACAGGTCGCATTGACGAGCGTGTGAGCTGTATCCGGCACAAGACCATTTCTTCAGGGGACGACTGCTGCGAATACTGGTATGTGGGCGACACCTCCCCAGAGGCGCTGGCGGACGGCGGATCAAAGTGAGCGGATAAGAGAAATGCATATGCCAGATATTCGCCGCCCTGGGCAGTGATTGCGGCAGACGTAGCTGGGCTTGTTAATTTGATTTTTGGATGGCTTTTACATGAGCGTGAACTATAAACAAGAAAGGACAGAGAAACAATGAATAAGATCACAGTCAAAATCGACGGCATGATGTGCGGGATGTGCGAATCCCACGTCAACGATGCCATCCGCCGGGCATTCCCGGTAAAGAAGGTCACATCCTCCCATGCGAAGGGCGAGACGGTAATCCTGACAGAGATGGATATTTCAGAGGAACAGCTTCGCGCAGCTATAGAGCCGACAGGCTATCGTGTACTGGAAGTCAGTACAGAAGAATACGGGAAGAAAGGGCTGTTCGGCTTCCGAAAAGGGAACAAGGGATGATGGCAAGGGGAGAAATATGATATGATTGTATCGGGAAACTCGTTATGATATAATTTGTGCTACAGCCAGAGTTTCCGGGGTGTATCCGGACAATATCTGGCAAATCCATATCACTAGGGGGAGCCCTGCTATGCTGCAAAATAAATTGGGGATCATAGATGCGGCCGAACTGGCGCGCGAGGAAGAGCGTATCAGCAAGAAACGGGCCGCAGAGCTGTTCGAGAGCGGGTATCTGGACGGCCTGCAGGCCGGAACTTATCGGACGCTTGCAGAGATTCATAAATATCTGTTCGGACAGATTTATGATTTTGCCGGAAAACGCCGGGACGTCAACCTGGCAAAGGGAAATTTCCGGTTTGCACCGGTCATGTATCTTGACGCGGCACTGAAGAACATAGAGAAAATGCCGCAGGGCACATTTGAGGAGATCGTGGAAAAGTATGTGGAAATGAATATCGCCCATCCTTTTCGGGAGGGAAACGGACGCAGTGCCCGGATCTGGCTGGATCACATGCTGAAAAAAGAACTCGGCGCAGTGGTCGACTGGAGTCGGGTGGAAAAAGAAGATTATCTGCTGGCAATGGAGCGGAGCCCGATCAGGGACATTGAGATCAAATATCTGCTCAAGCAGGCATTGACGGAGAAGATCTATGACCGTGAAGTGTATATGAAGGGCATAGACCACAGCTACTACTACGAGGGCTATTCTGCATACAGGACGAATGAGCTGTAAATAGCGGGTTTTTACCGAAAACATCCGTCCCGGCCCGGAAAAGGGCATGATATAATCTCCCTGGGTGATGGAGGTGTGACATGGAAGAAAAAGTACGGCTTTCGGATATCGCTTCGGAGCTGGGGCTCAGTACGGCGGCGGTGTCATATGTGCTTCACGGCAAGACCGGCATGGTGTCGGAGCAAACGGCCATAAGGGTGCGCCGCGCCCTGGAGGAGCGGGGATATCTGCCGCGGGCGGCGGAGGTGCTGCTGGCGGAAAATCCGGCGAAGATCGTGGGCGTCGTCATCAATGCCCATGAGAAATATGAGGCGCACATCCTGGAGGACGCCTTCATCGCCTCGGCACTCAACGCATTAGCCGCGGAAACGGCCAGCCGCGGCCTGCAGATGATGGTAAGAACCGTGAACGGCTTTGACGAGATCATTTCCTTTGCCACCATGTGGAACCTGGAGGGACTGGTGCTGATCGGTTTTTGCAGTGCGGATTACAAACACCTGCGTGAAAATGTCCGCATACCCTTTGCGGTCTATGACGCCTGCGGAGTCATGGCGGAGCGCGTCTGCGCCGTGAACATTGACGACCGCCGCGGGGGATTTCAAGTGGGCGAGTATTTCCGGCTTTGCGGGCATCAACGCGCCCTGTGCCTCTCGGATAACGATACGGACATGGACCTGGAGCGCTGGAAGGGTTTTCGCGAGGGCTTCGGGAGCGGCGCGGAGTTCATGATGATTCCGATGGCCAAAACAGAGCGGATGGCTTTCTACCGGGAGAAGCTGCCGGAGATCAGGAGCTTTTCCGCTGTTTTTGCCGTGTCAGACTACTATGCCGTTGATCTCATCCATTTTTTGCAGAGCAGCGGCGTCGATATACCGGGCGAGATTTCCGTCGCCGGATTTGACGACACGCCCCTTTGTGGGATGGTCTACCCGTCCCTGACCTCTGTCCGCCAGGATAATGCCAAACGCGCGCGGGCGGCGCTGGACGCGATCGCAAAAATGCGCTCCGGCGAGCCGGTGGAAGCGGTCATTACTCTTTCCACGTCCCTCGTGATCCGGGACAGCACAGGAAATCGCTGAATGGATCATCTGCAATGGATCGTCTGCAATGGATCATCTGCAATGGATCGTCTGCAATGGATCGTCTGTAATGGACCGTCTGTAGTGGATCGTCTGCGGCGCTTTGGCTGTCATTTTCCACAAAAACGGCGTTTCATTTTTGTCACGGCTTAAGGATTTAAGCTTTGAAAAGCCTCCTCCCGTCAGTTTATATTGGAACTGACGGGAAATTTTTGTTTGCGCAGACTCGCGAGAGGCATTCTGCTGCTGTCGCAGCACGCGGGTCGCGCAGCGAGCAGGACGAAATCGTCCCTGCTCGATGAAACACGGAGGTTGAAATGGAACGAAAAATCATACGCAAAGAAGAGCAGACTTTTTTAAAGAAGGTCATTGTCCTGGCCGTGCCGGTGGCGCTGCAATCCATGCTCCAGGCGTCCTTCGGCGTGGTGGATCAGGTCATGATCGGCCAGCTCGGAGGCATGGAGGTGGCCGCGGTCGGACTGGCAGGGAAATTCACGGGGATATTCAACGTCGTCGTATCCGCTGTGGGCGCTGTGGCGGGGATCATGATCTCCCAGTATATGGGTCAGAAAAATACCGCCGAGACGCGCCGGAGCATGATCCTCAATCTGCAGCTGTGCCTCATCCTTGCCGCACTGTTCACCCTGGCCGGTGTTGTGGCTTCAAAGCAGATCATGGGCCTTTATATCGACGACGCTGTGACCGCGGAGGCGGCGGGGCGGTATCTGTTTATCGTGTCCGGCACTTTCTTCCCCGCGGCGGGGATCACCATCTGGTCCACTCACCTGCGGTGCATGGAAAAAGCGTCCCTTCCGCTCTATGCCGGAATCGCGTCGGCGGCTGTCAACACGGGGCTCAACTGGATCTTGATCTTCGGGCGGTTTGGCGCGCCGGCCCTCGGCATTACAGGGGCGGCTCTGGCGACGCTGATCTCACAGCTTGTCTATTGTCTGCTCATCCTCGGGATGTATCTGAAATACCGGGAAAGAACAGAAAATGCCGCAGCGGGACCTTTTGCCTGGAGCCAATATCTGTCCATGCTGCTGCCGCTCCTGGTCAGTGAATTCATGTGGGTCTTGGGTGAAAACGTGTACGCGGGCATTTACGGACATCTGGGCACCGACGCCTGCGCCGCCATGACGCTGACGAACCCCGTGCAGTCCCTGGCAATCGGGGCCTTGTGCGGATTGAGCCAGGCGGCGGCAATCCTCATCGGCAAGCGACTTGGCGACGGGGACAGGGAGGCGGCTTACCGTGAGGCGAAAAAACTCCTGTTTTACGGCCTGGCGGGTGCTCTTTTGCTGTCAGTGGTGATTTTCCTTATTAACCCCTGGTATGTGCGCATTTACAAGGTAGAAGCTCACGTCAGAGAATTGACTGCTCAGATCCTCACCGCCTACGCAGCGGTTATGCCCTTCAAGGTGCTGAACATGATCATCGGCAGCGGCATCCTGCGAAGCGGCGGAAAGACGAAATATGTCATGGCCATCGACCTGATGGGCACCTGGATTTTCGGCGTTCCTCTTGGACTCCTCACGGCTTTCGTGCTCCACTGGCCCATTCCTCTGGTCTACTTTGTCCTGTCACTGGAGGAGTGCGTGCGCTTTGCCGTCTCCCTCGCCGTTTTCAGACGCCGGGGGTGGATGAACCAGCTGAAAGCGTGAGGGCACAATACTGGATTTTTGCTTAAAAAAATTGCGATACATTAGATGCCTATTTTGGAAGACCAGAATACAAAAATCTTAAAGTTACTTAATTCTGCCAAATTTGGAGGAATTAAAAATAAAAGGTGAAAATCGTGAGAAAGTTCCCTCAGAGGAATTGACGAAATCAACATTGCGGCTTATAATATAACTAATGTTATATAACGAAAATTATCAAAAGGGGAAAACCATGCCGCCAAAACCTAAGATCACAAAAGAGATGGTCGTTGATGCCGCCTTTGCGCTTGCCCGAGAAACAGGCGCGGAGAATATTAACGCGAGAACAGTCGCGAAAAAGCTGAACTGTTCTACGCAGCCGGTTATGTACCACTTTGCAACGATTGAGGAGTTGAAAAAAGCCGTCTACGCAAAAGCAGACGCCTGTCATTCCGAATACCTGATGAATATCGAAAACCCGCGGGGAGGCGTTATGCTCGGAATCGGGCTGAATTATATCCGCTTCGCGATGGAAGAGCCGCATTTGTTCCGTTTTCTTTTTCAATCAAACTTTTTTACCGGAACGACTCTGCTTGAAATGATAGACGCCGAGGAACTCGCTCCTGTTCTTTTGGCAATGCAGGGAGCAGTTGGAGGAAGTATAGATCAGGTAAAAGAGATCTTTATAACCATTTTTCTGTTTGCTCATGGATATGCGAGTATCATCGCGAACAATTCACTGGAATACGACGAGGAGCTTATAAAATCCCATTTGGAGCGGGCGTACAGGGGCGCGATATCATCAGTACAGGAGGAAACGAAATGAAGGATCAAGCTGCTGAGAGTAACAAAAAGAGTGCTGTCCTCACGATCACAGGCGTGGTGATCATGATATTATTGACGCTGACAAAAGCTGTGCCATCCTCGAATATTGCAGGCTATTCCGTGTTTGTGGGGATCGCGTTTTTCTTTCTTGCGGAAGCGGCCGCCAAAACGCCGCGTTCCGAATCGGGTTTGCGCTTTCGCACGATTGTAGCGGATCTCAAAAAGCCGGGCGTGATCGCATGGCTGCTGCTGCCGAGTGTGAGTGGTGCTGCGACGCTTGTAGTGGGAAATCTGATCTTCCACGGAGAATTCGTCGCTCATGAAATGGGACGGGCGGGCTCCATCCTTTCTTTTGATAAGACAGCGCTGCTGATCGGCCAGGTGATCATTGCGGCATTTGGAGAAGAAATCGCATATCGCGGATTTTTCCTCGGGAAGGGAATGAAACTATTCTCGTTCTGGCCCTGCGCAGTAGTGTCGTCTGTTGTATTTGCGGCCGGACATATTGCCGCGGGAAACATGGGGGTTGTGCTTTATGATGTCGCCTGCGTATTCATCGACAGTCTGATCTTCTCGGTGATCTATCAGAAATCGGGCAATTGCGTGATCAGCACTCTTTCGCACATCCTCGGAAACGCAATCTCTCTTGCTGTCGTGTTGGCATTCTTTTAGGCAGATCCGGTACTAGGATAAGACGGTTTTTGCACAATGGCTAGTCGCTGATCCGAACGGTGTTTAAGAGGATCTTTTCCAATCATCAAGAATAATCGAAGCAGCACAGATGGATGAACCAACTAAAAGCGTGGGCGTGTAAAAATATACAAAATGGATGCGGATAATGTACAGCTACAAGGATTATGGAAAAACGGACAAAAATTCCATAAAATGTGTTGGAAAAACGGACAAAAAATAAGAATGTATATTGGAAAAACAGACAGAATAGCTCCGGAATCCTTTAAAAGTACATTTCACACGAAAAAGCTGGAATGGTAGAATGAAAACCTGTCGGGGAATCGGAGCCTCTCTATCGGAAGATGAAATAAACGCTTGGGAGCAAGAGCATACGAAACTATTATCGGAAATTGCACCTGATGAATTTGATGTTTTACATTATGCTGCCATTGCAGAGTTGAAAAAGATATAAGTACAAATTCCCGATTTGACAAAGGTTTTTTGTTTGTGATAAAATACGGTCGTTGGCAAAAGTGAATATGGAACAGTAAAACATAAACGACACAAGTAGTGCTTTGCATGTAAATCTGATTACGGTACTTATGTTATCGATCTCAGAGGCTGCGAGCCTGCCTGTGTCTTTTTTTGTGAAAAACCGATTCCATGTTGATCTCAGCCGTGAAAATCAGAAAGAGAGGGAACAAGATATGCCTAAGAATCAGTTTCAGAGAATGGTGTTTGCCTTTCTCACAGTTGTTGTAACCGTCCATGCCTATGTGTTTTTCAGTCTGTATGTCGTAAACGGGAATAGCTTAATGGAAGCAAACGGCACAGGCAGCGTTCTTGCCGCGATCAATAAGCAGGGCGGGGTTTCCATGTTCGGGAGGATGCTTCCAATCTGGGCGATCATTCTGATCGAATTTGCCTGCGCGTACACCCTGGAGGTTGTGCTGGGTAGCCCGCTCTCCTTTAAGCTTGCATCGAAGGTGTTTGACCCGCGCAGCACACATCCGGTCTTATTTGAGACGGCGGTCATCTGTGCGACGGTGGGGATCATGTGCCCGGCGATGAGTTTTCTGGCGGCGTGGATGTATTACCCGTATTATATGGGGTTCAGCGTCGTTACCCTGTTAGCGAACTGGCTCAGGCTTGTGTGCTTCAATTTTCCGTTTGCGTTTTTCACACAGCTTTTCTTTATCCAACCGCTGATCCGAACGGTGTTTAAGAGGATCTTTTCCAATCATCAAAAATGAGCAATTTTTTAGCTTTCGATGGCTTTCGAATTAATGTGCTAAGTCATTACAAATGTATTGACTTAGCATTGCCTTTTTTGTTATCCTGACAGCATAAATGAAAATGAACAGATACAGGAGGAGATTTATGCTTATTAGGCGTCGAAACGCGGCGGTTATCTGCGTTGCAAAATAGAGGGAAACAACAGGATCACCATCAGCGGAGAGGCTGCTTTGGTAGCGGTTTCCGAAATTGTTGCTGAGCTGTAAATCAGGATTTAGCGAAATGAGTTGAGAGGCAAAAATGTATTATTACCATATGACATCATTAGATAATTTGCGTTCAATTAGCAAAACAGG
>CANQWV010000132.1 GCA_947627645.1 uncultured Lachnospiraceae bacterium | reverse complement strand
TAAGCGTTCCCCTATATCGGCTCCGTCCGCAAACATACACCGATCCACACATTTATGGACAAAGCTGCATGCAGCTTCCAAAACATCCTGTATTCCGTCAGAATCCGTGTAAAGGAATTCCTCCGCCATACTGTTATACCAGTCGTCATATTCGTCATTGTATTCCTCATAGAGAACCAGTTCCCCTTCTTCTACCTTCTTCAGTGCTTCATTGACGAAACCGTATTCCTCTGCAAGTTCGTCATCTTCTGCATTGTATTCTTTTATCGCGTCAGATGCAGCCCTTGCCAGTCTCTCAAGAAATTCTTCCCGTTTTTCTTCTTCAAGCAGCCTTGCCGTTTCATGGATAAAAGCGGACAGATATTTCTTTTCGCAGCTGTCTGCTAATTCGTCAACCTTTTTAAGAAATTGAACCAGGTTCATCTTTTCCTCCTTTGTAGTATGCATCAGTTGCAGTATAGTCCCGCAAAGTCGACTTGTACAACTATGACCGTTCAATTTATTTCACAAATATATAAATATTTCTATTATCTCTCCCTGTCCATCACTTTCGACCCGCCGGAGCCTTCACCCGGCCAAAGTCCGGAAAATCAGCTGTATGTCAAGTAGGACTAAAAAAGATTTTCTATTTTCAGAAAATTATCGTCTCCTCCAATGAAAGTGATATTCCTTTTTCAAACGCTCATAGATCTCAAACGCAACCGGACAGACTTCGATCACATTCAGGACACTGTACAGACTTTGCAGCCGCTCCGGCTGGTCTGTATACGGATATTTTTTGCAGCTGTCAGGCTTGCAGTCACCCAGTCTGCAGGAACCATCTGATTCCAGGAAGTCGCACGGCATATGTTTAGTCTGATACTTTCCATCTGCTGTTTTGTCCTGCAGATATGTATCCATAAACTGTTCGCGTGTCATGCCCAGACATTTTGCATCACGATCCACATCTTCCTCCGGAATACTTCCCGCGTACATTTTGCAGCAATTTCTGCACCGGCTGCAGTCATAGCTCGCGAACAATTCTTCATGCAGTTCCCGAAACTGCCTGTCCAATGTCTCCTCGTCCGCATGGCACTTTAAATATGTACGAAATGCAAGATTTTCATTTTCTTTCTTTTTTGATTCAAATTTTACTTTTCTCGGCTCGATCATTTTCTCCTTATTCTCCTTCTTAGATTATCGCAAAATATCATATAATGTCTTTTCCTTCTTATGTCCGCCAGACAGTCTTCTATATTCATATATCGCGTATTTTAAGTTACTGATATCAGAAAAATACTGATAGACAAACTCGTAAGTTTTTACATTTTTATATCCCAATTCGGATTTGCAATATGTACTGGGTTTCCCACTCTTATTATTTTTAAATTTCTGAAACTCTGCAAATTTCCCTTCATTACAAATAATCAGCATTTCTATTTCCGGCGCTGTAATAAGATTAACTATATCAATTTTTTCTTTGTACGCTTTACTTAGTTTAAATTCTTCAGACCGTGAATCCAATACACGATATATCGTAATTTTGTCTGAGAAGCCTTTTCCCAAATACTTCTCCTCAAACTCCTTTCCTTTTCTGCAGGACAGCACTTCTTCATCGAGCAATTCCCCTCTCTCAAAAATGAGCATATGGTTGTCCAGCAATATATCCATAATTGCCCTTTCCGCGCCGCCCTCGCAGATACATGCTATATACTTTGCCATTTCAAAAGTCCCCCTATTCCACCAGAACCTTTTTCAGTGCAATATAGGATTCATAAGAGGGCGCTGTCCCTTTTAGCAAATCACTATCGTATATCTCACTTCTTTTAATATCATTTCTGCTCAATTTATCTGATAATCTTTCCGCTGTAATACCTCCTATATTTCTCACAATATAAATACCATCGTTTCTTTCAAACTCATCCAATAATACTGAATAATGTGTAGAAAATATAAGCGTTGCTCCATTTTTGTTTACCTTTTTATTAAGGAAGAATCGCACTAAAGTCGAAACAATTTCTTTGTTGAAATGATTTTCTATTTCATCAACAATCAAATATCCTCCTTCCTGAAACGTAAATATCGCCCCCATAAACACACTTAGCCCCTTGATCGTTCCGGAGGAGAGATAATTATTAAGCAAAACAGGATTATTCAATATGATCTCATCTTTCCCATAAAATTTTAATCGAATATCAATTTTTTTATTTTCCGGTCTTGCGTACAAATATTCAATACTTGGATCTAAAAACGTTAGGATCTCTTTTGGATATTTTCCCAATATCAATATACTTAATAAGTTATGATCAGTAATATTTAATGCACTATACAAAAATAGATTTGTATCATGTTTTTTGTTCGAAGCAACAATAATACTCACATCATCTAACAAATATTGCTCGTTTTGATTCCTTATTGCTATTCTATCCGTATCTTTAAAATCTAAAATGGACTTTTTGGTTGTGACCGTATGAATACTTTTGGACCATAGAATTTCATCCCGAAAAATCAGTCGTTCGCTGCCATCAATGAATTTAACTTCTTTTTCAACGATTGACTGTAGCTTATTTATCTCATTATTATGATAAAAATACACAACAATTGTTACCTTGTCCTTATGATCAAGGGCATCAAAAATATCTCTTGTTGAAATACTATTTAAGGGATTATTATTTAACAATTCAATAATGAAAGAGAGAACCTTTAATATCGTTGTTTTCCCAGAAGCATTGAGTCCGATAAAAGAAATCGTCTGGTTAATATACACATTGACATTTGTGTTTGAAAATAAGTGGTACAAATATTCTTTGTCGTTATTACCAACTCTCCGTTGCGCAATAAAATCAATATCCAAATCATTTTTAAAAAGCGGTAATCCTTTGATAGTCAATTTCAGCAATTTCATAATTTCCTCCAGCGGATAAAAATCTAAAATCATTTTTAATGTTTTTATTTATGATTTTACCACTATATTCCATTCTTTTCAACGTTTATTTACATATTTTTTGTAATTAACCCTTATCAGGATACGATTTAGCCTCTGATGTTTTACTATTATTCTTTCACGCAAGTAATATTCTAAACATAGTGATTAAAGCTTAGCAAAATCTAAGTGCATTCATACCTTCCTGTCCATCACCTTGCAGAACGCCACCGCCACCAGCGTGCTCACCGCCGTCGCTGCGATCCCCGGGCCGACAATCGCCGTGGGGTTCACACTGCCATACTGCGCGCGGTAGGCGATGACGTTGACGGGAATCAGCTGCAGAGAGGAAATATTCAGGATCAGAAACGTACACATCTCGTTGCTCGCCACGCCACGGGGCATGGTGGATATTTTTCGCCCGCGCCGCTCCTCCTCCAACTCAGCCAGGCTCTCCATCGCTTTCAGCCCCGCCGGGGTTGCCGCCCAGCCAAGTCCAAGAAAGTTCGCGACAAAGTTCATCGTGATGTGCTCGCTCGCCGGATGATCCGCCGGAATCCCCGGAAAGAGGAAACGAATCAGGGGCTGGATCCGTCTCGAAATCGAGCGAACCAGCCCCGCCTCTTTTGCAATCTCCATCAACCCCATCCAGAGGCCCATGACCCCGAGCATCGTGACACACAGGGTAATCGCCTCCTTCGACGAACTCAGCACCGCGTCGGAAACTGCGTCGATATGCCCCGTCAGGATCCCGTAGACCATCCCGGCCAGGATCATTCCTGCCCAAATATAATTCATACCTGTACCTGCCTTCTGCCCTGCAGCAGGGATCGTTCTCTTTCAGAAACAAGTGCTCTGCGTTTCAACGCTCTCTCGAAAACGCTCGCACCACATCCACCACTTTCTCGAAAACGGTCGCACCGCATCCCGCCGCTCCCTCTCAGAAACAGCTGTTTTGAATTCCGCCGCGCTTTCCCTCTGCCGCCTGGCCTTCGCTTTGGTACAGTATATTTTAAAACCCACCGGCACATTCTGCCTTTTATCCCGTAAGAATAAATCACGAAGCGCCCTTGGGGTGCCTTCCTGCGCTCTCCTTCTTAGATGCTTCAGCCTGAGCCAAGCTGCTGATCCTCCGCGAAATCAGGTACCTGGGCCGCCCCTTGACCTCCTCATAAATTTTCGCGATATAGTATCCGATGATGCCAAGGCTGATCATAATAAAGCTCCCAATAATCAGAAGCAGCAGGATCACCGTTGTGAAGCCTTCGACCGCGTGTCCGCTGAAATACTTCACCAGCGACTGAATCCCGAGTACCACCGCAAGCAGCAGCACAAAAAAACCAGCCACCGTGACACACTGCATCGGAACCGTTGAAAACGAGACGATGTTTTTGATCGCATACTGGATCAGCGACCAGGTGGACCATTTGGACTCGCCCTCCGTGCGCTCCTGCACATCGAATTCCACAGAAATCGTCCGAAAACCGATCCACGAAGACAGCGCCCGGAAAAAGGTGTTCCGCTCCGGCATTGCGAGTATCGCGTCGACCGCCCGCCGGTCGAGCAGCTTGAAATCCGAAGCGCGCGACATATCGATCTTCGCAGCTTTCGAAATAATGCGATAGAACATCCCGGCGCTCGCCCGATGCAGGATGCTTTCCTTCCCCCTGCTCCGCTTCACGCCCTCGATCACCTCGTAGCCCTGCTCCCAGAGACGGTACATCTCTACAAGCGTCTCCGGCGGGTGCTGCAAATCGCAGTCCATAACGGCGCAGCACTCACCCGAAGCGCTCGCCAGACCTGCCAGCATCGCAGCCTCTTTGCCAAAATTCCGCGAGAAACAGACCGCCGCCACATGAGAATCTCCCGCCGCTATCTTCTCAATCTCCGCCCAGGTACCGTCTTTCGAGCCATCGTTCACAAACACAAGTTCATAGGCGATACCGGCCCCCGCGAGCACACGGCCGATCGCCTCAGCGGCTTTCCGTATCATTTTTTCTTCATTGTAGGCTGGCAATATTACCGAGAGCATTTCTATTTCCTTCTTTCTGTGCGGCAGCCCGCACTGAATCGTATTCGTGTTTCGTGCACAACGGACACCGCAGGAGCCGATGTGCCTGCCCACCGCAAACACGTTGTTCTCCTTGATTCGCTCCGCCGCCTATTGACAGCTGTCTCCGCAAACTCGCTTCGCTCAAACAAGCTCCGACAGCTGTCGCTATGCTCGCGAATCCTGCGTCGAACTGCCTATCGTTTGCTTGCGGGCAGGCAGCATCCGGCTCCACTGCGACTGTCCCTTTTACAGGTATCGCAATTCCCTGTTCGGGCTGACTTTGCACAGAACAACAGCATTTGGCGCCCTGCCAGGCAAACGATGCGAGGCTTTCGTTATCGAGATGCAAGCTAGCTCAATTCGCGAGGAGCAAACGCTTCTATCGCGACGAGCGAATTGTGATAGGCGCTTGCATCGAGATAGAAAACGAGCTCTTGTTTGCGGGCAGGGCGACAAATCGGTTGTTCGTCCGTTGTGAACGAAGCACGAATTCAAACGTGAAAATCCGCATACTCCCCGAGATCCATCAGCACGATACTGTGGCTCGTCCGTCGGCTGCTGACCGGAATCATCTGCATATAGTCGCCATACAGATAAGTCAGATATTTGTCATATTCCTTCGGCACGGGGAAGCGGTAACCTTCAAAATCCACATACACGACCTCCTCGAGCCATTCGGCCGGAAACGCGCCGCGGCTTAAATTGCGGCCCATGCCGTCATACAGATAGCCCGTGTCATGTTTCTTGTAGAATTCCAACAGCCGGTTCTGTGCCCAGAGCGCGAAGCGCATCGGAACGAGATACTTCACCTTGTCCACAATCTTGCAGACGACCGGATGTCCTCCGCCGCCCGCGATGTCGGTGTCGCCCCATTTGTTAAACACGATCGAACGCATCAGCATCGTCGCCATCAGATGGAGCTTCTGCGACCATTTATGCTTTCCGGTCCGGTCGTGCGCAAGAATATCGAAAAAGATACCGTTGTGCATCCAGAGGAAATGACCGGTGAACTCTGTCGCGAACATCGTGTTGTCGATGCGCAGCTTCGTGAATGGATTGTAGTTTCCTTTCTCGGTGTGCGGCAGCTGCAGGAAAATGTTCTCCGGCAATTCCTCCTTCGCCACCTCGAGAAAGCGATCGTAATCCTCGCGCAGCATCATCACGTCTGCGTCGTCGTCCCACGGGATGAAACCGTGATGACGGATCGCGCCGAGCAGAGTCCCGCCCGCCAGAAAATACTTGATGTTGTGCTTCTTGCAGATGCGGTCGATCTCCAGAAGATACGCGAGCAGGATTTTCTGCACCTTCTCCAGCTTACCCAGATATGTGTTGTCAAAGATGAACACTTCCCCGGTGTTCTGCAGGCTCTTGACGAGAATGATCAGTCCGTCTTCCATCGAAACTGACGGAGTGAACCCAAAGTGCCGGATCAGCTGCGTGTTCAGCAAGATGCCGGACCGGCTTTCGCCTCCCCCGCCCTGTCTCGCGGAAGCATCCGTTTTATTCTCTATCCCTTGTGAAACAGCTTTGCTGTTTCCCCCTCCCGCAGGGATCTGAGTTGCGGGATTACTTTGTGAAACGGCCTTGCTGTTTCTCCTTTCCGCAGAAATCTGAGTTACGGAATTACTTTCTGAAACGGCCTTGCTGCTTCCCCCTCCCCCAGGGATCTGAGTTGCAGGGTTCCCCAGTGGCTCGTCTTCCGGATATCCGGACGTCATATTCACCCGGCACTGCTCGGGGAAATTGTCATACAAAAGCATCGCGAGGCCGCCGTCCGTCACATCCGAATCGCGCCCGGAAACATTCAGGATTTTGTTCGCCGGGCACTTCGTCAATACGAACTGCAGTGCCGTGAGCACATCGTGAATACAAATATAGGAATTCTTGTCCTGCGACAATGTAAGGGAAAACGGCTCTCCAAGGGCTGTCCGCGCGGCAAGTCTGCTCGCCGGATTTTCCATCAGGGAAATGCACGGCCCATAGATCATGCCGGTGCGCAGGATATTGAAGCTCTTCCCTGCTTCGCGCGCTGCCGAAATAAAAATACTCTCCAATGCCTGAAGAATATACTGCTCCTCAAAGCCCGGTGCACAGGGATCCGTCTTTCCGGCCTCGTACTCAGACGCGGCAAAGCCGTGTCCAAGCCGCCCGTAAACGCGCCCATCCGACAAGAGAAGAAGCCGCTCGCAGCCCGTGGAGACCGCAGCCTTTACAGACTCCCGGAACTCCCGCAGCAGATCGATCGCTGCCGACGGGCGGCTGCTGTACATCAGCCGCTGCAGCAA
>CANQWV010000131.1 GCA_947627645.1 uncultured Lachnospiraceae bacterium | reverse complement strand
GGCGGAATTGGCAGACGCAAGGGACTTAAAATCCCTCGGGGGCAACCTCGTACCGGTTCAAGTCCGGTTGCCGGCAGATGAAAAGTCCTGAGTTTTCGGGGCTTTTTTCTTTTATTTGTAGTACAGCCGGTTTTGACGGTTCAATTATAAAACAGAATGGGAACGAGGAGGATTAGCATGGGCGCATTTGTGACAGGGGAATACCGCAACGTATTTGCGGAGCTTGGAAAGAGTCAGGAGGAAATCCGCGCGCGGCTGGAGTCGATGGCAAAGACTTTCTTTTACGGCAGCGAGGAGGAGCGGATCTACCATGAGGCAGGAGAGGACATGGCTTATCTGGAGGATACGGGCAATCATGATGCGCGGACCGAGGGAATGTCCTATGGCATGATGATGTGTGTACAATTGGGGATGAAGGCAGAATTTGACCGTATCTGGAAATGGGCAAAGACTTATATGTATATGGATGAGGGCGAGAACGAGGGCTATTTTGCCTGGTCGTGCCGGACGGATGGAGCTAAGAATGCATACGGGCCTGCGCCGGATGGCGAGGAGTTCTTTGCAATGGCGCTGTTTTTCGCGGCGCACCGCTGGGGAAGCGGTGAAGGTATCTACGATTATGAGCGGGAGGCGAGGCAGATCCTGAGGGCCTGCCTGCACAAGGGAAGCGACGGACGTAAGGGCTGCCCGATGTGGAATCCGGACAACCATCAGATTTTGTTCGTTCCGGGCGTGGATTTTACAGATCCCTCCTATCATCTGCCGCATTTTTATGAGCTGTTTGCTCTCTGGGCAGACGAGGAGGATCGGCCGTTCTGGAAGGCGGCGGCACAGGAGAGCCGCAAATATCTGGCGAGGGCCTGTCATCCGGTTACCGGATTGAATCCGGAATATGGGGAATTTGATGGAAGCCCATATATGCGTAAGCTGGACTGGACCGACGAAAAGCATTGCAGCTTTTACAGTGATGCGTACCGCACGGCGGCCAACATCGGCCTGGACTGGGAGTGGTTTGGCGTGGACGCGGGACAGGCGTCGGCTCCGCTGCGGATGCTGCGCTTCCTGCGGACAGAGCTGGAGGCCGCGCGCTGTGTCTACGCAGTGGACGGAACGCCGCTGGAGCAGACGGTATTGCATCCGCTCGGCCTGCTGGCCACCTGTGCACAGAGCGCGCTGTCGGTTCCGGCCGGGAGCGGGGAATGGGAGATCGCGCGCCAGTGGGTGGAATGGTTCTGGAACCAGCCGCTTCGCACCGGGGGCAGGCGATATTATGATAACTGTCTGTATTTGTTTGCGTTTCTGGCTCTTAGTGGAAACTATAGAATTTGGTAAACGGCACAGGTGAGCGGCACTTTATTACTTTAGCACAGTTACGTGTTGACTTGCGAAGGGTTCTATATTATAATATGAAAATGTTGATTACAAATGGATTTTAGAAAAGAGTTCAGAGTTTCCGCCCGCTAAATTGGCGGAGAAGAAGAGGAGTGGGTAAAATGGTTGGTTCTTTGGGATGGATTTTTCTGGCGTTTATTTTGTACCTTGCGCTGATGGTGGTTGTAGGCGCGATTTACGCGCGGAGGAACGCGAGCGCTGAGGATTATTTCCTCGGCGGGCGTAATCTTGGCGGTTTTGTGGCTGCTCTTTCGGCGCAGGCTTCTGATATGAGCGGATGGCTGCTGATGGGGCTCCCGGGCTCGGTGTACGCGCTCGGTACGGGGCAGTCCTGGACCGCGATCGGCCTGCTCATCGGCACGATTTGCAACTGGCTGTTTATTTCCAAACGGCTGCGGAACTACACGATCCGCGCGAACAATTCGCTGACGCTGCCCGAGTACTTTGAGAACCGCTTTCACGACAAGAGCCGTGTGCTGCTGCTCGTGTCTTCCATTGCGATCGTGATCTTTTTCCTGGTGTACACGGCCTCTGCGCTTGCGGCGGGCGGCAAGCTGTTCAACCAGGTGTTCGGCATTGATTACAGGCTGGCGATGACGATCGGCGCGGTGGTTATTCTCGTATATACATTTATGGGCGGCTTCCTGGCGGTTTGTACGACGGACTTTATCCAGGGTATGCTGATGCTGGTCGGACTTCTGGCGGTGCCGCTGATCGCGCTCGCCATCATGGGAAGCGGCAATGTCAGCAGCCTTCTCGATGAGAGTAATGTTGCCGGCGGGGCAGCCTCTTACCTGAATCTTTTCCAGAACGGCGGACAGCCGCACAAGTTCGTTTACATCATCTCGCAGCTGGCGTGGGGCCTCGGCTATATGGGTATGCCGCACATTCTGGTGCGCTTCATGGCGGTGCGCGATGAGAAGGAGCTGAAGAAATCAAAGGGCGCGGCGATCATCTGGGTCGTTCTTTCCCTTGTTTTCGCGGTGGTCATCGGCGTGGTAGGCAGAGCATATCTCTATCCGGAGATCCTTGAGGGCGGTGACACGGAGAAGGTATTTATCAACATGATCATCAAGATGTTCACGGAGGACATCAGGCTGCCGATCGTTGGCGGTATCTTCCTGTGCGGCATCCTGGCGGCGATCATGTCTACGGCGGATTCCCAGCTTCTGGTGAGCGCGTCCAGTGTCTCCGAGGATATCTACAAGGGAGTTATGAAGAAGGACGCGGACGACAAGAAGGTGCTGCTTGTCAGCAGGATCACTGTGCTTGTGATCGCGGTGATCGCATATATCATCGCGCTCGACCCGAACAGCTCGATCATGGGTCTTGTGTCCAACGCGTGGGCGGGGCTCGGCTCGTCGTTCGGTCCGCTTGTCGTACTTTCCCTTTTCTGGAAGCGCACGAACAAGCAGGGTGCTGTCGCGGGTATCGTGACCGGCGCGCTGACGGTGATCATCTGGGATTACATACCGCTTGTCGGCGGCCAGACACTTGGCACGGTGACGGGATTGTACTCTCTGCTGCTCGGCTTCGGCCTCGGCCTTCTGGCGATCGTGGTCGTCAGCCTGCTGACCCCGGCTCCGTCCGCGGAGATGCTGCAGGAGTTCGAGGACGCGAAGAACGGGAACGTGTGACCCCGGCTCCGTCCGCGGAGATGCTGCAGGAGTTCAAGGACGCGAAGAACGGGAACGTGTGACGGATGATTCTGCAAACGTATACGGCTGTCTGCGAAGATCCTGCTTTTGCGGAAGATTCTGTTTGCAAGTATGGAAATATATGCTAAAATACATAAGAAGCGAAGAGCCCTGCTCGGCGGATCATTTCTCTGGCGACGCATGGCTTAGAGCTATTCAGATGTGAAAGGAGGACACAGCTATGAAAAAGTATGTATGCGGACCTTGCGGCTATGAGTATGACCCGGAGGTGGGCGATCCGGATAACGGCATCGCACCGGGCACGGCGTTTGAGGATCTGCCGGAGGACTGGGTATGCCCGGTTTGCGGCGTGAGCAAGGATGAGTTCGAGGAGGCGTAAAGCGTCTTCTACAGCTTGTCAATAATCGCCGCAGCCCGCAGCGCCCGGCGAATGATATAACGCACCTCATGCGTCATATCGGAGGATACACCGAAGCGGAAAGGCTGACCGTTCAGAAACGAGAGGGACAGGCGGTATACATAGTATTCGCTGCCGTCCTGTTCCTCCGCGAGCGCGTCGCCCTTGATGCTCATCTCTGTGGTATCGCGGTCTTTTCCGAGGCTCATATCAGACAGAGTCTCCAGCATGATGGCGAAATGCTCGTCGTCCCAGGCTGCCAGATACATACATTTACAAACGCCTTTGTTGAAAAAAGGAAAGCCGGAATAGCAGTCCATCAACTCTTTGAAGCGTGTCCGATGTGCGGAATTTTCGAACATTTTTTCTCCGTCCAACGCCGCGAAACAATTCTCTTTCCAATCCATAACCTATGCCTCCCTGACAAATCAGAAGTGTGATTTCGATATTTGCTTAGATTATAGTTGATAATCGGGAAATACTCAATAACTTTTGAAGATTACGGTGCAAAATATGAAAAAGCGGCTCTTGCGGATCGAAGCTTCCAGGCATAAAAGTGCCGGGCATTCGCCTGCAGGAGCCGTTTTTGTCGTGTGAGAATCTGTCCGGCGTCAGTGAAAGAGCCAGACGTTGTCCGGGTACCGCTCACAGATCGCGCTGCGTTGTTCTGCGGTGCAGGTGATCTCCTGAAGCGCCGGAAGCTCGTCCAGTCCGTCGTAGCTCTGACAATCGGTGTTGAAGAGGGAGAGGGTGGTCAGCATTTTGAGCGAGGAAAGTCCGTGGAAATCCGGAAGTACCATCCAGTCGAGGAGGAGATTCTGCAGATGTCCCAGCTTCGGCTCATCAAAGGTGAGAACATTGTTGTCGCCGCCGAGATTCAATATCTCCAGGCCGGATAGCACAGACAGGTCGTCCAGGGAACGGATGCTGGAAAATGCGCTGGTAAGCTCTGTGAGCGGCAGCTGCGTGAGATGCGCGATGATGTCGGTTGTGAGTATATTCGTCTCAAGCGAGTGAAGATTGCGGAACATTTCCAGCTGGCTGTAATCGCTCAGGGGCACATCGTATATGTTAAGCGTTGTGATATTGCAGTTGGCCAGTGCCTCCAGGGAGGTGATCTTTGTCCCGCTGATCTCCAGCGTAGAGAGGTTCGGCAGCGTCCCGAGCACAGAGGCGTCCGAGATCTGGAGATCCGACAGGCACAGGGACTGGATCGTCTGGCTGCCGCGGAGCGGCTCCAGGTTGAGCAGAGGATTCCAGCCGATCCCGAGCTCGACGATCGGGAGCCCCTCAAGCGCCGAGATATCGCTGATCTGCTGCCGGTACAGGCTTAGTGAAGTCAGGTTCGGCATATGGCGTATGTCCTCAAGGGAGCTGATCGAGCCTGTTTTCAGGTATTCTCCGGCTTCGCGTGTCTCGTCGTCGAAGAACCAGGGTGAGTCGCAGCGCAGGCTGAGCTCGTTGTCGCTTCCGTAAATCTGGAGTCCGAAAATGTGCAGACTGTTGACGCGGGCGAGATCTGCGGTTGTGATGTCGCCAACCGGAATGTTCAGCTGGAGCCGTACTGCATCCTCGATCAGAGGCTCTGCGAAGCTGTACACAGTCTCCGCGGTCTCCGCGTTCCTGGCGGGCTCTTTGTTTTTCGAACCGCCGCTCAGACGGCTGCCGGCCTGAAGGACAGTGAGCATGACGCACAAAAGGGCCAGTGCAGCGAGAGCCCCCTGATACAGACGATTTGTTCTGTTATTGTTCGGGCGGTGAACCTGCTGCACATCCGGATAACGGGCAGCCAGAAGGTCGGACATGAGTTCACTGGCTGTTTGATAGCGCCCGTTTGGGTCGAACATCGTCGCTTTCCGGACAATGTGGCGAAGCTGGGGCGAAAGCTCTCCGAGCATTTCCTCAGTGACCTCATATTCGCCGGTGATGCAGTAAAACAAAAGTATACCCAGAGAATAGAGATCGCTGCGCATATCGGTCTGACGGTAGCCAAACTGCTCCGGAGGGGCTGTCAGCCTGGTGCCCATGATAAATGTGTCTGTGTCCTTTTCTGGCTGAAAAAAGCGAGAGATGCCCAGATCAATGAAATGGCAGTTTCCCATAGAGTCGACGATCACATTCTGCGGCTTGATGTCGCGGTGGATCAGCGGCGGATTCAGACTGTGCAGGAACTGCAGCAGCTCGGTCAGTGCAATTGCATAGTTCAGGGCCTGCGCAGGGGGCAGACCGGGCTTGCGGTAGCCGGTCTCGCACAGCTCCTCCAGCGTGGAACCCTCGATATAGGAGCGGATATAGTATGTCGTTCCGGCGTGCTCCTCCAGATAGACGGAGTGGGAAAAGCTTTCGCCGATCCAGGAAGTGTCTGACTGGTGGATGAATTCCAGGACATCCCGTTCGTTTTCAAGAAGCTTTGCATATATGGGATCCTCGGCTGTCTTCAGGAGGCAGGGCTTTCCCGCAGAACGTTCGCGAAGCAGATAGGTAGCAGACTGCTCGGAGTATTTCAGACAGGACTGCACTTCATAAAGCGCGGACAGTTCTCCGGGCAGTGCAGGAATCTCTCCGGGCAGGTATTCTGGCTCCTCCGACAAAGCGGCAGCATCTTCCGGCAGCCCATTCAGACCGTTAGACAAAGCGACAGCATCTTCCGGCAGTCCATTCAGACTGTTAGACAAAGTGGCAGCATCCTCCGGCAGTCCATTCAGGCTATCCGGCAGCGTGTCTGACTCTTCCGGCAGTTCCTCCGGCCCTTCGGGGTGGGTATCGCGATTGGCGCCGGAAAACAGATTCATATATATTCCTCCTTGTACAATGGCTGCTCCTGTATTTGTATCAGAAGTTCGTTGGTCTGCTGCATCGAGTATTTCTTTTCGATGGCAAAGATGATAGCGGCGTCACGCCGGATCTTCGCGTAGAGCATACCCTGATGCGCCAGACGAAGCAACTGGTTCGTCTCTGTAAGCGTGGCCTTGAGGCAGAGGGCGATGCGGAGGACAATATTGCGGCCGGGAATTTTCTGACCGCTCAGAATGTGGTAAAAGTAAGAACGCTCGATCCCGCTTGAATTGATGACATCTTTCGAAGTCATATTGTATTTTTCCATCAGCGTGTAGAGAAAATGACAGAATACAGGCGGATCTCCGCTGTCGCGAAAGAAATCGTTTACCTGTGAAAAATCGTGTGATTTCCGGATAAATGACAACAGCTGGGAAGTTGTCAGGTGACCTTCGTGTTTGGCAGCCAAAGCAGAATACCCCCATTTAAAAGATGTAGATATAATTTTAGCATGGCAATCTACAAATATCAAATAGTACATATTTTACCACAAAAAAGTCTTTTTTTGGGACACCAAAGACGAAATTTCCCTGCTATAATTTTTTTCAGAATATAGGTGTTTTATGCCCTATATATCTGTAATCGATTTACGGCGCGTGCCCGCGCCTCTTATCGGAATTTGCTTCACAGCTTCCGATAAGTCGTATTATGTGAATTTCACGTTAAGGAAGGAGAGGTAATTATGAAGAAGAGAGGCATGGCTCTGTTTATGGCGCTGACCGTATTTGCCAGCCAGCTTTCCGGGACTTCCATGGTGCTGTCCGCGGAAGAAGCAGGCGTGCAGGTTGCTGCGGCAGAACTGGAGCAGGCGGAAGACCCGGCGGACGCGCCGGAAGAGGCTCTTGCAGAGGAACTCGCGGCGGAAGTGCCGGAGACGGGGATTCTGGAGGAGGCTTCCGGAGCAGATGCTTCGGCGGCAGAGGCGTCGGACGTGTCGGCGGATGAGACCGCTGGTGCGGAGGCGCAGGAGGCTATGGAAGAACCGGC
>CANQWV010000130.1 GCA_947627645.1 uncultured Lachnospiraceae bacterium | reverse complement strand
GACGCGAGAAAAGAAGCGGAATGCAGACGCGAGAAAAGAAGCGGAATGCAGACGCGAGAAAAGAAGCGGAATGCAGACGCGAGAAAAGAAGCGGAATGCAGATGCGAGAAAAGAAGCGGAATGCAGATGCGAGAAATGAAGCGGAAGGCAGATGTGGAAAAGGAAGCGGAGTGCAGATACGAGAAAAGAAGCGGAATGCGGGTCCGGAAAAAGAAGCGGATTGAAGATGCGAGAAAAGAAGTGAAAGGCGGACGTGGGGAAAGGAGCGGAAGGCAGATGGACAAGCTGAAGGTTTTGGTGGTGGACGATGAGAGCAGGATGCGCAAGCTGGTGCGCGATTTCCTGGTGAAGAAGAATTTTGAGGTGCTGGAGGCGGAGGATGGCGAGCAGGCGGTCGATCTTTTTTTTGAGAAGAAGGACATCGCCCTTGTGATCCTCGACGTGATGATGCCGAAGATGGATGGCTGGCAGGTCTGCAGGGAGATTCGCAGATACTCTCAGACTCCGATCATCATGCTGACGGCGAAGGCGGAGGAGTACGACGAGCTGCTCGGGTTTGAGCTCGGCGTGGACGAATACATCTCCAAGCCGTTCAGCCCGAAGATTTTGGTCGCGCGCGTCGAGGCGATCCTGCGGCGGACGAGCGGCTTTTCGTCGGAGGATCTGCTGCGCGCCGGGGTGATCGAGGTCAACCGGGCCGCGCATGAGGTTACGATCGACGGCAAGAGCGTGGATCTCAGCTACAAGGAGTTTGAGCTGCTGACTTATTTTATGGAGAATCAGGGGATCGCGCTCTCACGGGAGAAGATCCTGAACAGTGTCTGGAACTACGACTATTTCGGAGACGCCCGGACGATCGACACGCATGTGAAGAAGCTGCGCAGCAAGATGGGTGCTTACGGAGATTACATCAAGACAATCTGGGGCATGGGATACAAGTTTGAGGTGGAAGGTTGATCACGGATGAAGAGCTCGATACGCAGACAGCTGACGGTCATTTTTATCGGTTTGACGGGGATGCTGTTTCTTGCCAATTATCTGATCAATACGTTTTTTCTGGAGGATTTCTACTCTCTGCGGAAGCGGGATGTCCTGATCGAGGCGTATGACAAGCTGAATGAGAACATCACGGACCGCGGCGGGATGAAAAAGGACGGCGTGCAGGAGTTTGAGGATCTGTGCAATGCGAACAGCATTTCCTTCATCGTGACGGATGAGGATTACAATATGCTGGTCTGGACGGATACGGCATACGCGCAGTCGGATTATCTGAGGCTGATGCTGGGGCGGCTGAACGGCTATGGGATCGGTCTGGACACGGTTGACCCGGATTCGATCCTGGCGAAGAACGACGCCTACACGATTCAGAAGAAATACGACCCGGAGGTTGCGGTCGACTACCTGGAGATGTGGGGGACGCTGGAAAAAGGCTTTTATTTTATCATGCGCATCAACATGGAGAGCATCCGGGACAGCGTGCGCATCGCCAATGATTTTATCAAGTATATTTGTCTGTTCGGCGTGCTGCTCGCGAGCGTGCTGGTCTGGTTCATCTCCAGGCGTGTGACGAAGCCTCTGGGCGAGCTGACGGAGCTCTCGAAGCGCATGGCCGGGCTGGATTTCAGCGCCAAATATACGAGCGGCGGCAGCGACGAGGTGGGACAGCTCGGGGAATCCTTCAACCGTATGTCTGAGAACCTGGAGAAGACGTACTCCCAGCTTCTCACGGCGAACAATGAGCTGCAGCGCGACATCGAGCGCAAGGAGCAGATCGACGGGATGCGGAAGGAATTTCTCTCCAATGTTTCGCATGAGCTGAAGACGCCGATCGCGCTGATCCAGGGATACGCAGAGGGGCTGCAGGAGTGCGTGAACGACGACGAGGAGAGCCGTGCCTTCTACTGCGAGGTAATCATGGACGAGGCCGCCAGGATGAATGGAATGGTTCAGAAGCTTCTGACGCTGAATCAGCTTGAGTTCGGCAGCGACCAGGTCGTCCTGGAGCGTTTTGACCTGAGCGAGCTGATCCGCAACAAGGTGCAGTCGGTGACGATACTGGCGCAGCAGAAGGAGGCGGAGATCCATTGTGAGATCCAGGACGAGCTGTATGTCTGGGGAGATGAGTACAAGGTTGAGGAGGTTCTGACCAATTATCTGAGCAATGCGCTGAACCATGTGGACGGTGTGCGGAAGATCAGCGTACAGGCGGCCAGATATGCGGGCCGGGCGTTGCGGCTGCCAGAGGAGCCTGGCAGGAGGAACGAAGCGGATGAAAGCGGGCCGGGTCTTGCAGGGCAGGGCGGCGCATCCGTCATATCTGCGGAAGGATGCGGGGAAGACGGCGGCTTTGGCGGCGTAATTCGCGTCACGGTGCGCAACACCGGAGAGCAGATTCCGGAAGAAGATCTTGCCCGAATCTGGGATAAATTTTACAAAGTAGACAAGGCGCGGACCCGGGAGTATGGAGGAAGCGGCATCGGTCTGTCTATTGTGAAGGCGATCATGGAATCGCTCCACCAGGACTACGGGGTGCGCAACTGCGAGGACGGCGTGGAGTTCTGGTTTGAACTGAAGAGCGGGGACGAGGAGAGCGTGCGGGGGTACGCACTGGAGAAGCAAATAGACGGGAACAGGGACTCGGAACTGCAAGGCAGCCTTAAATCGGAAAATGAAGCTGCGGCAAAGCCGCACGGTGGCACAGGAGGCCAGGAATGAGAAAACCTGGAACGCTGCTGTGATGCTGCAGAGAAAATGCGGGGCGGCATAGCGTGAGCATATCGTTGCGGTGGAAGCAGGAAAAAGCGGATGGCTGTGAAACAAAATGGCACAGCCGACAGTGATGCTTGCCGCAGCGGAAGCAAGAAAAAACGATGGCTGTGAAACGCGAGAGTGGAGAGGAAGGAAAGAAGAAGCATGAGCAGGGTTGCGGTGATCGGCGGCGGCGCGGCAGGCATGATGGCGGCGGCGACAGCGGCCATGAACGGACACGAGGTCAGCCTCTATGAGAAAAACGAGAAGCTTGGCAAGAAAATCTATATCACGGGAAAGGGCCGCTGCAACCTGACCAACAACTGCGATGTTGAGACGCTTCTGCAGGCGGTCTGCACGAACCGGAAATTCCTCTACAGCGCGTTCTACGGGATTGACAGCGGCTGCGATCCGCTTTTTTGAGGAGGCCGGGATGCGGACGAAGACCGAGCGCGGCAACCGGGTGTTTCCGGTTTCCGATCATTCCTCGGACGTGATAGCCGCATTGGCGTCGAAGCTCAGGGAATATGGCGTGAAGATATATCTGAATGAGGAGGTAGGCGAAATCCTGTACAGTTCGCCGGAGCAGGAAAGAGAAACAGTCAAGGCTCAGGAAAACGAGACAGCTGGTGCACAGGAAAGCGGGTCGAAGCCTGCATCCCGGGATTCAGGCCGTACGGTGATTCGAAATGATGTCCAGAGGCTAAATGCCGCATTAGAAGGATGGAGTGTGGCGGGCCTCAGCCTCAGGTCGGGAAAGAGCATTCCCTGCGACGCGGTGATCGTGGCGACTGGAGGACTGTCCTACCCGTCTACGGGTTCGACCGGAGACGGGTACCGCTTCGCAAGGGCGGCCGGGCTTGGAGTGACCGAGTGTTCTCCCTCGCTTGTGCCGATGGAGACTGCCGGGGACCTGGCGCAGCAGCTGCAGGGATTGTCTCTGCGAAATGTGGAAGTCTCTATACTGGATGGAAAAAAGCTGCTTTACCGGGAATTTGGCGAGATGATGTTTACACATTTCGGCGTGACCGGGCCGCTGATCCTCACGGCGAGCAGCCGGATCCAGAAAAAGCTGGCAGAGCATCCGCTCAAGCTGCAGATCGACCTGAAGCCGGCGCTTGACGAGGAGCAGGTGGACGCGAGGATTCTCAGAGAATTTGAGGCGGCGAAAAACCGACAGCTCAAAACCGTGCTCGGGACGCTTTTTCCGGCAAAGCTGATCCCGGTGATGATCTGCCTGTGCGAGATTCCGGCGGAAAAACCGGTTCATGAGATCACGCGCGAGGAGCGGCGGAAACTAATCGTGAACACGAAACATTTTCCTTTGACATTGACAGGGCTTCGAGGGTATAATGAAGCCGTTATCACGAGAGGCGGCGTCGATGTCAAAGAGATCGATCCATCGACAATGGAATCCAGAAAGATACACGGTCTGTATTTTGCGGGCGAGGTTCTGGATCTTGACGCGGTGACCGGAGGATTCAATCTGCAGATCGCCTGGGCCACCGGATATGCGGCAGGCATGGGAATTCCGGGTGCAGGTCCTCTGTGAACGGCAGATGTGCAAATGCCGGAGCGCCGGTGTTTTCGCCAGGCGAGCGCATTTGCTGACCATACAGGAATTGATCGGGACAGGAGATAAGGCATGAGTTTCAATATAGCGATAGATGGGCCGGCCGGCGCCGGCAAGAGCACGATCGCGAAGCGTGCGGCGAAGGAGCTTTCTTTTATCTACGTGGATACGGGCGCGATGTACCGGGCGATCACGCTGGGGCTGATGCGCGCAGGGACGCGGATTGAGGATGCGCAGGAGCTTGCGCGTGCGCTGGAGGAGATCGAGGTGACGATCGATTACCAGGACGGCGTGCAGCAGGTTTATCTGAACGGCGAGAATGTGTCCGGGCAGATCCGCACTGAGGAAGTGAGCGCCAGGACGAGCGCGGCGGCCGCGAAGCCGCAGGTGCGCGCGAAGCTGACTGATCTGCAACGGGAGCTGGCGAGGCGCGAAAATGTGCTGATGGACGGACGTGACATCGGGACGGCGATTTTGCCGGACGCGCAGCTTAAGATTTATCTGACCGCGAGTGTGCAGACGCGCGCGGAGCGCCGTTATAAGGAGCTCTGTGAGCGTGGAGAAGACTGCTCTCTGGAAGAGATTGCAAAGGAGATTGAAGAGCGCGATTACCGCGATATGCACCGGGAGATAGCGCCGCTGAAGCAGGCGGAGGATGCGGTGCTGGTCGATTCGTCCGGGATGACGGTCGAGGAAGTGACCGCGAGAATCGTTAATCTGGCGCGAGAGCGGATGCAGATGTGAGAGACATCTGCAGGTGTTCTGCGAAAGGCAGTGAGCCGGCAGATTGCAGAAAAAGCCGGAGTGCTGCTGTTTTGTCAGGCTGATCCTTTTCTGCCCGGGCTGCAGAAAATGAATCAGGCGGCAGGAAGCGAAGCGGAATTGAAAGAAGGATAAGAAATAAGGATAAGAAATAAGGATAAGTAATAAGGGTAAGTAATAAGGATAAGTAATAAGGATAAGTAACAAGGGTAAGTAATAAGGATGGAAGGAATATGGAAGTAATTGTGGCGAAGACGGCGGGCTTTTGTTTTGGGGTGAAACGCGCTGTAGAGCAGGTCTACCGTCAGATCGAGGAAGGTGTGAAGCCGATTTATACCTACGGGCCGATCATCCACAACGAGGAGGTCGTGCGCGAGCTTCAGGAGAAGGGCGTGCAGATCATCGAGAATGAGGATGAGCTTGAAGCCATCCGGGAAGGAACGGTGATCATCCGGTCACACGGCGTGCCAGAGCGCATCTATCAGAAGATCGAGGCGCAGGGACTGCACATCGTGGACGCCACTTGTCCGTTCGTCCGGAAAATCCACCGCATCGTCCGCGAGCACAGCGGGCAGGGGGCGGAGATTGTGATCATCGGTAACGAGGGCCATCCGGAGGTCGAAGGGATCAAAGGCTGGTGCCTGGGACCGGTCAAAGTGATCGGGACGAAAGAGGAGGCGAAACAATTTCATCCCATCCCGGGGAAAAGGCTTTGCATCGTGTCGCAGACGACATTTAATTACAAGAAATTTGATAATTTAGTTGAAATTATTTCGAAAATGAGTTATGATGAAGTGGATATCTTGAACACTATTTGCAGTGCAACGGAGGAGCGTCAGTCGGAAGCGCGGGAGATTGCAGCGAAGGTGGACAGTATGATCGTCATCGGCGGTAGACACAGTTCCAACACACGGAAGCTGTTTGAGATATGCAAGATGGAGTGCGCAAATACTTACTATATACAAACTATAAAGGATATGGACTTTCGTCAATTGTCATCCATTGGTTGTGTAGGTATTACAGCAGGAGCGTCCACCCCAAATATTTTGATTGAGGAGGTTTCAAAACAATGTCAGATTTAAGTTTTGAACAAATGCTGGAAGATTCATTAAAAACAATTCACAATGGAGAGGTTGTCGAAGGCACTGTGATCGATGTCAAAGAAGACGAGATCGTCCTGAACATCGGATACAAGGCTGACGGGATCATCACCCGCAGCGAATATACAAATGAATCGAATGTGGATCTTCGCACGCTGGTACAGGTGAATGACAAGATGGAGGCGAAGGTGCTCAAGGTAAACGACGGAGACGGACAGGTGCAGCTCACCTACAAGCGTCTGGTTGCCGAGCGTGGCAACAAGAGGCTTGAAGATGCATTCAATACGCAGGAGATCCTTACGGCACCGGTTGCGCAGGTTCTGTCCGGCGGCCTTAGCGTCGTTGTGGACGAGACGAGAGTCTTTATCCCGGCAAGCCTGGTCTCCGATACCTACGAGAAGAATCTCGAAAAGTATGCGGGGCAGGAGATCGAGTTTGTGATCACCGAGTTCAATCCAAGAAGAAGACGTATCATCGGCGACCGCAAGCAGATCCTTGTCGCGAGAAAGGCAGAGATGCAGAGAGAGCTGTTCGAGCGCATCGCAGTTGGCGATGTGGTGGACGGCGTTGTCAAGAATGTCACGGATTTCGGCGCGTTTGTCGATTTGGGTGGTGCGGATGGCCTGCTTCACATCTCTGAGATGTCCTGGGGTCATGTGGAGAATCCGAAGAAGGTATTTAAGGTTGGCGAGCCGCTCACCGTTCTGATCAAAGATATCAGAGGGGACAAGATTGCGCTGAGCCTGAAGTTTGAGGATCAGAATCCATGGCTGAACGCAGGCGAGAAGTATGCGATCGGCAATATCGTGGAGGGCAGAGTTGCCAGGATGACGGATTTTGGCGCGTTCATTGAGCTCGAGCCGGGTGTAGACGCGCTGTTGCATGTATCCCAGATTTCTCATGAGCATGTAGACAAGCCGTCCGATATCCTGAAGACCGGTCAGATGATTGAGGCGAAGGTTGTCGATTTCAACGGCGAAGACCACAAGATCAGCCTTAGCATGAAGGCGCTTGAGTCAGCAGCTCCGGCTCCGGCACCGGTGGAGGCAGCTGAGGCTCCGGCAGAGGAAGAAGCAGCTGAAGCCCCGGCTGAGGCAG
>CANQWV010000129.1 GCA_947627645.1 uncultured Lachnospiraceae bacterium | reverse complement strand
TCTGTTTACCTTTGAGGTGGACTGCGGTCTGCCGGATATCCGTCAGGTGGTCGTGCACTCGGTGCGTTCCCGGCGGGAGCAGGCGTTCCTTTTCAGTGAGGGGAAGGCGTATATCCAGATCTATGATCCGGACAGCGCGGTCGTGCTGGAGGATACGCAGGGACGCCGTTACCTGACGGACGGGCTTTGTTCGGTTCGGAGAATGTTTGAGGATGAGGAGATGCTTTCGTGGTGCGCGCAGAAGACGCCGGGGTTCCCGGGACTGCTTCTGTACAGCTGCATCCGCTGCATGGAGGCCGGCCCGGTGCAGAGGCAGACTTTGCCGTATTTCACCCTGGCCTGTGAGACAGAGGCCTTTTCAGATGGGTTCCGCGACCTGCTGCGCAAGTGCGTGCTGGAGTATTACACGGATCATCTGCGGGACGATTCCCTGGCGGAGTTCCTGGAGCGCATTCCGTACCTGGATTATGTGAAGGTGGATAAGGCGTCGCTAGTCACGCTGCTCGCTGAGGAGGGAAAGTGCTCAGATGCCTTTGCGATTCTCGACGCCTACGGGACGGAGGGGATCGCGCTCCTGCAGCTTGTGCGCATCTGCAGCCGCATGGTGCTGGAGCTGGAGTTCGAGGAAAATCCGATGCTGGTGGCTTTGTGCCATTACTGTTTTGACAGCGGGAAGTACGACGACAAGCTGCTGCGCTACCTGCTTCTGTATTACGAAGGGCCGGTGCGCGACATGACGCTTGTCTGGCAGGCGGCGGTACGCTTCGACCTGGACACGATGCACCTCGAGGAGAAGATCATCACGATGATTCTGTTCACGAGGAGCGGGACGCAGGGGTCTGAAGCCGTGTTTGAGTCTTATTGGAAGAAAATGGGCCGCAAAAAGCTCTGCCGGGCGTATGTGAACCTCAAGGCGTATGAATACTTCGTACGGGGAATCCCGGTGGCGGATCCGGTGTTCGCCTACATTGAGCGGGAATATCTGTACCTCACCCGCAAGGGCAGGATCGAGGAGCAGGAGCAGGTGTGCAGGCTCGCGCTTCTCGAGTATTACGCGAGGAGCGTTGAGCTGAAGCCGGAGCAGCGCAGGATTGCCGCGGATATGCTCGCGGAATTCGGGGCGAAGGGGATGCGCTTCGCGTTCTGGCGGCGCTTCGATGAGGAGCTGCTGCGGCCTTATCAGATGGAGGGCCGTGTGTTTGCGGAGTATGCCTGCGACCCGCAGAGCAGGGTGACGATCTTTTACCGGATGCGTGGGCAGGAGGAATACCGCCAGGAGACAATGAAGGATTATTTTGAGGGCATTTTTGTCCGGGAGTTTACGCTCTTTGACGGGGACGAGCTTGAGTGCTATCTTGAGGAGGAGTCGCCCGGAGCGCGAAAAAAGACGGATCTCTGGACGCTTCGCGCGCCGGATGGGTCGTCGGGGCGTGTCTCGAAATATGAGGCGCTGAACCGGCTTGCACGGGCGCGAAGAACCGGCGATGAAGAGGCGCGGGAGGAGCTGGAATCTTATCTCACGATGGAGTATCTGGCAAGGGAGCTTTTTACGCTGGTCTGACGGTTGGCATGGCGCGTATGCTGCCGGGCGCAGGGGAACAGGAACGATTGAGGAAAAGACAGAGAGCTGTGGCCGGGCGGGAAAGCCCTGTTGATATATGGGCGGCCGGGCGGCAGGCTTTTGGGAAAACAAAGGTGGATTTATGACACAGGCGACGAATGAACTGGTGCTGGGAATCGAGCTGAATGAGCAATATGCGCAGATTACGTATTACCATCAGTCGGTGAAGGAGCCGATGACGCTCGGCGCGTCTTCCGACGCGGAGCATGCGCTGCTTCCGATGGGTATGCGCAGGGATGCGCAGGGAATATGGCATCTCTGGGATGGAAAAGGCGGCCAGACGGAAGACAAGGATGCGGCTGCGGACTTGTATAACCGGATCGGGCGCAGGGAGAAGATTGCCTGCGGCGGCCGCAGCTATGAGCCGAAGGAGATTCTTGCAGAGTATTTCCGGCTTTGCTTTTCCAGGCTGAAGCTGCTGACAAAGGATACGAGGCTGTATGTCATGGCGACGGTGCGGGAGCTGGACGACTGGTGGAGCACGGTGATCGTGGAGGCGCTTGAACAATACGGGCTTGACCGCAAGCAGATCTATGTTCAGGACTTTTTTTCCTCGTTCTTTTATCACACGATCAACCAGAAAAAGGAGCTCTGGTATCAGGACGTCGCGCTGCTGACCTACGAGGAGGAGGCGATCGTGGGGTATGTGCTCCATATCGACCGCAGCACCCGTCCGGCGATCGCCCAGGTGCAGCAGGCCGCGCGGCAGCCGATGGATGAGCGCGTGCGCGCCGGGCGCAAAGAGACGGAGTGGAAGAAGGAAAAGGACCGGCTGTTTTTCGAGCTTTTGAAGAAGGTGTTCGAGCGCAGGACGGTCTCGGCCAGCTATCTGATGGGCGATTACTTCAATAAGAGCTGGGCGGAACGCTCGATTCAGTTCCTCTGCTACAGACGGCACGCGTTCCAGGGGAAGAATCTCTTCTCCAAGGGAGCCTGCTACGCGGTGATGGAGCGCGTCGGCCTGATCGAAAGCCACGGCGTTATTTTCGGCGGGCGGGATATGATCGAGCGCAACCTCAGCATGGAGATGCGCATCCGCGGCAGGGAATCCGCCTATCCGCTGGTAAGCGCCGGGATCAACTGGTATGAGGCGTACCATGTCTGCGAATTTATCCTGAATGAAGAGCGTGAGATCCGCATTCTCTCACAGCCGATGGCCGAGGGGGAGAGCATTCTGCACATTATGAGGCTTCCAGGGCTTCCGCACAGGCCGCAGCGCGCGACGAGGCTGCGCATGACGGTCTATTTCTCTTCGGCGAGGTGCTGTCATATTGAGGCGGAGGATCTCGGGTTCGGAGGACTTTACCGCTCCTCGGGGCTTACCTGGAAGCGGACGCTGTATTTCTAGCGCCGGAGCCGCATTGGCGGCGTGGAGAGAAACGTATGAAAAGAATGCCTGAAAAGGAACATACGAAAAGGGAAGCGAAACTATGAGCTATGATCTTTGCCTGGTGAAGCAGGCGGAAAAGCCATACTTTATTGAAAATATAAGAACCGGGATCTATTCGCTGGAGGAGCTGTGTTTCTACCTCTACAACAATGTATGCCTGATCGATGAGAGTATCATCAACGAGGGATTGTGCGACTGGATCCGGGATGAGCTTGGACTGACGAGACTCTACCGCCAGCTGTACGAGCATATGGAGAAGCAGGACGGGGCCGGCTTTTTTGTGTCGCCGATCTTCCGCGAGGCCGGATATCTCACCCACGCGCAGATGCGGGAGTTCCAGGAGAAGCTCGCGAAGCTCGAGGTGCAGCCGGACGATGTGAAGCAGAAGCTCCGCGGCGACTACCTGTTCCGGGAGCGTATGTACGCCCGCGCGGCAGGAGAGTACCGCAGTATTCTGAAACGGCGGAATTCCGGCAAACTGGGGGCGCAGTTTTATGCGGCGGTGCTGAACAATCTGGGGCGCGGACGCGGGGCTGTTCCAGTTCGAGGCGGCCTCGGAGTGTTTTTATGAATCGTACGGCCTGATGAAGACGAAAGAGTCTCTGCGCAAGTACATCAGCGCGCTGCCGCTGTTCCTGGACGAGGAGGAATGCCGGAAGCGGGTAGACGCGCTGCACGCGGATCCGGAGCTCGTGGACAGCATCCGGGAGTACAGCGCGAAGCTGTGCGAGAAGCCGGAGTTTGCGCATTGGCTTGCGCGTGCGAAGGAAGCAGATATCGGGAAAGTGCTCGATGAGCTCAAGGAGCAGTATTGCAGGAGTACAAAGATCTGAACGATGAAAATCTGAGCCATGAGAATCTGAGCCATGAGAATCTGAGCCATGAGAATCTGAACCATGAAAATTTGGATCATGAAAATCTGAATCATGAAAATCTGAACCACGAAAAATTGAATCATGAAAATCTGAATCATGAAAATCTGAATCATGAAAATTTGAATCATGAAAATCTGAGCCGTGAGAATCTGAACCAGGAAAGCTTGAATCATGAAAATCTGGATTGTAAAAATCGAACTTGCAATCCTGAGCTCAATCATTTATACTTGCATGTGGCAACAGGCCGGGTACCGCGTTTTCCCAGCTGTGCTTTCTTTGAGAGGTCTGGGAATTAGGGCTTTTTCGGAAACCAGGCCGGAGGCTGCCGGAGGATTCCGGGAAAGCCCCGGCAGAGGAACCGTGCGGCGATTCGGCTTCAGGAACGATACAAGAAGCGAAAGAGGAGATCAGTTATGGAAAAGAAAGAGTTGCTCTACGAAGGAAAGGCAAAGAAGGTTTACCGCACGGACGACGAAGATGTACTGATCGTTGACTACAAAGATGACGCCACGGCGTTCAACGGCCTGAAGAAGGGGACGATTCAGGGCAAGGGCGTGATCAACAACCGCATGACAAACCATGTGTTCCAGATCCTTGAGAAGGAGGGCGTTCCGACGCACTTCATCGAGGAGCTGAGCGACCGGGAGACCGCCGTGAAGAAGGTGGAGATCGTTCCGCTCGAGGTGATCGTGCGCAACATCGCGGCCGGAAGCTTCTCAAAGCGCTTAGGCGTAGCGGAGGGCACGCCGTTTCAGGCTCCGACGCTCGAGTTCAGCTACAAGAACGACGAGCTGGGCGATCCGCTGATCAACGACTATTTCGCGATTGCGCTTGGCCTTGCGACGCGGGAGGAGATTGAGACGATCACCAAATACGCGTTCAAGGTGAATGACGTTTTGAAAAAATATTTCATGCAGGCGAACATCGAGCTCGTGGATTTCAAGATCGAGTTCGGACGCTATCATGGACAGATCATCCTGGCGGACGAGACTTCGCCGGATACCTGCCGCCTGTGGGACGCGACGACGCATGAGAAGCTGGACAAGGACCGCTTCCGCAGGGATCTCGGCAATGTCGAGGAGGCCTACAACGAGGTGTTCCGCCGACTGGGGCTGGCGTAGACCGGGCGCCGTCGGGAAGGACGTCTCCGGGTGGACGCCCCTATGGATCCTTTCCCTGACGGCTGCCGGATAACAGCATGGGATACAGCGACAGCCAGGGAAAAACAGACTGTCGTGCATGATAAGGCAGAACGGAATACGGGGCGGGAGAGGATGATACAGAATGAATTGTGAGATTTATGAGACGGCGGAGCCGGAGGACGAGCTGCGCGAGGAGTGCGGCGTCTTCGGTATGTACGATTTCTCGGGCGAGGACGTCGCGTCGTCGATTTACTATGGCCTTTTCGCGCTGCAGCACCGCGGACAGGAAAGCTGCGGGATTGCGGTCAGCGATACGAACGGACCGAAGAAGAAGGTGCTTTCGCACAAGGGCATGGGTCTTGTGAACGAGGTGTTTACGGGCGACCATCTTGCGGCCCTGAAGGGGGATATCGGCGTCGGGCATGTACGCTACTCGACCGCGGGCGGGAGCACGCGGGAGAACGCCCAGCCGCTGGTGCTCAACTATGTCAAGGGCACGCTGGGGCTCGCGCACAACGGCAACCTGGTCAACGCGCCGGAGCTTCGCCGGGAGCTGGAGATGGGCGGCGCGATCTTCCAGACGACGATCGACACGGAGGTCATCGCCTACCACATCGCCCGGGAGCGCGTCCGCTCGAAAAATGTCGAGGGCGCGGTCGCGAACGCGATGAAGAAGCTGGTGGGCGCTTACTCGCTGGTCATCATGTCGCCGCGCAAGCTGATCGGGGCGAGGGATCCGTTCGGCTTCCGCCCGCTGTGCATCGGCAAGAGAGACAACGCGTACATTCTCGCCTCCGAGACCTGCGCGCTGGACACGATCGGGGCCGAGTACATCCGGGACGTCGAGCCCGGAGAGATTGTGACGATCAGCCCGAAGGAGGGCATCGTGTCCGACCGCAGCATGTGTCTGCCGAGGGAGAAGACCGCGAGATGCATTTTTGAATACATATACTTTGGAAGGCCGGACAGCCGCCTGGACGGCGTCAGCGTCTATCAGTCGCGGATCCGGGCGGGACGCTTCCTGGCGATGGACTCGCCGGTGGACGCGGACCTCGTGGTCGGCGTGCCGGAGTCCGGAAATGTGGCGGCGCTCGGCTATTCGCTGGAGTCCGGGATCCCCTACGGAACCGCGTTTGTCAAAAACAGCTATGTGGGGCGCACGTTCATCAGGCCGAAGCAGAGCAGCCGGGAGTCGAGCGTCCGTGTGAAGCTGAATGTGCTGCGCGAGGCGGTGGCCGGGAAGCGGATCATCATGATCGACGATTCAATCGTCCGTGGGACGACGAGCGACCGGATTGTGCGTATGCTGCGCGAGGCCGGGGCGAAGGAGGTACATATGCGCGTCAGCTCGCCGCCGTTTTTGTACCCTTGCTATTTTGGGACGGATGTGCCGGCGAGGGAGCAGCTGATCGCCTACAACCGCACGATTGAGGAGATCCGTGCGATCATCGGCGCGGATTCGCTGGGGTATCTGCGGCTGGAGCGGCTGCCGGAGCTGACGGAGGGGCTGCCGATCTGCCAGGGCTGCTTCACGGGGCAGTATCCGGTGCAGCCGCCGAAGGAGGACATCAGAGGAGACTATGAACGATAAACACGAACGCAGCGTCGGAGACAGCGCAGGCTGTGACTGCTTGCAGGCAACAGCCAGCGATGGCTCTGACGATATGTGAGTGTAACGAACACCGAGAAACCGAAGGTTTCGAGGCTGCGTTCGCGTAGACAATAACCTGACGAGAAAGGATAGATCATATGGGAGATCGCAACGACCGATACGTAAGCCCGCTTTCTGAGCGCTACGCGAGCAGGGAGATGCAGTATATTTTTTCGCCGGACATGAAGTTCCGGACGTGGAGAAGGCTGTGGATTGCCCTGGCGGAGACAGAGCAGGAGCTGGGGCTTGACATTACCGACGAGCAGATCGCGGAGCTGAAGGCCTTTCAGGACGACATCAACTACGAGGTGGCGAAGGAGCGCGAGAAGATCGTGCGGCATGACGTCATGTCCCACGTGTACGCGTACGGCGTACAGTGTCCGAAGGCGAAGCCGATCATCCACCTCGGCGCGACATCCTGCTACGTGGGCGACAACACGGATATTATTGTGATGACCGAGGCGCTGAAGCTTGTGAAGAAGAAGCTCGTCAACGTGATCGCGCAGCTTGCGGATTTCGCGATGAAGTACCGGGAGCTTCCGACGCTGGCGTTCACGCATTTCCAGCCGGCGCAGCCGACGACGGTCGGGAAGCGCGCGACGCTGTGGGCGCAGGAGTTTCTGATGGATCTGGAGGATCTGGACTATGTGCTCTCCACGATGAAGCTGCTCGGCTCGAAGGGGACGACGGGCACGCAGGCCAGCTTCCTGGAGCTCTTTGACGGCGATCAGGCGAAGGTGGATCAGCTCGACCCGAAGATCGCACAGAAGATGGGCTTTTCCGCGTGTGTCCCGGTGTCGGGGCAGACGTATTCGAGAAAGACGGACACGAGAGTGCTCAATGTACTTGCAGGGATTGCGGCGAGCGCGCACAAGATGTCGAACGACATCCGGCTGCTCCAGCACCTGAAGCAGGTGGAGGAGCCGTTTGAGAAGACGCAGATTGG
>CANQWV010000128.1 GCA_947627645.1 uncultured Lachnospiraceae bacterium | reverse complement strand
GGCCGAGGCGCTGTACGATTACATGGTCCAGGAATGCAGAAGGATGCAGCGCAGGCGGCTGGTTCGGGATGAGTTTGAGAATAAGAATCGTATTTGGCTGCTGCAGGCAGTTCCCGGGAAATGTGGACTGTCTTGCAGCAGCCTTTTTCTATAGCCCGGTTAGAACGGACTCACTAAGTTAGAATTGACTCACTATAATAATAGATGATATAATCTCGTCAGAGATTATATCTGCGCCGATTCGGTGTCGCGCGAAGCGAGACAAGATACCATACCGAATCGTGCGCGTCCCCCGGAGGGTATTATGTCCGAAGGACATGATATAATCCCATCATATAGGCAGATATATATAAGGAGGACAATACATATGAAGAAACTGGTTGTAAAAGACAAGAACGCCTGTATGGCGTGCTTAAGCTGCGTACGCGCCTGTTCGGAGGCCTTCTACAAGAAGTTCGACCCGGCAAAGTCCTGCATTCAGATCGTTTCCAAGACAGGACACGACGCCACCGTGAAGACCTGTATCCAGTGCGGCAAGTGTGCGCGCAACTGTGAGGCGGGCGCGATCAAGCAGAACGCAAAGGGCGTCTACATGATCGATAAGAAGCTGTGCACGGGCTGTGGCAAGTGTGTGGAGGTCTGTCCGATGGGCGTGATGGTGAAGGCGGAGAATTCACCGACTTCTTCTAAGTGCATTGCCTGCGGCATCTGCGCAAAGGCTTGCCCGATGGACATCCTGGAGGTGCAGGAAAGCTGATTTCTCAGAGAAGCTTTTCCATCCGAAGGCTCCGGTAGCTTTGGGAAGGCTGGCCGACGGAGGGCAGTCTGGTTTTGGCGGACATTTTGGGTATTGGTTTTTGTAAAGAAGACGAAAGGAATGGTAGATTGAGATGAAACGTTCTGAGATTAACGCGTGCATCCGTTACATGGAAAATCTGATCCGGGAGCATGGCTTTGAGATTCCGCCGTTCTGCAAATGGACTCCGGAAGAGTGGGAGACGAAGGGGCATGAGTATGATGAGATCCGTGACAATATGCTTGGCTGGGACATCACGGACTACGGCCTTGAGGATTGGGAGAAGGTCGGTTTTGCCCTGATCACGATTCGCAACGGCAATCAGCACAACCCGAAATATAAGAAGGTATACGCGGAGAAGCTTCTGATGCTCAAGGAAGGGCAGCATTCCCCGATGCATTTCCACTGGACCAAGAGCGAGGATATTATCAACCGTGGCGGCGGCACACTCATCATCCATGTCTACAATGATGATGGAAACGGCGGTTTCGCGGACACGGATGTGCTTGTGAATTCAGACGGCCGTTCGTATTACGTACCGGCCGGCACGGGCGTCGAGCTGAATCCGGGCGAGAGCATTACGCTCTGGCCGCATCAGTATCATGATTTTGACGTGAAGCCAGGCACGGGAGATGTATTGATCGGCGAGGTATCCATGTGCAACGATGATAATACAGACAATCGTTTCTACGAGGAGATGGGGCGCTTCCCGAAGATTGTGGAGGATGAGCCGCCTTACCGTCTGCTCTGCAATGAGTATCCGCCGGCGAAAGACTGAAGATAGCAGCAGATCAAAAGGGCAGGAGTGTTTTCTGCCGGGTTCGATAGGCAGCCCGGGGAGGACGGCTTGCCCTTTTGCGATTCCAGACATACGCTGACAAAGTGGAGACGACCCAGAAAAATGAATTTTGAACAGAGAGGGACAAGGCAATGGAATATACGATAAAAAATCAGCAGCTGACCGTGCGCGTCAGCGACGCCGGGGCGGAGCTGCAGTCGATCCAAAGCACGGACGGCACGGAGTACCTGTGGCAGGGGGATCCTGCAATCTGGCACGACCGCGCGCCGAACATCTTCCCGTATGTGGCGCGGCTGACCGAGGGACGGTATACGGCGGACGGCCGGGAGTACGCGATGAAGATCCACGGCTTTCTCAAATACCGGACGCTTCGGATGGAGGAACAGACGGAGAACCGCGTTATCTTTCGGCTGGACAGCGACGAGGAGACGCGGGCGCAGTACCCGTATGAATTTACTTATCGCATCGCATACGAGCTGCAGGGAAACGTCCTTGTGACCACGAGTTCTGTGACGAACAACGGCGGGGCGAGGATGTACTTCGGGCTCGGCGGGCATCCCGGATTCAACGTGCCGCTGGAGCCGGGGCTTTCGTTTGAGGATTATTGCCTGGAATTTTCGCAGGCCGCGCACCCATATCGGGTTGGTTTTTCTGACCGCTGTTTCCTGACCGGGCATGATGAGCTTTATCCGCTCGAAGCCGGAAGGCGGCTGCCGCTGCGGCATGAGCTGTTCGACCATGACGCGGTGGTTCTGAAGCATGCGGCGCGGGAAGTCCGTATCGCGAGCGAGAAGGGCAGCCGCAGCGTCACGGTCGCGTATCCGGATTTCCCCTACGTTGGCTTCTGGCATATGCCCTGTAAAGAAGCCCCCTATGTCTGTGTAGAGCCGTGGAGCTCGCTTCCGTCGCGCGAGGGGATTGTGGAAGAGTTTTCCCAGCAGGCAGACCTGATTGCGGTGGACGCGGGGAAGACGTATACGAACCGCTGGACGATCACGATCGTATGAGTGAGGACAGCTGCGTGGATACAGAGAGGAAATACACGAAAGCTGCGCAGGTATGAGAGAAAATACATGAGAGCCTGCAGGCGCGGGAGAGGAAATACCTGACAGCTGCGCAGATACAGAGAGGAAATACATAGCGGCGGAGATTCAGCCATAGAATCCCGCCGCTTTCCTGTGATGCTCTGATTTTAAATTTTCCTGAACCGCTTTTGATTTTGGCTTTGCCTGATTCAGGCCTTCTGCGGCTCCGGGTAGTCCACGCCGAAGGTGTCGACGGTCATCGAGGCGATCCGCTGCTTCGTGAGCGGGCGGTCCTGAAAATCGGTGTCCGTCTCGGCGATGCGGTTCACGACATCCATGCCCTCTGTTACCTTGCCGAACGCTGCATAGGCGCCGTCGAGATGCGGAGCAGCCTTGTGCATGATGAAGAACTGGCTGCCTGCAGAATCCGGGTGCATCGAGCGCGCCATGGACAGAACGCCGGGGGTGTGTGCAAGATTGTTCGGGAAGCCGTTCTGGGCGAATTCCCCGGGGATCGAGTAGCCAGGCCCTCCCATACCGGTTCCCTGCGGGCATCCGCCCTGGATCATGAAGCCGTTGATGACCCGGTGAAAGATCAGCCCATCGTAGAACCCTTTTTTCACGAGGCTGATAAAATTGTTGACGGAATTCGGGGCAATCTCCGGATAAAGCTCCGCCTTGATGATGCCACCGTTTTCCATTGTGATGGTGACGATTGGATTCTGTGCCATTGTCGGTATCCTCTCTCTTCCTTATTGTAGTAGTTTGTATTATAATCGTTCCGGGCACGGAACGCAAGGACATTTGGTGGCGGGTAACCTGCATATTTGCAGGCTGTTGATGAACAGCGCCGCGGTACGGAGCGGACGCGGATCAGGAGTGTCTGCACATGACAGGGAACATAGGGATGCAAAGGAGAAAGAGATGGAGCTGAGGCAGGTGCTTTTAGCGCTGGGAGAGGAGTGGAGCGTGCAGGAGGAGGAGCTGGAAGACCGGCTTCTGGCGGAGGGCGTCCGCTGTATCCGATCCGGCGGCGGGAGATTGATGAATGTGGGGGAATGGCTGGGCAGCGCCGCTTCTTCAGCCGTAGAGGACGAGACAGAGACAACGCAGGCAGCCGGGTTCAACGCGGAACAGCCGGAACAGCGGAGAGGGCAGACAGATGGGCTTGACGCCGCAGATACGCTTGTGGTCACGGATGACCGGGGACTGACGGCCACATTGGCAAAGCGCGGCTTTGTCTGCGTCGGATGCGATGACAGGGAGGGGCGTTTTTTCGAGGGCGCTGCTCTGGTTACGGACGCGCCGGGTGTCTTGGACGCCAGAACCCTGGAGGAGTGTCTGCTGCGCGGGACAGGGCGCCCGGTGACGATCGCCGTGACCAACCGTCTGATCATCCGGGAGATCACAGAGCGGGATATTCCGGAGCTTTATCAGATCAGCAGGCAGAGCGGAATGCGTATGGCCATGGAGGATACTGACGGGGACTGCTTTGAACCGGAGAGGATGGCAGCCTATATCCGTCACGCGTATCGTTTCTGCGGCTATGGACTGTGGAGTGTGCTGCTGCGCGACGAAACGCTGGTCGGCTGCTGCGGATTCCGAGATTTTGCGGAGGATTATGCCGGATGGCAGGAGTCGCGCGGACAAGAGAAAGCAGCGGGACAGACAGAGGAGATTGACGGGAATGCCCGGTATGCGCAGCGGGAGGACGAACTTCCGACGCGGCTGGAACTGCAGTATGTTGTGGCGGAGAAGTACCGGCGGCAGGGCTACGGGGAGGAAATGTGCCGTGCCGCACTCGAATATGCGCGCAGGAGCCTGCATACGGATCAGATATGGATCCGCGCAAAAACGGACAACTGGGCGTCCCGTGCGCTGGCGCAGAAGCTGGGGTTTGCCCTGATGGATACAGACGGATCCGGGATCGCGCACTGGAGAAGGCCGGCCGGCGAAGCGGAGGATTTACACGCAGACGGGCACCCGGGTGAATAAAGCGTGAATAAAGCGGCAAAGCGGCAAAAGAAAAATTTCTTGATTAAAAAATAAAAGTACTATATACTATTACGAAAGCCTCACAAGGGAGAACGGAGAGGCCATAAAAATATGGCATAATGTCGCTTGTGCCGGACTGTGCAGATCGGACGGACGGAGGATAGAAGGTCATGCTGTTTCATTCACTGGAATTTTTGCTGTTTTTCCCGGCAGTCTGCCTTTGTTATTTTATAATTCCGCACAAGGTCAGATATTTGTTCCTGCTTGCGTGCAGCTACTTTTTCTATATGTGCTGGAATCCGGAGTATGCGCTTCTGATGTTGACGTCGACGGTCATCACCTATGCGTCCGGGCTTCTCATCGCCTCTGCGGAGAAGCTGGAAGACGAGCGAAGACGTCTGCGCCGCAAAAAGCTGTATGTGGCGCTGTCCTTTACCAGCAACCTGCTGATTCTGTTTTTCTTTAAGTATTACGGATTCGCGGCGGCGACGCTTACAAAGCTCCTTGGAAGCTTCGGCGTCGGCGTGTCGATTCCGGCGTTCGATGTGATCCTTCCGGTGGGCATCTCGTTCTACACCTTTCAGGCGCTCAGCTATACGATGGATGTATACCGCAGGGAGATCTATGCGGAGCGCAACTTCTTTAAATACGCGCTGTTTGTGTCGTTTTTTCCACAGCTGGTGGCCGGGCCGATCGAGCGCTCCAAGAATCTGCTGATCCAGATCAACGAGAAGCACAGATTTGAGTTTGAGCGGGTGCGCAGCGGTCTGCTTCTGATGCTGTATGGATATTTTCAGAAGGTGGTTCTGTCCGAGTATCTCGGCATGGTTGTGGACTCGGTCTACAACAGCTTCGCGGAGCGCACCGGTTTTCAGCTCCTCGTGGCGACGGTCTGTTTCGCGCTGCAGATTTACTGTGATTTCGGCAGCTATTCCAACATCGCGATCGGCGCGGCCCGGGTCATGGGGTTCCGGCTCATGGAGAACTTTAACACGCCGTACTTTGCGGTGTCGGTGGCCGATTTCTGGAGGCGCTGGCATATTTCCCTCTCCACCTGGTTCCGGGATTATCTCTACATTCCGCTTGGCGGCAACCGCAAAGGGAAGCTGCGCAAATGGTTTAACCTGATGGTCGTGTTTGCGGTCAGCGGCCTGTGGCACGGCGCCAGCTGGCATTTTGTGATCTGGGGCGTGATGAATGGAGCTTACCAGGTGCTTGGGGAATGGCTGAAGCCGCTGAGAGAAAAAGTGATGGCGTTCTTCCATGTAGACAAGACGGCCTTCAGCCATCGGCTGGGACAGATGCTGACTACGTTTGCCCTCGTGGATCTGAGCTGGATCTTTTTCCGCGCAGAATCGTTTACGCAGGGTCTTTCCATCCTGAAGACAATTCTGGGAAGAGGCGCCGACTACTGGTTTACCTGGGGGAACAATCTGGAGGCGATGGGGCTGACCCTGGCGACCAGGAACCTGCTGCTTGTATCGCTTCTGATACTGTTTGTGGTGGATCTTTGCAAATACAACGGAATCCGGCTGATCTCGTGGCTGACGAAGCAGGGACTCTGGTTCCGCTGGCTGGTATATTATGCAGCCATTTTTGGCATATTGATTTTTGGCGTGTACGGGCCGGGCTACGACGCGAGCGCATTTATCTATTTCCAGTTCTAGTGCGGCGCCTGCAAATTCACTGGACGTTACTTTAACTGGAGGAATTTGAAAATAATTCCTATCGCCCTGCTATCTTCCAAACGATATATTATAGGAAACGACAAAACGATTTTCGTTTTGCTCGTTTCCTGCGCCGAATTTGCGCTGCGTAAGCAGCATATTTCCGATGCAAATTCGTGCGCATCCCCCGGAGGGGCTGTAGTAAACGGAAAACGAATTTGACGTTTGCTATAGTTTCGCGAGGGCGGGGACGACGGAGCGTGGCAAGGAGTCTATTGCCAGGGGCAGGGGGAAATGGACGGTGGAGGACTATTTGGAATGCGGCGCATAAGAATAACGTTGGGAGTCAGCTGCTTTCTGCTCGGCGGGATACTGCTGATGAGCTTGTTTGGCGAGATTTTTCGCTTGAAGACAGCAGAAGAGACCGATATGATCCACTCATTCTATGAGATCGGGAAGGATGAGCTGGACGTGCTGTTTCTTGGAAGCAGCCACCTGTACTACGGCGTGCAGCCGAACGAGCTCTGGAAAGAGTACGGGATTACCTCCTACGTGATGGGAAGTCCGGAGCAGACGACGGCCTCGTCCTACTATTTGCTCAAGGAGGCTTTTCAATATCAGTCGCCGAAGGTCGTCGTGATGGAGAGTTATTATCTCTGGTACAATGCGTTGTACCGCTCGGAGGAGCGCACGCACCAGGCTTTTGACGGAGTGCGGCTGGGGAAGGCGAAGCTGGAGATGCTGTCGGCGTTTTTTGCGGATCAGGGACTGACGAAACAGCTTTCGTTCTGCCTGCCCTTTGTGCTCTATCATTCCAGGTGGGACAGCCTCGAGGATTATGATTTTAACAGTGCGTCTTATTTGAGAGGAGCACGGATTGATTATACGACGTATGTCAATGAAAATCCCCAAAAAAAATTTAAGCGGCGGGAGATTCCGGAGCTGAACCAGGAATATCTGGAGAAAATTATTGAACTGTGCGAGGAGAACGGCGCGGAGTTTATGATGTTCGGCATTCCTTACGGACCGTGGGATGGCCTGAAAAACTACAGACGCAGGCAGAGCGTCAACGTGTTTCTGGAAGAATACCTTGAGGAGCGAGGGATGCCGTTTTTGTTCTACCAGAGGGATTATCCGGAGCTGATCGATTTTGCAACGGATTTCCGGGATGAGGGGCATCTCAACACGCCCGGGGCAAAGAAGCTGACCCATCATCTCGGCGGATGGCTGAAGGAGCATTATGGATTGGCCGGGCACAGGGGAGAGGAGCGGTACGCCTCCTGGGACGACGCCCTGGCGCAGTATGAGAAAGCGGCTGCGGCCGCAGAAGAGGCGGCGGCTGCCGCCTGACAGGGAGAACCCGAAAGCGGACTGCTTCCAGGTCGTCCCCCAGTCAGACGGTTGCCCTTGGATCCTGC
>CANQWV010000127.1 GCA_947627645.1 uncultured Lachnospiraceae bacterium | reverse complement strand
CGAGCTTGTCCTTGACCTTTTCGTTGAGTTCCCCGGAGCCGCGCACAAGTCAAGCACATACTCCCCGGGCAGGACCGGCAGAATCTGAGCCGGAAGCATCGCGCTCGGCTCCTGCAGGTAATAAAGCCCTGCATAATAAAAAGGATGGCGCGCCGGGTCATCCTCTCTCTCATAGTAAAATCCATTGTCTGTCCAGGGGATTTTCTTCAGATGGAACGGGGCGAGCCGCACAAATTCCTCTACGCTGATCTTCCGCGTGTTGACGCGCAGGCCGAACTTTCTCGACTCCTTGTACGTCTGCAAAAAATCCTCGTATTCCCCGCCCAGCATACGCTCCATACGCGCGAGAAACTCCCGCGGAAACTCCATACCCTGTATTCCTCCTGTCCCCGGAATCTGTTTTCCGTCTCCTCAGCAGCTGCTCCGACCTGAATTTTGTTTTTCAGTCTTTTCGACAGCTGGATTTCTCTTTTCTTTTGCTGCTTTCTTTTGCTGCTTTCTTTTGCTGCTTTCTTTTGCTGCTTTCTTTTGCTGCTTTCTTTTGCTGCTTTCTTTCGCTGCCGCCGGATCCCGGCCTCACCCTGCTCCAACGGAATCTCACGCATCCCAGCGGTATCGCGTCAGCTCGCCCGCAAGCTGCATCTGTGAAAAGCCGTTCTGCCGCAGAGCCTCGTAGAGCACGATCGCCACGGAATTCCCAAGGTTCAAAGACCGCGTCCCCGGAAGCATCGGAATCCGCACCGCCTCATCCGGATGCTCCCGCAGGAGCTCCTCCGGGATACCCGCGCTCTCCTTCCCGAACATCAGATAGCAATCCGGCTCGTATTTGACCTCGGCGTAGCTTCTCCGCCCTTTCGTCGTCGCCATATAGAGCTTCGCGCCCGGATTGCGCTCCAAAAATTCTTCATAACACGCGTAGCGCGTCACGTCAAGCTGCGGCCAGTAATCCAGACCCGCGCGCTTCAGCGCCTTCTCCGTCAGCACAAATCCAAGCGGCTCGATCAGGTGCAGCCTGGTGCCGGTCGCCACACACGTCCGGCCGATATTCCCCGTGTTCGCCGGAATCTCCGGCTCATAAAGCACAACATTCAGTCTCGTCATCTTCACACCATGCAAATATCCGCGTTCCGGCAGCTGCCGACGTCAATTTGTTTAATCCCGCGCCCGCAGCCGATTGATAAACCGCTCCATGCGCGCGAGCGCCGCTTTCAGCGCGTCGATCGAATACGCATAGGAAATCCGCAGGAACCCTTCGCCGCACTCGCCAAAGGCTGTGCCCGGCACGACCGCGACGTGCTCCTCCTCGAGAAGCCGCATCGCGAACTCGTCGGAGCTCAGGCCGAATTCCTTGATACTCGGGAACACGTAGAACGCCCCGAACGGCTCGAAGCACTTCAGCCCCATCCGCGCGAATTCGTGCATCAGAAAACGTCTGCGCTGATTGTATGCCTCACGCATCATCGCCACGTCGTCGTCGCCGTTCCGCAGCGCCTCCACCGCCGCATACTGGGCAGTCGTCGGCGCGCACATGATCGCAAACTGGTGAATCTTCGTCATCTGCTCCACAATCTCCTTCGGGCCGCAGATATAGCCAAGCCTCCAGCCCGTCATCGCGTAGGATTTGGAGAAGCCGTTGATCGTCAGCGTCCTCTCCCACATCCCGGGCAGGCTCGCGATCGACACGTGATCCTCCCCGTAGGTCAGCTCCGAGTAAATCTCATCTGAGAGCACAAACAGATCATGCTCGATCACAACCTCCGCGATCGCCTCAAGATCCTCCCGGCGCAGCACGGCGCCCGTCGGATTGTTCGGGAACGGCAGCACCAGGATTTTTGTCTTGTCCGTAATTTTCTCCAGCAGTTCCTCCTTCGTGAGGCGGAACTCATTCTCTTCCTTGAGCTCAATCGTGACCGGCACCCCGTCCGCCAGCACTACGCACGGCAGATAGGACACATAGCACGGCTCCGGGATCAGCACCTCGTCGCCCGGGTTCAGCATCGCGCGCAGGGCAATATCGATCCCCTCGCTTCCGCCGACCGTCACCAGGATCTCGTGAAGCGGATCGTACTGCAGCTGGTATCTGCGCCTCAGATAATGGCTGATCTCCTCGCGCAGCTCCTTCAGGCCGGAATTGGAGGTGTAGAAGGTGCGTCCCTTCTCCAGCGAATAGATACCCTCGTCGCGGACATGCCAGGGCGTGTCAAAATCCGGCTCGCCCACGCCGAGCGAGATCACGTCCTTCATCTCACTGGCAATGTCAAAAAACTTCCGGATCCCGGAGGGCTTGATCGTCACTACTTTGTCTGATAATGGATTTCTCACGGCGTCACCAGCATCCTTTCGTCCTTTGCCTTCGTCCCGAGGATCGTCCCATAGTCCTTGTATTTCTTCAGAATAAAGTGCGTCGCGGTGCTCAGCACAGAATCCAGCGTGGAGAGCTTGTCGCTCACGAAGCTGGACACCTCCCGCAGCGTCTTGCCCTGCAGGATCACGAGCAGGTCGTACGCGCCGGAGATCAGGTACAGCGACTGCACCTCCGGATAATTGTAGATGCGCTCGGCGATCGAGTCAAAGCCCTGCCCGCGCTGCGGCGTCACGCGCACCTCGATCAGCGCCGTAATCTTCTCGGAGGAGGTCTTCTCCCAGTCGATCAGCGTGTGGTATCCGCAGATCACCTGCTCTTCCTCCATCTTCGCCACCTCATTGGCAATCACTGCCTCACTTGAGCCAAGCATGATCGCCAGCTCATGCAGATCGATCTTGCTGTTCTTCTCCAGAAATGTCAAAATCTGTTCTCTCATCCTGTCCTCCCCTGCGCCCTGCGGCGCACCTTTTTATTCTATATTCGATGCTTCCTGCTGCCGGCAGGAAGCGCCATTTTACCTGCTCATCCTGCCTTGCTGCGTCCTGGCGCCGCCGGGCCCCATTCCTGCAGCCGGTCAAACGCCGAACCTCCGGTACCACTCATCCGGCTGCGGGCGGTTCAGATAGCCGATCCCCTCTCCATTGCGGATGATCCTCTTCCTGCCGGAGGCCGCGTATCCGATCACCGCCGCCGGGATCCCGGCATCGGTGAACGCCGCCGCGAGAGTGCCCGCCCGCTCCGTCCCGATGAGAAGCGCCCCTTCCGAGTAAAGGTAGTATGGATTCACATCGAAATATTCGCAGATCTCCACGGTCTCCTGCCGAATCGGGATCCTTCTCAGATCGATCTCCAGGCCGACCCCCGCCTGCTCCGCCATCTCCCAGAGCGCCCCGAGAATGCCGCCCCATGACAAGGCCTGCAGCGCACACGCCCCGCAGCGTCCGGCAAGCTGCAGCTGCTCAGGCAGGCCGCCGCTGTCCGCAAAGCGCTTCGCCGTGTCGACAAGCGAAGCCGGAAATCTCCGCTTTAATTCTGTTTCGTATCTGTCTGCGATCATCCCGGTCCCGGCAAGGGCGATCCATCTGGTCACGATCAGCTCCTGCCCGGGCCGAAGCAGCTCTCCCATATAACCGTCACTCGACAAGGATCTCACCGTCCACGCCATCCACATAATTCTGGCCGCCGTCCGGCAGCGTCTGATCCGGCGTCTGTACCGGCGGATCCGTCTGCTGCTGCACCGGATCGGTCTGCGGCTGCGGCGCTTCCGTCGCCTCGGTCGCCTGCGTCTCGGTCTGAAGGCCGGTCGCGATCAGCGTCTGCACCTGCTGCAGGTCGTTCTGGCCGATCGCCGTGTAGATGGCAGACGACAGCGCCTGATTGTCCGTCACTACGCCGACCTCGTAGATGGCCGGAGAAGCCAGATAGTTGCTGCTGTTGACCTGTATCGTGTCTGTGAGAACCCCGTCGACGTAGATATTCTTCCAGAGGACGGCCGTCAGCCCCTGGTGCGGGCTCTGCGCCTGGTAGAGATATCCGACGTTCTGATCCGTCTTGGCCACCAGCTTGATGTTCGTGGCCGGATCCGTCTGCGACGTCGTCTCGCTGACAAACTCGATGGAGCGGTTGGACGGCCGCGTCTCCACTCCAAAGATTGTGAAATTCAAAGTGCCATAGTACGCGGAACCGGCGATAAAGATCGGATACTCCAGCGAGTTCGTGAACACAAAATCCATCAGTCCCTCTGCAATCGCCGCATCCTTCGACGGATCCACATAATTGACCAGCATCGTGTGGTTCGACCGCGCGTCCACCTGCAGCTCTGCCTTCAGCACCGCGTTGTACAGCGTCGTCGACACCTGGCAGATGCCGCCGCCGTAGGAGTCCACCACCTGCCCGCTCTCGTACGACGGGGCGAGCTCATAGCCGTTCTCCGCGGTGAACGGCGTCACCGCATCCGTCACGGAAAACGATTCTCCCGGCAGCAGAAGCGTGCCGTTGATCCTGGACGTGCCGTTCTCGACGTTCTTGGCGCGCCCCCAGGCCGAGGCCGAATAGTCCGTGGTCGCCGAACCGAGCACATCCGTCATCTTGCTGAGCATCTCCGCGGTCACGACAGGAGAGACACGCTCCACCGTCGCTTCGATCACGACGTCCCCTGCCTCGCGCGACTCCAGATGCTGCTTCAGCGCCGCCAGCGTCGCGTCCGCGTCGAGCGTCAGACCGTCTGTGCCGCCCTCCACGTGCAACATCCCGTCGTCGCCCATGTAAGCGGTGCCCTCCACCGGCTCGGAATTGAACGCCTCGCAGGAATCCACAAAGGCTTCCTCCGCCGCCTCGTCCAGCGTATACTCAATCTCGTAGCGGGAGCTCTGGTTCTGCAGATCCTTCTGCTCCTTATAGCGGCGGATGATATTTCCGGTCGTCCCGATCTGGCTCACTTCGTCCACCAGATCTGTATTCTTCCACTTCAGCCCGAGCTCCTTCCAGGTCGCGGACACCTGATCCTCTCCCATCTGGATCGTGATGACCGAATCGCTCAGGGCCTTGACTTCTCCCTTCACATAGGCCTGGGCTTCCTCCACCGTCATACCGCTGACATCCTGCTCCCCGATGAACACGCCGCTGCTGATCACCCCCGGCTGTTCCGCAGCGTACGACAGACAAAGACAGCCGGCGCTGACCGCGAGCGCCGCCCATACCCCTGACAATATTTTTCTGCGCATACTGTTCCCCTCAGTTAATATAGATACTCCTGTTACATCAAAGCAGTGAACGCCGGCACCACCGTTCCGATCACCATCGCCAGCACGATAATGATCACGATTGCCGCCGCAATCTTTTTCTGCGTTTTCCTGTTGCTCCAGTTCATCATAACCGTCACCTTGTTATCCTTCCATAGCGTAATAAAATCGCGTCGATCATCCGCGACGCCTCGCTCATCGTGAGCTCGTCGATTTTGACGTTACTCTCTATTCTATGATATTTTAACAAATCCCGCAAGTATACTTTTTGTGAATTTGTGAGCGGCCGCTCTTTTTTGATATTGAAGCGGAGCGGAACCGCCTCGAACAAGGCAGGCTTCTCCTCGCCAAATTCTTCTTTCAGCCTCTCGTAGATCCTGGAGGCTGTGATCGCGTCGTCGAGCGCCCTGTGATGCCGTTCCTGGGCGATCCCGAAATACGCGGCCAGCTTGTTGAGCGCCTTTCCCTGCACCTTCGGCAGGCACGCCCGCGAGATCGCCAGCGTGTCGAGGCCGCTGCGCTCAAAATCGCCTCCCAGGTTGATCACGCTCCGCTTCATAAAGCTGTAGTCAAACAAAAGATTGTGCCCGAGAAGAACATCCTCTCCTGCAAACGCCAGAAAGCCTTCCACCGCCTCCCGCAGCCCAGGACCGCCCGCGATCATCTCCTGCGTGATCCCCGTCAGCTCTGTGACAGGCTCCGGAACCGGCATACCGTTATCGACGAATGACTCATACGTATCTATGACCGCTCCGTCCTCCACCCGGACAGCCCCGATCTCCAGAATCCGGTCGTACTTCGGTCGAAGACCTGTCGTTTCCAAGTCAAGTGCAACATAACTGTTCTGCATAATTCTCTCCCGTCTGGGAATCCCTTTCCTGATTCCCCCTGTGCTGTCAATGGCAGAATCGCTGTCGCGGCGTCTTCCGGCACCGTGTGGTCCTAAATCTGTCATAATTCCTCTATTACTCTATCGGCCCGGCACGCAAACCCATCTGAAACCGGGCAGGATCGATCGGCCTGCTGCCCAGGCATCCTGCGTTTACGCCCCTGCCGGCCGGAAGCGCGATCCGCTTCTTCCGGAAAAAGGGGCGAAAGCGAACGGGATTCTGACACCCGCCTGTATAGCCGCCGCAGAACCCCGTAAGTATATTTCTATAGTACCATCCTTGCTGCCCCGTAGATACCTGCATCGTTCCCCAGCGTCGCCAGCGAGAACTCCGTGCCCTTGATCGCCGGAAACGCGTGCCTCTGGAAGGGCTCGATCACATAGTCGAGCAATACCTGCCCGGCCTTGGAAACTCCACCCCCGATCACAATGATCTGCGGGTCGGTCACCGTCGCGAGTGTCGCCAGCGTCGTCCCGAGATAGTTTCCAAAGCGCTCCGCGACCTGAACCGCAAGTGCATCTCCCTCTTTTACGGCGTCCCATACGTCCTTCGCGGTCAGATTCTCTACACGCATCTTCGACGGCGCGTCCGTGCCCGCGAGCGCTTCCTTCGCCAGACGCACGATCCCGGTCGCGGAGGCCACCTGCTCCAGACAGCCGCGGTTGCCGCAGTTGCAGGTTTCTTCGATCGTGTCGTCCACATGGGCATGTCCGATCTCGCCTCCCGCCCCATGCGAGCCCGCAATGATCTTGTCGTTGATGATGACGCCGCCGCCGACGCCGGTGCCGAGCGTCACAAGGATCATGCTGTGGTATCCGGAGCCGCCTCCCTGCCAGAGCTCGCCGAGCGCCGCCACATTCGCGTCGTTCGCCGCCTTTACCGGAAGGCCGGTCAGCTCCGAGAGGTCCTTCTCTATGTATACGTGACCCCAGTGCAGGTTCACGGCGAACGGAACCTCTCCGTTCTCGTCGACCGGCCCCGGAATCCCGATCCCGATGCCGGCGATATCGTCCTTATCCAGCTGCTTTTCCAGAATCTTCTGATTCACCGTCGCTGCAATATCGGAAAGAATGTTGCTGCCGTTGTCCTCAAGTCTTGTCTTGATCTCCCACTTTTCGAGCAGCTCTCCTTCCACCGTAAACAGCCCGCACTTTACCGTAGTTCCCCCTACGTCAATTCCAAAGCTATACTTCTTCATTCTCCCTACTCCTGTCTTTCGTGTCTTTCCTTTTTTTCCTGAAACCTGCTCTGCACGCGGTTGTAGAACTCCCGCGCCGCGTTGTAGCCCATCTTCTTCTGCCTGTGGTTGACCGCGGCCGTCTCAACGATGACCGCCAGATTTCTCCCCGGGCGGATCGGAATCGAATGACAGACGACGCGGTTGCCGAGGAACTCCGTGTACTCTTCCTCCAAACCCATACGGTCGTACTGCTTGTCCCTGTCCCATTCCTCGAGCTTGATCACCAGATCGATCGACTGCGTATTCTTGACACTCTCCACGCCGAAGAGCGTCTTGACGTCAATGATCCCGATGCCGCGCAGCTCAATGAAGTGGCGCGTGATATCCGGCGCACTCCCGACCAGCGTCACATCGCTGACCCGGCGGATCTCCACTACATCGTCCGAGACGAGCCGATGGCCACGCTTGATCAGCTCCAGGGCCGCTTCGCTCTTGCCCTCCCGCTCCAGCTCGATGGGGGAGACCT
>CANQWV010000126.1 GCA_947627645.1 uncultured Lachnospiraceae bacterium | reverse complement strand
CCATGCCCCTCATCCAGCACCAGGTCATGGACGTGCACCCCTGGCTGACCATGACCCAGTTCGCGGACGCGCCGAGCTTCTTGAGCTGGTTGATGATCTTTCCGCCGTACTCCTCCTTCCACGCCCAGGCGTGCTTCAGGAATTCCTCGCGGCCGATCTCTTCCTTATCGATGCCCTGCTCCTTCAGCTTCTCGATGACCTTGACCTCAGTCGCAATCGCGGCGTGGTCAGTGCCCGGCTGCCAGAGCGTCTCGTAGCCCTGCATCCTCTTGAAACGAATCAAAATGTCCTGCATCGTCTCATCGAGCGCGTGCCCCATGTGGAGCTGCCCCGTCACGTTGGGCGGCGGGATCACGATCGTAAACGGCTTCTTGTCCGGATTCGGCTCCGCGTGGAAATATTTCCGATCGAGCCATTTCTGATACAGTCTGTCCTCGATTCCCTTCGGATCGTAGGTTTTGGCAAGTTCTTTGCTCATAAAATTCCTCCTTAAAAAATTTCTCCTTAAAAAATTTCTCCTTAAAATATTGAACGCCCTCTGCATACGCAACGTATGCAAAGGGCGAATGTCTCGCGGTACCACCTTTTCTTACAGATCCATGCATCGGCGCTCCGGATATCGAATCCTGAGGGCTCGCCTCAGAGAATCGATTGCCGCGCAATCTGACCTGCATCTCTTCCTCCTGTAACGGGAAGTCCCGGAACCGCCTACGCACCCGGCCACACATCTGCTTTGCATACCCCGGAACATTCCGGACAGCAACGTGGGAGCTCGATTCTCCCAACCCCCGATGTGACAGTTCAGGCTTCAGCAATTCGGTTCGAAAGCGACCTTCCGCACCCGCTCTCCCGGACCGCCTTTCAGCCGATGGACCGTCCTCTCTTTTGGCGCGCAGCGCGTACTCCTCTTTCTCAGCACCTTTTCTGATATTGCCGCTGTCCGCTTCTCTGATGCAGACAGCAGCCAGATGCTTTTTATCTTAACGAAGAGCCGCAGGTTTGTCAAGCGCAAACTTTGGCTGTTCCCGTATTTCCCGCTCCCGTATTTCCCGTTCCCTATTTCATCTGATTCCGGTACTCGTGCGCGGACATCCCAGTGATTTTCTTGAATACACGGGAGAAATGTGCCAGGTCGAGGAAGCCGACCTCATCCGCCACATCGCCGACCCGCAGCGCAGGATCACGCAAAAGCTCCTTTGCGGCCTCCACGCGTATCGTGTTCAGCAGCTCTGAAAAGCTCTTCCCCGTGTGCCGGTTGAGCAGCTTGCTCAAATGCCACTGGCTCACGTAGGTGTTGTCGGCCACTTCCTTCAGCGTGATCTTGTGATTGTAATTCTCCCGGATGAAGGCGAGCGCATTGTTCACGATAAAGCTTCCGGCCGCCTCCTGCGGCTCCGCCCCTTTCACGGACTGCACGTCAGGAGGCTCCGGAGCCGTTCCGCCGCTCTTGTCGGGGTAGATGCCCTTTTTCCTCAGCTTTCCGGTCATGGCCTCGACCGCCTCCTCCAGCTCGTCCATGTTCGACGGCTTCAGGATGAAGCGCGTGACGCCGAGCCGCAGCGCCTGCTGCACAAGCTCAAAATCCCGGTACCCGGTCAGGATCGTCAGCTCCATATCCTCGAACTCCGACTTCAGCGCGGCCGCCATCAAAAGACCATCCATCCGCGGCATATAGATATCGGAAAACACAAGATCAGGCCTGAGCTGCCGGATCAGCTCCAGCCCCTCCTGTCCGTCCGCGGCGGTTCCCGCCACCTCGCAGTCGTATTTTTCCCACGGCACCAGCTTCGTAAGTCCCGTCACAATAATCGGCTCGTCATCGATAATTACAACCTTGTACATTTCCAATCCCTCTGATGCTTCATCGCTTGCCTGCCTCCCACCCGCAACTTCTCCACCAGCGATTTCTCCACTTACGGCTTTTCTACCCGCGGCTTCTCCACCCACAGCTTCTCTTCCTGCGGCTTTTCTGTCCACGGCTTCTCCACCCACAGCTTCTCTTCCTGCGGCTTCTCCACCCGCGGCTTTTCTGCCCGCGGCTGCTCCGTCGGCAGTCTTGCTGCCGTCTATCCGCTTTGAACCTATGGGATATTTTACACCCAAATCCCGCGGATAATCCAGACTAATCGGATTCTCTCATTTTTTCTTTTTTTCATTGCCGCGCAAGCCTGCAAAACAGGCAGACTTCTCGAAAGCGATCCGCGTTTACCATCCGCACTCACCCTTTCACCGCCCCGGCGATCATTCCCTTGATGATATATTTCTGTAAGAACGCGTACAGGATCAGCACCGGCACCACCACGATCGTGACTGCGGCCGCCATCAGGCCATAGTTTGTGCCCTCCATCGCGGTCAGCTCCTTCAGCAGGCGCGTGATCGCCCACTGCGTCTGGATGCGCAGGAAAAACGACTGCATGAACAGATCGTTGTAGCTCCAGAGGAACGTAAAGATCGCTACGGTCGCAAAAGACGGCTTTGCCAGCGGGACGACAATTCTCCCAAAGATCTGGAACGAGCTGCAGCCCTCCATATACGCGGCCTCCTCCAGTTCGATCGGCAGGCTGCGGATATATCCGGACAGCACGATGATCGCAAACGAGAGGTTGCCGGCGATCTGCGGCAGCGCGCACGCGAGAAGCGAGATCCAGCGGTTGCTGCTGTTGACCAGTCCCCAGGACGCCTCCATCCGGAACACCGGGACAATCGTGGAAAACGCGGGGAACATCATGCTTGCCACCACGACGGACATCAGAAACCCTCTGAGCCGGAACTGATACCGCACCAGCGCAAACGCCGCCAGCCCGGCCAGGCACATCACGATCACTGTGACCGTCCCGGAGAGCATCAGACTGTTCATATACGCGCCGAAAATCGGCACGCGGTCAAAGGCACGCCTGTAATTCGCCAGCGTGAACAGTTCCCCGGTTGGCAGGGAGAACGAGTCGGCAATGATCTCGTTTTTGATCTTAAAGGAATTCAGGGCGACCCAGAACAGCGGATAGATCGTCGTCAGCGCCCAGAAGATCAGGACGGCGTAGACCGGAATCATCCAGAGCTTTGCCCTGACTCTTGATTTCTTTTCCATCCCTCTCCCTCCCTAATAGTCTTTTTCTTTGAATATCGTGTTGACAACCTTCGCCGAGACAATACCGAGCAGTACGATCAGCACCGCGATCGCACAGCCGTAATCCGTGTTGCGCGTCTCGCACGCATGGTAGTACATATAGGTGCTTGTCAGCCAGGTCGAATTGAGCGGCATCCCTTTCGGGAACATGATCCACGGCAGATCGAACGCCTTGAGCGCCCCCGTCACGGCGAGCACCACGCAGGTGCACAGCACATTGTGCAGCAGCGGCAGCGTGATGTAGCGGATCCGCTGGAAACGGCTTGCCCCGTCGATCGCGGCCACCTCGTACAGATCCGCGGATATATTGTTCAGCCCGGTAATGATGATCACAAAATAAAATCCCACGTACTGCCACATGACCGGCAGCAGCATCGTAAACAGCGCACGCGACTGATCCTTCCAGTCAATCAGGTCTCCCTGGTAGCCAAGCAGCTCCACAAACTGGTTCAACATCCCCTTATCGCGCAGGAACACCAGGTTGAACAGAAGTCCGAGCGCGGTGGCCGAGATCACGATCGGGAAAAAATACACCACCCGGAAGAACTTCGCGCCGACCCGGATCTGATCCACCAGAATTGCGAGCACAAGCGCGATGCCCACCTGGAACACCACGGTCGCCGCCATCAGGAGAAACGTATTGCGCAGCGCGGTATACATATTCTTATCCTGGAGCATCTCCTGGTAGTTGGCGTACCACGGATCGAGAAAACCGTCGCTCTGCGCCGCCAGCCCGCCGATCTTCTGAAAGCTGTTCAGGATATTCATCACGAACGGATAGTGCAGGAACACCACCATGAACGCGAATGCCGGCACCAGAAAGAAAAGCAGCGGCTTTTTGTTTTTGTATATGCTTGCCCCCATATTCTCACCTTCCTCAAAGACTCTCGCGGAAAAGACCTGCGCAGAAACGCCGCACATGGAAAAGGTTCCCATGGGAACTGCCTGCGCGGCGTTTTCGTGCCCGGCGCCCTTTGGAAGAATCCGAGGGGCTTTCCCGGAGAAAAATCTGGCTCATAGGGAAATCATCTCCTATGAGTCAAAATGCTCTGCGCTCTGCAAGAGCAAACGCCTGTTACTGTGCGTTGTAGATATCCAGGCCTTCCGCTACTGCGTCCTCCGCCGAAACCTCGCCGGTGACGATCTGCGGCATCCCGTCAAAGGTGGGCACGCGGCACTCGCCGTTGAAGAGATCCTGCACCGCGCCGGTCAGGGATGTCACGCCCGACATCATCTCCATCGCCTTCACCTGCAGGGAGTTGAAGGAAGCCTCGTCTACCTCCGGGGCAGCCTTCAGGGCGGAAGCCGTGTGCTGCGCAAACTTCGCGACCGTCTCATCGCTCGTCATATATTCCACAAAGCTGACTGCCGCGTCGCGCTTCGCATCGTCTTCCCACGCCGCCGTGCTGATGTAGTAGCCCATCGACAGACCGCCGATCAGATCGGTCGCCTTTCTTGCGCCCTTCCCCGGCACATAGGTAACGGTAAACTTGTCAAGCTTCTCAGTATCCAGCGTAGCCGGATCCTCCGGGTCGGACTGGCAGGCGCCGACGATGCCGCCGACCTTCCAGGAGCCGTCCACCAGGAACGCTGCCTTGTCGTCCACAAACGCCGCGAATGTCTCGTCATCCGTCGCGGAGAGCGTGTTCTCCGGGAAATAGCCGGCCTCATAGAGCGCCTTGATATCCTCCATACCGGCCACCCATGCGCCAGCCTCATCGATGGAGGCCGGGATGTTCAGATGATCGGTCACGTTGCCGTTGTTGAAGATTGAGAATTCCCACCAGTAGTGCGGAATGTTGCCGAGAGCCGCAGCGATCGGCGTGTAGCCCGCATCCTTGATCTTCTGGCAATCTGCCAGGAAAGCGTCCCAGCTGTAGTCCGCGCCCGGCACCTCAACGCCAGCCGCCTCGAGCACCGTCGTGTTCACAAACATGGCCTCCCAGTAGCCGTTTACCGGAACCGCGTACCGGACACCGTCCACGATCGACGGAGTGATCAGGTCGTCATTCATGTTCGCCGCATACTCCGGATACTCTTCCCGGATCGTATCGATCGGAACGACCTTGCCCGCCTCGATGAAGGAATTTGCGTCCGCGCCGTTGAAGAAGAACAACACGTCCGGATCCGCTCCTGTCTGGAAATCCATCTCCACGCGCGACTTGAAGGTCTCATCCGAAGTCGCCGAAGCGTCGTTCACCTTGTTGCCCGTGGTCTCCTCCCACGCCGCGACCGCGTCCTTGAAATTCTGGGCGTTGGAATCCTCGCCCGCGAACGTCGTCGTCACGTTGAGCTCCGCGCCCTCTGCGCCCGCCATCATCGGCGCTGCAAACGTCCCGCAGAGCATTGCTCCTGCCAACAAAACTGCCAGTTGTCTCTTCATAATCCATACCTCCTGAATAAGTTTGATTGTTGCTTTGTCTGCACGTTTTTGCTGATACCAGTATGCACTAATTTTTAGAATATTTGAAGAACTGATTCTGTGATTTCTTGTTTTATTTTGTCCGTTCTGCCAATATACAAAAAAATCCACGATTTCCCGGGAATCTTTTAGCAGTCAGGGGATTGTCATTCGCGGTCATATTTCGTATAATCAGATTACACTTACTTCTTTCTTAATATTATATTTTTCTGTTCCGGCAAATAACGTTTGCTGATTTATATTGGAGGAGATCGCATGGGAAATAAAAAATGGACGGCGGTGTCGCTGGCGCTGGCACTGTGCATAGCGGGTGCGCTCCCAGCCACGGCGCTGGAGGATACGTCACCCTGCCCGCAGGAAATTCAAGCCGACATTGCAGGACCGCAGACAGAAGCTATACCGGATGCGGCTGACGCGGAGTCCGCCGATCCCGGGCTCATAATCCCTGAATCTTTTGAGGCAGAGACAGAGATCCTGGCGCCCGAGCCTTCTGAAACGCCAGGAGAGGAACTGACCATTGACTTCGTGGAGGTTGTAGACGATCCCGCGGGTGAAGGGACGCCGGCTGCGGCCGAACCGCCAGGCACAACCACAGCCGAGGACAGCAGCCTGGACGAATTGCCGCTTGACGCAGAGCATTTCCCGGATGAAGCGTTCCGCTCTTATCTGAATAAATTCGATAAGGACATAAACGGGAGCCTCAGCACCGATGAGATCGCCGCCGTCACGGAGATCGACGTGATTGCAAAAGGCGTCAGCGACCTGAGCGGCCTCGCATACTTTCCCGCGCTCACGGGTCTTTACTGCGATAACAATCAGTTGTCCGTGCTGGATGTGAGCGGGAATCCAAAGCTTAAATATCTGACCTGCAGCTATAATCAGCTTGGCACGCTCCAGCTGCAGAACAATCCGGCCCTGTTCTCTCTGGTGTGCTCCAACAACCGGCTCGCGGCGCTCGATCTCAGCCAGAACACGAAGCTGCAGGATCTGCGCTGCGCGGGGAACCAGCTGCAGGAGCTGGAGCTCAGCCAAAGCCCGTCGCTGGCCTGGCTGGACTGCAGCCGGAACAGGCTCAAAAGCCTGGACGCGTCAGGGCACAAAAGCCTCTGTTATCTGTTTTGCAGCGACAACCAGCTCTCCAGCCTGAATGTCGCAGGAACATCCAAGCTGCAATGGCTGGAATGTCAGCAGAACCGGCTGACAGAGCTGGACGTCTCAGACTCCCTGAATGTCAACGCCGCAAACGACAGTGCGATGAATCTTTTAAACTGCGCGGACAACCTCCTCGAGAGCCTGGACGTCAGCAATAAAAGTTACTTCAAGGGACTGGTCTGCAGCAACAACGCGCTCACGGCTCTTGCGCTTTCCACCAACCCGGACCTGCGGCAGCTCGAGTGTGCAAATAACGCGCTTACGAGCCTGGATGTCACAAAAAACAAAAAGCTCCAGACCCTGGACTGCAGCGGTAATCAACTGAGCAGCCTGGATCTGAGCAAGCTTTCGATTACGGAGACCACCGTGCTTCCAGACTGCTCTGGCCAAAGCCTGCTCCTTCCCCTGACAAAGGCGGAAAACAGCTTCCAGGCGGATCTGAAGCCACTGGCCGGAAGCTCCAGTCTCCTGCGCCTTACGCCAGAAGAGCTTCAGTCTGACGAATGTACGGCGAAAAGCGTACCGGGCAATCTGATCCTGCTGACACAGGAGGGAGAACTCGAAAACGGAATTCTTACTTTTGCGGAAGGCCAGGTACCGGAGGCGATCGAACTCGTCTGCACTACCGGATATCAGAAAAAAGCAGGCGAAAAGGATGTGCTGCTGGAGATCCATCTGCAGTGCCACACGCACAAATTCGAGCATTTCGAAAAAGCGGCTACCTGCACGGAGGACGGTTATTCAGAAGAAATGTGCGCGGAATGCGGAACTGTGCTGGAGAAGACGCCGTTTACGGCGCAGGGGCATGACTATCGGCAGACCAAAACAGAGCCTACCTGTACAACGGATGGCATTTCCCAGGAAATCTGTACAGTCTGCGGCGAAAAGAAAGAAGCGGAGATCACACCCGCGCTGGGACACGACTATCAGCAAGTGAAAATGATTGCGCCAAGCTGTACCGCCGCCGGCCTTGTGCAGGAACAGTGCCCGCGCTGTGGAATCCTCAGAGAAACGGTACTCCCAGCCACCGGACATA
>CANQWV010000125.1 GCA_947627645.1 uncultured Lachnospiraceae bacterium | reverse complement strand
GGGTGCTTTCCTTTGGGATCAGCCCGCCGCAGATTGCGCGCGCACCTCGCCGAGCAGGCCCTGCGCCATCATCGCATCGACGCGCAGGTCGATGTTGTGGTATAGCCTCTCGCGCTTGTCGTTCAGCACAAAATAGGCAAAATTGTAGGGGGATTCCTTCTGCCGCTCCGCCTCGTTGTGCTCTGAGATCCGCCGCCCCGTCTCGTGGTAAAATTCCAGCGCCCGGATCACACGTTTCACATTGTTCGCATGGATCGCGTCCGCCGAGGCCGGATCCACCTCACGTAGCAGCTCATGCAGTTTTTCCGCGCCTTCTTTCCTTGCCAGCTCCTGCAGAGACTCCCGGCAGGCGCTGTCCTCCCCGTTCTCCGTAAAATCAATATCATACAGAACTGCCTGAATATAAAAGCCAGTCCCCCCGACTAAGATGGGGAGCTTCCCACGTTCATGGATCTCCCGGATATACCGTTTTGCATACTCCTGGAATTTCACAACATGAAACTCCTCCGCCGGGTCAAACTCATCGATCAAATAATGCGGAATTCCCTGCATCTCTTCTTTCGTCACCTTCGCCGACCCGATATCCATGCCGCGGTACACCTGCATCGAATCCGCCGAGACAATCTCCCCGCCGACGCGCTTCGCGAGCGCCACCGAAAGACTCGTCTTGCCGACCGCGGTCGGCCCTGTCACGATCACAAGAGGAAGTTTTTTCTGTTCCATATTCAACGATTACCTTTCCTGTTCTTCCAGTTTTTCGGTTCTTCCTGTTTCACGGCAGACATAAGGTCTCGCAGGGCGATCAGGATTACATCGCCTGCCCTGTCCGCTTCCTCCTGGACGGCTTTCGTAAAACCAGATTTGGAAAACAGCAGAAACCATGTTTATTTTGTCCGTATAGGCGGTTCATCTCATCCAGTTCTTTCTTTCGTCCCGTGAATATGCGATTTCTCCATTCTTCTGCAGAATGATTGTTCCGATAATTAACTTTCAGGTAAATTACTTCTTCGTTAATAATATCATGCTGTTTTCCAATATACAAGAAAATGAAACGAGAAATTGCAAATTAGTCAAATGCGATTCGGCAAATCATAATTGATTGAAAACCTTTTCTGTAAAAACGCGCGCCGGGTTCTGTCCCAGCACGCGTTTTTCACTGTAATTGCTGTTTCGATTACTTACGTCAAAACTGTGTTCCTGAGGATATCTCTCGTCTCCATAAGCGCAAAGCCCAAAAGATTTTCTCCGTTCCAGTTGTTCGGATCGGCGATCAGGGGATCGTCCATCGCAAGGCAGACTCCCCAGATGCCGTCGTAAGGACTGGCCTCCGCAAGAACTTTGTCGCCCGTTCCGAGGAGGAAGTTTTTCAGCTCCTCGTTCTGAGAAAACTTCAGGATGTTTCCCGCAAGAACAATTTCATATTTTTTTGCGTCCCACGTTTCAGGCTCAAAATTCTTTACCTCACGGCCCAAAGCCTTGTAATCCCTGGGATCATCCGAAGCCATTATCTTCTCAAAGGTTTCGCTGTCTCCGAACAAAAGCGCTTTTTGAGACATCATATACTGCTCCGTGGTATGATAGAGGACTCCGTCCTTTTCAAAGCGGCAGTCGTACCACTAGCTCAGGCATGACTTCTTGATTTTCCCGGGCTTTGTCGTATGTCCCCAAAAGAAGATGAATTCAAGCTCCTCTCCGCGATTATATCTCTCGCGAATCAAATCAACACTATACTTCATGATCACTACCTCCTGTCAGTTTGCTTCGTATTTTCATTAGTAATTTACCGAGATTGTTTTCTCCCTCCCACGTTATCGGGTCAACGCCCCAATAAGTGTCCTTCTTTTTGTTTCCATAAATCAGCTTCCTGTTCCCTGTGGACAGCAGCTTTTGCCGAAGCTCAGGATTGCCCGAAAACTTGTTTTCCAGTATACTTTCCATAATCGAAAGCCTGTTGTTTTCCCATCCGTCATACGGCGCGATGGCCGCTCCCTTTGACTTTGCCTTTTCCGGCGAACATTCGGCAAAGCGCTTGCGCTCTGCGTTATCCATAAGCTTTGACGCCTGAAATGCCGACTCGGCGCTCGGGTATGATAAGCCCTCATATTCTGTCTTCGCGGGATACACGGTGTTCAAGAACGAATACTCGTCTTTAAAAGCGGCTATCTCCTCTGGAAAATCGTCCTTATTAAGCGCCTTTATGTATTTGACCGCCTCGGGATGCAGCAGATCCGAGACACAGTCTATGTCGAAAAGGTGCTTTCTTATGGCGGTAGAGCTTATTTGCTCAATCCCGTCGAGCGGCCGGAGACACACTATGGAATCCTTATAGCGGGCCAGGGTTTCGCTTGACCCAATCATCTTATCCGGATCTTCGCCGTTTCTTGCAAACATTATCACTCCAAACCTCTGCAAAAAATCGTTCTTCGTGCAAAGCTCTTCAATAAGATTGATCTTATCAGCGCCGGAAAGGAAATATACATCGGCTTCAGGGTTAAGCGACTGAATTTTGCACATGATTTCATATGTTACGGCAAAGGTTTCGTTTAACCAGTCGGTATAAATTATCACTCTCTCATCCCCGGCAAAGCTTGAATTCAGCATATCAAGCCTTGTTCGGTCGGGTATACAAAGGTGCCCTGTGCCCGCTTTAATCATCTTACGCTTTATGTATGCCTGACTCGCCGGCACGACATATCCCCTGGACGCGTTTATGCCGTCAAGAGCGCATCGCATTAGCTTAACATGGGCTATCGTCGGCGGGTTGAACGAGCCGCCCATCACTACTATTTTTTCTCGCATTATCTCACCTCCTATCAGAAAAAATGATTTGTAAAGTATTATGTCATATATTGTTATCTGCGGCAAGGCAGAACTTTTTTATTTAATGCGGAGCTATATCTTTATAAGTGAAAGGTTCTCATTCAAATTCTGGCAAAAACACATGAAAAGTGAAATCAGCATCAGAGTCACACACCATACCTTCCAGCGAAGTGATCTCTTCCGGAAACGGGCAGGCACGATTCAAAAAGGCAATCTTCTCGAACCGTGCCTGCAGGGATATAGAAATATTGTACTGAATTCTGATACGTATCGTGATCCTGATATCCGGATCAGCCAAAGGAGCACCCCTCATCCAGGAGAATCCGGAATACGTGCTGCACTTCTTTTTGGTTGTTCAGCCCAAGCTTTTTCAGCACAGCCCCTTTCTGGTTTGCGATCGTCTTCACGGTAGATTTCAAGTCGACCTTATAACCCATCATGATCAGAAAAGCCGACATCTCCGAATCTGAAAGGTCCGACAAGGCGTAGGATGCGATCATGTACTCCTGAGCTGTAGTTCCCGCTGCAAGGGCACGGATATTCTCGAGCAGCAGGGAAGGCTGATTCTTGAAAATATACCCGGACGCAAAGGATGTTCTGGCCGCCCTTTGAATCGTCTCAAAATCCCTTAAGCCAGTAAGGATCAGTGTTTTTGCGGAGGTCTCGATCCGTATCTGCCTTGACAGCAGAATACCCTCTGATGCGGAATTCCCCAGGTGAAGATCCACAAGGACAATATCCGGCTGCTTTCGGCGGATCTTCTCGATCACCCCGCTGCCATCGTCGCTGTACCCGACAATTCGAATGTCGCCCTGGTTTTCCAGAAATTTTTTTGTCAGATATACAAAATCTGCGTCATCCTCAACGATGAACACTTTTATGACGGTATTCATCCGTTTCCTTCTCCCTTCGGGCGGCTCGCGGCAGACAGAGAAGCATTTCTGTACCGTGGTTCTCGGGCTTCACGCAGCTTGTCACTCGAATCGAACCTCCGTGCCTTCGAATCACCTCTCTGCAGTAGGACAGACCTGTACCATAATGAAAACGATCCGGATGCCCCGTGTAATAGAGGTCAAAAATATGTTTCACGGCCCGGGCTTCGATCCCGCACCCCGTATCGGATATCCCGATTCGGACTGACTGTTTTTTCGTTGTCTGACACGAGACCCTGAGTGTCCCATCCTCTCCCATCGCATCCAGTGCGTTGGAAACCAGATTGCACAGAACCTCTTTCATGTGAAAGGGATCGCAGTACATCATCACGGCTTCTTTTTCCATGCAGTATTCTATCGTCCCCGACCATCCGTGGGTCTGTTCTGTCACGGCGCCGCGGATCAAAGCGCAGATGTCTGTTTTTTGGGTCACAATCTGAATTTTCCCGGATGCCACACGATTCCTCGCAATCAATTCCTCCACCTGCAGCGCGGCGTTCTCGATGATGTCGAGCTCCTCCGATACTTCTTCAGCCTCTTGCTCCCGGATCAGCCGCACGGCAAGCTGGATCTTGGACATCTCATTCTTCAGCATATGCAGCATATATCTGGTGCTTTGGGGAGTTTTATCCCCGCCTTTTCCCAAATTTCCAACAAAATTTTCCGCACTGTCCACAATTGATCGAATTGTGTAAGAAAATGTCTGCCGCACAGGTCCTCTTCCTCCGGGCATAGACTACCGTCCCAGCCGCCAGTATTCTTCAGTATTCTTTGATGCAGTTTCTGATTATACTATAGCGTCCGTCTGCGCCAGATTCTGCAACTTTTTTCCGCATTCCTTCCGCAATCCATGCAATCCCGGATATTCCTCTGTCCCATGGTCTCTTGGGAAAGCTCTTCCATTACAGCCGACAGCCGGTATCCGTTTACTGTCAAGGACACTTGAATGTGTTATTTTGTCTCTCGTGGGGCTTTCATGCTTTAACGTGTCAATGCATTCGCTGTTACACGAAAAAAGCCCAGGCGAGCCTGGACTTTCCTTCTGCTGCGGATCCCTAACCTGCCGCTAATATGATAGCAAAAAATTATTTTAGGGACAACGTAGTCACTTCCTATAAATTTTGGGAATAAATGGGAAATTTAAGCGTGAATTCCCAAAAATTTTGGGAATAAATAAAATTATGAACCGATCAAACTCCACAATCTACAGGGTAAAACTATTGCGGCAGTTCTTCTCTGTAACGCTCATTATACTCGTCGTTGCGTTCGATCAGCCTTTGCATCCCCCGCGTGCTCTCACGCATTCTCTTTATATCCAAAAGACTATACAACCAGCTGCCCTGCGGAAAGATCAAAGCCTCCTGGCTTTCATATCCGTCCCGCAATCTGGCGGCCGCTTCCCGTTCTTCCAGTGTGTAGCCCATGGGAAGTTCATAATAAGTTTCCCGGTATTTCCGGAAAATGACGGTTTTGTTCTCGATCACGGAAAGCTCTGTCTCCCACGGATAGCGGTCGGAGAGCTTCTCCGGAAGCTGTTCCAGGATCTGCCCGCGCACGCAGTCCGCCGCTTTCTCATCCCACTGCGCGAACCAGCGATTGACGCCGTCATAGTACAGGATGCCCCAATAGGTATCGCGAAGGATGTCCAGCGACTTCGTCCAGTACTGCACCTCTTCAAACGCAAATTCGCTTCCCATTTCAGTCAGGTATTCCTTCAGCGACGTCAGGCTCCAGAGATACTCTTCAAGGCCGAATGCGCGTGCGCCGAAGAACTCCCGGAATTCCTCCGGAGCGATCCCGGCCTTCTTCAGCGTTCTGGCTGTCTGTGCCGGAAGCTCTGCCTCCCCGGAGGAATCCTGCCGCGCGCGCAGCTCATTCTCCGCGCGTTCCAGCGCGTCCAGCGTGCGCTCCAGGGATTCTTCCTGGGAGACATACGCGCGCACAAAATCCAGCGCGTCAAAATAGACCGTGCTGTCGTCGGCCATCGGCAGGATCACATCCGCAAAGATTTCCACCGCCGTCTGGCGGGCGCCTGCCCTCACCTTTGGTAAGGTTACGGCATAGGCTGCGGTCAGAAGCAGCGCGATCCCCAGAAGCAGCAGGGACGCCGCGGCCCATCGATTTCTTTTTTTCGCAACATTACTCTTCTTCATGGCAGCCTTTTCCAATCTGTTTCATATCTTGAGTCGTTCATGGCAGCCTTTCCCAATCTATTTCATATCCGGAATCGTTCATGGCAGCCTGCGCTTGTTCCAGCTTCTCCTTTGCCTTTGCGATCGCCTGTTCGATCTCGTCTCGGCTCTGGGCGCTGAGCCTGGTGCCCAGATAGTAGGGTTCCAAAATCCAGGGATTTCCCGTGTCTTCCCAGTCGAGTATCCCCTCGACTCTTGCCGGATCCGCACAAAAAAGCGTATAATCGGCGATACAGAAAAGATATTCCGCATAGGCGTCCAGATATTCGTCGTACGCCTCCACCATCCTCCTGCGTCCGTCCTCGTCCATATACAGGTCATGAGAATCTCTCAGTGTCTGATCCAGCCAGAGGATGGCAATGTTCATAAATCTTGCCATCCGCACGGGCTCCCAGCAGAGGTAATCCAGATAATCCATCGGATATTGCGGCTCCATCTGCAGAAGCGTTTCCTTCACTGGCTGCTCCAGAGCTCCCCGCTCGGCCGACACACTCAGGATCTGCGACTCAGTCGCCTCGAAGTCAGCCAGTCCGTCTTCGTCTCCGCTCAGCGTGCCGGGCCAGCCCGCAATATCCAACAGCGTCTTCTGGGCAGCGATCTGACTGCTCAGAAACGCGAGGTTTTCTTTCAGGCATTCCTCCACCAGATCAAGCGTTTCCTCCTGCAGAGCCTGCTCCTGCTTCTTCTGGCGGCGCAGCTTTGACAGCCGGATCCCGGAGCCCAGCAAGAGCGCGCAGACCACAGCGGCCGCGGCTATGCGAAAGCCCAGGCTTCTCCTTTGCTGTCTTGCGCAGACCGCCTGGTTTTGTCTCGCAGCGGCGGTCAGAGATTCCTGGAAATTATCATGAATCAGGCGGTAAGAACCGCTCTCTCCTCTCACGAGCAAGCCCATCCGCCCGACCAGCTGCTCATTTACGGCAAAATCAAACCATTCGCCCACGTCTGCGATTCCGCGGAGCATCAGGCGCGATTTCCCGAGGTATTCCGGAAAACAGCGGCCGAAGCTTTTCTTCCGCAGCATCTGGTAATTCTTCTGCGCGATCCCAAACAGCTGCCCGGCTGGCAACAGCGATTTCCCCCTCCGGGACATCTCATCCGCAATGGCCGGGAGCAGATGCTCCAGGATATATCTGTGGCAGAGAAGGAGCGCCTGATCGCCGGAGTCCAATGCCAGCTGCGTTTCCCCGAGGCTTTTCAGATACGCCCGGATGAGACCGCTTTCTGTCTTTTTCTCTTCAGCGTTTTCCTGCCTGTCTCCTCCCGCACGGTTTTCCATGGACAGGATATCCCGATACAGCCTGAGCATCATGGGATTCGCAAGAAGGCCGAAAAGCCTTTCCTGGCCGTCTTCCTTCACGCCAAGCTTCTCCAGCTCTTCTTCCACCTGCGCCTTGTCGAGCGCCATCAGTTCTGCAGTCTGGAAAGAGGACAGCGCATAGCCTGAGGCCTCGTCGGTCCGGTCGCTGAGCAAAATCGCCACGCCCGGCATCGCGGCTAACGCTTCGATTTCTTTCAGGAGCAGCCTGCGCTGGCTGCCAGCCTCGTTCAGCCCGTCCAGGAGAAGCACCAGCCGGACTCGTCCGCCCGTCTGCGTGGATAGAAGCCGTCCAAGCTCGCGCAGACCGTCCGCAGCGCTTCCGTCCGCACCGTGAGCCGGAACTGTACGCTGAATAGCCGGATCCTGCGCGCCGCCGGTGCTGTTTCGCTCCTGCCCGCGCCTCCCGTACTCCGTCCCGGGACGGCCGACCAGCCTCAGCAGGGCGCTGCGGCCGGTCTGCGCGAGCTTGGACGGC
>CANQWV010000124.1 GCA_947627645.1 uncultured Lachnospiraceae bacterium | reverse complement strand
GGAATTGGCAGACGCACTTGACTCAAAATCAAGCGGGTAACACCGTGCCGGTTCGAGTCCGGCCAGCGGCATCAGAACACTATAATCCGAATCTGTCTCCTTCCGGAGATGGATTCGGATTATTGGTATATACAGAAATACGAGAAAGCCTATATTTCTGTAAAAGGATTTAAGAAACAACCAGCTTTTGAATAGGAAAGAATTGTGCTGCGGACGGCGGCAGGATGTCGGCTGCAAAGGGAGGATATGCGATGAAGTGTGTCGAGGCCAAGCGGATGATCAACCGCTTCGTAGAAAAGAAATTGTCGTATCAGGAGCTGGAGCAGTTTCTGCAGCACGTCGAGCAGTGCGACGACTGCATGGACGAGCTGGATATCTATTATACGATGAACAAGGCCTTTGATATGCTGGACTCGGGGACGCACCAGAATTATAATTTCAAGAAAATGCTGGACGAGGAACTGCACGCGGCGAGAAGGACCGTGATCATGCACCGGACATCGCTGGTACTGCGTGATATTTTCCTGGCGGGAGTGGCGATTTTGGCGCTATTGGGGCTCTATTTTCTGTTTCTCCATTAGGAGCCGCCGCGAGCCGGAATAAGGACAGCTATGGATTATGTAAGGGAGAAAATGCAGATATAAGTGTGCAGACGCAGAGCCGCGAGGACGATAGAAGCTTTGGGATAACAATAAATGCAGGAGAGGTGGAAAAATGGCGCAGAGGGAAAAGATCGTATTGATTGACGGACATAGCATACTGAACCGCGCGTTCTACGGGCTCCCGCCGCTGTCAAACAGCGAGGGGCTTCACACGAACGCGGTCTACGGGTTTCTCAATATCATGTTTAAGGTGCTCGAGGAAGAGCAGGCGGACTATGTGGCGGTCGCGTTCGACCTGAAAGCGCCGACGTTCCGCCACAAGATGTATGAGGGCTACAAGGGCACGCGCAAGCCGATGCCGCAGGAGCTGCACGAGCAGGTGCCGCTGATGAAGGAGATGCTGCGCGCGATGCGGATTCCGGTGATGGAGCTGGAGGGCTACGAGGCGGACGATATTCTCGGGACGGTCTCGCGCCAGATGGCGGTACAGGGGCTCTCCGTGTCGATCGTCTCGGGCGACCGCGATCTGCTGCAGCTTGCCACGGACGAGATCCTGATTCGCATTCCGAAGACGAAGGCGACGGGGACGGAGATCGAGGATTACTACGCGAAGGAGGTGCAGGAGCGCTACCAGGTGACGCCGACGCAGTTTATCGATGTGAAGGCGCTGATGGGCGACGCTTCTGACAATATTCCGGGCGTTCCGGGAATCGGGGAGAAGACGGCGACGAAGATCATCGCGCAGTACGGGAGCATCGAGGAGGCCTACGCGCACGTCGATGAGATCACGCCGAACAAGGCGCGCACGGCGCTTTCCGAGCACTACGACATGGCGCAGATGAGCAAGACGCTTGCGACGATCGACCTCGCCGTGCCGTTTGAGCTGAAAATGGAAGACGCAAGGATTGAGAACCTATATACAATGGAAGCGCTGGAGCTCTGCCGTAGGCTGGAGTTCAAGAATCTGCTCGGGAGGTTCCAGAATGTGGAGGAGCCGGCAAAGGAGAAGCGCGCGGAGCTTGCGCGTATCACGGAGCTTGCGCGGGCGGAGGAACTGTTTGCACAGCTTTGCGGGCAGGCGTTCGCGTTTCAGCTGGTCTTCGAGGGGCAGGGGCTGCTCGGCGTCTCACTCTGCGCTTCAAAGGAGCACGCATACTGGATTGAGGCTGTGGACCTCCTGACGCCGGAATACCTCTGCGGACAGATTGCGGCACTGGTCGCGCAGGCGCCGTCCGCGGACACGATCCATCTGAAGGAGCAGCTGGCCTTTCTGGATATCCCGCGGGAGCATCGCGGGAAGCTGTTTGACGCGGCGATCGCGGCCTACCTGGTCAATCCGCTCAAGGACAGCTACGAGTATGAGGACGTTGCGCTCGAATATCTCGGGCGGACGCTGCCGTCGCGTGCGGAGCTGCTCGGGAAGAGCGGGCTTAAGGACGCCAGAGAGCAGAATGCGGCGGCGTTTCTGGACTATGTCTGCACGGCTCCGCTGACGGTTTTCGAGGCGCGGCAGGCGATGTGCGGGCGTCTGAGAGAGCTTGGTATGTGGGAGCTGTTTACCCGGATCGAGATGCCGCTTGTCTACACGCTGGCGGACATGGAGCGCGAAGGCATCCGTGTGAAGGCGGAGGAGCTGCGCGCCTACGGAGAGCAGCTGGTTGGGCGGATCGCGGAGCTGGAGCAGCAGATCTATACGGCGGCTGGCGAGGAATTTAACATCAATTCCCCGAAGCAGCTCGGGGTAATCCTGTTTGAGAAGCTGAAAATGCCGCATGGGAAGAAGACGAAGACCGGCTATTCGACGGCTGCGGATGTGCTGGAGAAGCTGGCGGAGGAGTCCCCGCTGGTGGCGGACATCCTGGAGTACCGCCAGCTGACGAAGTTGAAATCGACCTACGCCGACGGGCTGGCTAACTATATTTCGCCGGACGGCAGGATCCACGGGAAGTTCCACCAGACGATCACGGCGACAGGGCGCATCAGCAGCACGGAGCCGAACCTGCAGAACATTCCGGTGCGCATGGAGCTCGGACGGCTGATCCGCAAGGTGTTCGTGCCGGACGACGGTTTTGTCTTTCTCGACGCGGACTACTCGCAGATCGAGCTGCGTGTACTGGCGCATTTTTCGGACGATGAGCGGCTGATCCAGGCCTATCACGACGCGCAGGATATTCACACGACGACGGCGTCGCAGGTGTTCCATGTCGCGCCGGAGGAGGTCACGCCGCTGCTGCGCCGCAACGCCAAGGCGGTCAATTTCGGCATCGTCTATGGCATCAGCTCGTTTGGCTTAAGCCAGGACCTGAGCATCACGCGGCAGGAGGCGCAGGATTACATTGAACAGTATTTCAGGACGTTTCCGGGGATCAAGCGCTTCCTTGACCAGACCGTAGCGGACGCGAAGAAGAATGGCTATGTGACGACGATGTTCGGGCGGCGGCGTCCGGTGCCGGAGCTGTCCTCCTCGAATTTTATGCAGCGCTCGTTCGGGGAGCGCGTGGCGATGAACGCGCCGATCCAGGGAACCGCGGCGGATATCATCAAGATTGCGATGAACCGTGTGAACGACTGTCTGAGAAGCCGCAATATGCGCTCAAGGCTGATCCTCCAGGTGCACGATGAGCTGCTCGTCGAGACGGCGCGCGAGGAGCTTGACGAGGTGCGCGAGATCATGCTGCGCGAGATGCAGCAGGCGGCGGAGCTGAAGGTGCGCCTCGAGGTCGACATCCATTCCGGGGCAAACTGGTACGAAGCGAAATAGCAAGTTGTGCGCCGACTGAAAGACGGCGAAATGGAGATTAAAATGAGAAAACAGGTGCTTGGCATCACCGGCGGCGTGGGCGCGGGTAAGAGTGCGGTGCTCGCGTATATGAAGGAAAAGTATGACGCCTGCGTGATCCAGGCGGATGAGGTCGGACGCCTTTTGCAGACGCCTGGACATGATTGCTGCGACCGGATCGTGGAGGCGTTCGGGGCGGAGGTCGTTGACGGGCAGGGAAACCTGCGCAGGGATGTTCTGGCAAAGAAGGTGTTCGGCGATTCTGCGATGCTTGCAAGGCTGAACGGTATTGTGCATCCGGCGGTGAAGGAATACATTGTGGCGCAGATCGACGAGGAAAACAGCAGGGGCGGCGCGCCGTTTCTTGTGATTGAGGCGGCGCTTCTGCTGGAGGCCGGATACGACGATCTCTGCGACGAGGTCTGGTACATCCATGCGGGCGAGGAGACGCGGATCCGGCGGCTGATGCAGTCGCGCGGCTACACACGCGAACGCGCGCAGGATATCATGAAGAACCAGCTGAGCGAGGAAGAATTTCGGCGGCGCTGCAAATTTGTCATTGACAACGACGGCGATCTTATGCAAAATACTTTTGAACAAATTGACAAAGGATTGATGGAACATGGATTTTTGCAGCATTGCCAGCGGCAGCAGCGGTAACTGTATCTTTGTGGGGACGGATCATGCGAGCGTGCTCATCGACGCGGGAATCAGCGGAAAGAAAGTGACTGCGGGGCTGAACGCGATTGAGCGGGTCCCCGAGGAGCTGGACGCGATTCTGATCACGCACGAGCACGCAGACCACATCAAGGGTCTGGGGGTGCTGGCGCGGAAATACGGTATTCCGATCTATTCGTCGCCCGGGACGATCCGGGCGCTGAGAATGCAGCAGCCTCTGGGGCCGGTGGACGAAAGCCTGTTTCACGAGATCATCCCGGATCAGTCGTTTTCGGTCGGGGAGCTGGAGATCCATCCGTTCCGCATTTCCCACGACGCGGCGGAGCCGGTGGCCTACCGCTTTCGCTGCGGGGAGAAGTCCGTGGCGGTTGCGACGGATCTCGGCTGTTATGATGATTACATAGTGGAGAATCTGAAGGAGCTCGATGCGGTGCTCATCGAGTCGAACCATGACACCAATATGCTTCAGGTGGGCACTTATCCCTATTATCTGAAGCAGCGGATCCTGAGCAGCAGGGGACATCTCTCCAACGAGCACGCGGGGCGTTTGCTGGGAGAGATTCTGAATGACCGGATGCAGACGGTCATGCTCGGGCATCTCAGCAAGGAGAACAACTACGAGGCGTTGGCGCTGGCGACTGTCTGCGCGGAGGTCACGATGGGGGACAACCCCTATAAGGCGGAGGATTTTGAGATAAGGATCGCGAAACGCGATGAGCCGTCGCGGCTGATCGCGGTATAGACGGAATGATACATCAGCAGGAAAGGATTCTTAAATATGAAAAAGACGATTATTACAGTAGTAGGAAAGGATACCGTCGGGATCATCGCGAAGGTGTGCACCTATCTGGCGGAGAATAACGTGAACATCCTGGACATCTCACAGACGATCGTACAGGGCTTTTTTAACATGATGATGGTCGCGGACGCGACGCAGTCGCCGAAGTCCGGTGATCAGATTGCGGAGGAGCTTGAGGCGGTCGGCAGGGAGATCGGCGTCGTCATCCGCTGCCAGCATGAGGATATCTTCAACATGATGCACCGGATCTGAGGACAGGACAACAGCCGAAGTTTGCGCTTACAGGATTGAGGAGAAAGTATGATTAACTTATTCGAAGTGAATGAGACAAATAAAATGATCACCCAGGAGAATCTGGACGTCCGGACGATCACGCTCGGCATCAGCCTGCTGGACTGCATCACGGACGACCTGAACCGGCTTAACGAAAACATTTACCGCAAGATCACGACGGTTGCGAGCCGCCTGGTCGCCACGGGTGAGGAAATCGAGAAGGAATACGGGGTTCCGATCGTCAACAAGCGGATTTCCGTGACGCCGATCGCGCTGGTGGGCGGCAGCGCCTGCCGCTCCTCGGAGGACTTTGTGACGATCGCGCGGACGCTGGACCGTGCGGCGACGGAGGTGGGCGTCAATTTTCTCGGCGGGTATTCCGCGCTCGTGTCGAAGGGGATGACGAAGGCGGACGAGCGCCTGATCCGCTCGATCCCGGAGGCTCTGGCGCAGACGGAGCGTGTGTGTAGCTCGGTCAACGTGGGCTCGACGAAGTGTGGGATCGACATGGATGCGGTGCGTCTGCTCGGCGAGGTGATTCTCGAGACGGCGGAGCTGACAAAGGAGCGGGATTCCCTGGGCTGCGCAAAGCTTGTGGTGTTCTGCAACGCGCCGGACGACAATCCGTTTATGGCCGGGGCGTTCCATGGGGTGACCGAGGCGGACGCGGTGATCAATGTCGGCGTCAGCGGCCCCGGCGTGGTGAAGCACGCGCTCTCCGAAGTGCGGGGCGCGAATTTTGAGACCTTATGTGAGACGATCAAGAAGACGGCGTTTAAGGTGACGCGGGTCGGCCAGCTGGTTGCGCAGGAGGCGTCCGCGCGGCTTGGAATTCCGTTTGGAATCATCGACCTGTCGCTCGCGCCGACTCCGGCGATCGGCGACAGCGTGGCGGACATTCTCTGCGAGATTGGCCTGGAGCACGCGGGCGCGCCCGGGACGACGGCGGCGCTGGCGCTGCTGAACGACCAGGTGAAAAAGGGCGGCGTGATGGCTTCGTCTTATGTGGGCGGCCTGAGCGGTGCGTTTATCCCGGTCAGCGAGGACCAGGGGATGATCGACGCGGTGCGCGCTGGCGCGCTTACGCTGGAGAAGCTGGAGGCGATGACCTGCGTCTGCTCGGTGGGCCTGGATATGATCGCGATTCCGGGCGACACGAAAGCGTCGACAATCTCCGGCATTATCGCGGATGAGATGGCAATCGGCATGGTGAACCAGAAGACGACCGCAGTGCGCCTCATCCCGGTGATTGGGAAAGGCGTGGGTGAGACGGTAGAGTTTGGCGGGCTGCTCGGCTATGCGCCGATCATGCCGGTGAACCAGTTTTCCTGCGACGCGTTTGTGGGCAGGAGAGGGCGGATTCCTGCTCCGATCCACAGCTTCAAAAATTGACAGAATATCCTGCATTGCGCGGGAGAAGAAATTAAGAACATTGCATCACAATGCTTATGAAATTATTAAAAATATAGCTGAATTATTGACAAATTGTTTCAGATTTGGTATGCTCCCGATATATGTCCTGCCTGGATTTTGCCAGGACGTATGTGCTTTCCCTGCTGCACAGGCGGTGCGGAAAGCTGGGGAATGCCGCTGGATCTGCCAGAGATCGGACATTCGTGGCGGTTTTGCGGTGGTTTCGAACACGGAGGTGGACAATGATGAAAAGAAGAATGATAAGGCTTATGGCGTGCTTCCTGACGGCGGGGCTTCTGGCGGCAGGACAGGCAGCCTGCCCGGTTGGCGCGGAAGAGAGCGCCGTAGTTAAGGACAGCGGGGCGGAGACTGATCTGGAGACAGGCCTGGAGACAGAGTCGGAAAAGCAGACGGAGACAGAGACTTCCAAAAAGAAAAAAAAGAAGAAAAAGAAAAATACTCAGACCGAATCTTCGGTTGATCTTAGCATGAAGGGGCAGATGATTTTTGCGCAGTGCGAGGATCATGTCAATATCCGCAAGGGTCCGGGCGTGGACAGCGATATTGTCGGCAAGATTTACAACAATTGTATGGCTACGGTTCTGAGCAAGGACGGCGAATGGTTCGAGATTCAGTCCGGGAACGCGGTCGGCTTTGCGAAGGTCGAATATTTCGCAACAGGCGAAGAGGCGGAAAAGATCGCGGAGGAAGTCGCCTACCATGTGGCTACTATCTATGCGGACGAGCTGAACATACGGGCGCTTCCGGACGATGATGCCGAGGTCATCAGCGTGGCGTACAAGGAAGAGGAGTACGAGGCTGTCGAGTATAAGGATGACTGGATCAAGGTCTATCTTGGCGACGACGTGTATGGTTATGTCAACGCGTTTTACGCGGGTTATGATACCTTCTATCCCGAAGCTGAGACCTTAGAGGAAGAGCAGGCAAGGCTTGACGCGGAGGCGGCTGAGGCGGAGGAATATTACGAGGAGCCTCTGCCGGAAGAGACCTACACCGACTATTCGTCAACGCAGAGCTCGAGCACGCAAAGCAGCTGGACACAGCCGCAGACACAAGCCCAGACACAGCCGCAGACGCAAGCGCAGACGCAGGCTCCGACTGAAGCCCCGACAGAGGCTCCGACCGAAGCTCAGACGCAGGCGCCGACCGAGGCCCAGACGCAGGCCCCGACCGAGGCTCCGGCGGACAGCTTCCGAGCAATGCCAAGGCAGGTTACGTCATCCGT
>CANQWV010000123.1 GCA_947627645.1 uncultured Lachnospiraceae bacterium | reverse complement strand
GTAGCATCCGCGAGAATCGGCGCCCAGTAAGTGTTCAGCAGCTTCACCTTCGAGAACATGATGTACAGGGAGGTCAGCACCAGCGTGGACGGAAGCATCTGCGTGATCAGGAAAAACAGGATCAGCGCCTTCTTCGCCTTAAAGCGGAAACGCGCCAGTCCGTACGCCGCCGGGATCGCAAGAACCGTGGAAATAGCGGTCGCGCCGATCGCGATGATCGCGCTGTTCTTGAAGCCGCGCAGCGTATCGCTCGACGCGGAGATCTGATCCTTGAACGGCTCCAGCGTAAGGTCTCTCGGCCAAAGCGGCGTCGGAATCTCGAAAATTTCCACCTGCGTCTTCAGAGCCGTGACAACCATCCAGTAAAGAGGAAAGATAAAAATGACAAAAACTGCCGCGCCGAAAATAAATGCAAGGATTCTGCTGCGTTTTTCTTTTTTGCCCATCACATGATCTCCTCCTCTTCATTGATTAATTTGATGTAGAAAATACCCACGACGAGAAGGATCAGAAACAGCACATTGGCCGCCGCCGCGCCCTTGCTGAACTGAAATTCCTCGAAGGAAAGCCGGTACGCGTAGGTGGACACCAGCTCCGTCGAATTGATCGGACCGCCCTTTGTCATCACCCAGACAAGGTCGAACACCTTGAACGTGTACACAAAGCCCAGCGTCAGCACCGACATGATGGCCGGCTTGATCATCGGGATCGTGATCATAAACAACGTCTGTACCTTGTTTGCCCCGTCCAGATTACAGCTCTCGTAGACATCCGCCGGAATCGTCGTCAGCCCGGTGATCAGAAGCATCATGTTGAACGGAATACCGATCCAGATATTCGCGACAATGATCGCGACCATCGCGGAGCGCGGCTGAAGCAGCCAGTCCAGCGGCTTGTTGAAAATACCGAGCGCCATCAGAAACTGGTTGATAATACCGCCGGAGCTCGCGAACATGAACTTGAAAAGAAGTCCGGCGACCGTGACCGGCAGAAGCCAGGAGATCATCGTCACGCCGCGGAAGAACGAGCATCCAGGGAATTTCTTGTTGAATAGAAGCGCCAGCCCGAAACCGATGATAAACTGAAAAAAGATCGAGCCGACCGTGAAGATCAGCGTGTTTACGATCGCCTTGCTCAGGATGGAATTTTTGTTTGTAAACAGCTCGATATAGTTCTGAAAGCCCACAAATTTCTGATTTGCAGGCTGCGCAAACGTGTATACGTCCACGTTTTTCAGACTCAAAATCAGGTTCTGGATCATCGGATAGCCGATGAATACCAGCATATAGATTGCTGCCGGCAGCGCAAAAAGGAAGCCCATCTTTGCCCCGCCGTTCAGTTTTCTCCGCCTTTTCATGTTCCGCCTCCCTCTATAGAAAAGGGTGCTCCCCTCGTTGCCTTTTGGAGCACCCTCATGCTTTTTGCACGTTCAGTTCATGCTTTCACCGCTCCGGCCGCGAACGCACCGGCCTGCGTCGCATGACTTCGTCCGCGCATATGTTTCATGCCTTGCTTACTCTACCGCTTCCACCGCTGCCTGCGTATCCGCTGCTGCCTGCTCCGGCGTCTTCGCGGAGGTCATAACCTCCTGGAAGCCCGTCTGGATCGCTGCGGAGTAGGACGGCCAGGATGCGCTCGGTCCTCTCGGGATGGAGGTCTCAATCTGGGTCAGGAAAGCTTTCTGGATCGGGTCATCGGTCCAGTAGGAATCCTTCGCAGCCTCAGTCTTCGGAGGATAGGAGCCGTACTGCTTCATCGCCTCTACCATGACGTCCGTCTGATCATAGTACTGAAGGAACGCCTTCGCGCCGGACATATCGTCCTTGTTCACCACGCCCATGTTCTCGCCGCCGAGGATGGAGGTCGCCTGACCGGACTCCGCGTCCTTCTTCGGAAGCACGGTTACGCCGTAATTGAGATCCGGAGCGTTTGCCTCGATGCCCGGAATCTGCCACGGACCGTTCTGCTGCATTGCAATATTGCCCGCCATGAAGTTGTTGTTCACGTCAGACTGCGTCCAGTTCACGCACTCCTTCGTCCAGGAGCCTTCCTCGATCATCTCCTGCATCAGCTTGTAGGCGTCCACGCCGCCCTCAATGTCAAGGTAGGAGCCGCCCGCCGTGTAGATCCACTGCAGGCACTGGAACGTGCCTTCATCGGTGTTGGTCGCCGCATTGCCGAAACCATATACGCCGTCTTTGGTCAGAGCCTTCGCCATCTCACGGAAGTCGTCCCAGGTCGTGTTCTCGTCCGGATACGCGATGCCTGCCGCGTCAAACATATCCTTGTTGTAGTACAAAGCCGTGCAGTTCGTCGCAAACGGAATGCCGTAGTGCTTTCCGTCCATCATCGTGGACTCAAGCGGACCCGCAATATACTCGTCCCAGTTGATCTCCGCGTCGGAGACGTCGCCGAAAAGGCCGAGCTGGATGAACGAAGCCATATCGCAGCCGTCAAGGATTACGATATCCGGCACCTCGCCGGAAGCGATACCAAGTGTAAGCTGCTTCTCATAGTCCGCGAACGGTACGTACACATGAGAGGCGGTGAACTCCTCCTGAGAGGCATTGAACCCTTCGATCAGGCTCTCCATCATTGCTTTCTGGGCATCTGTCTCAAAATAATCCCAGATGACAACTTCCTTCTTTTCTGCCGCCGATGCCGAACCGACTGTCATTGCACACATTGCAGCCGCGACGAGCCCCGCTGACAACACTTTTTTGATGTTCATAGAAAATCCTCCTTTGATAATAAGTTTTCAGTTCCTGATGCTGATCTTATTATAAAGGAGGACATTTCCGCGCGTAATTCTAATAATTTAAGAAAGGTGGACATATTTAAATCAATTTTTCCGAATCGCTGCCGCGATCTGCTCCGGCGTCGATTCGCGGGCTACAAGCCGGTACAGACCGTCCGTCAGCTTCTGCGATACGGAGGCCCACTGCGGAATCGAGGTTCTCGTGATCGCCGTGCGCATCTGCTGTTCAAAGACCTCCAGCTTTTCGTTTTCCGCGGCGCTTTCCTGCGCCGCCGAGACCTTCGCTGGAAGGACGCTGGCCTCCCGGCAGAAATCTGTCAGGGCGTCTCCCTCCATGCAGAAATGCAGGAATGCGAGCGACCCTTCCAGATTTTTTCCCTTCAGTATACCGATGTTTTCTCCGCCGACTACCGCGTTCGCCGGCTCTTTCCCCGGAATAGGGATGATCCCGTAGTTAATACCGGCCTCGTCGAGCGCCGGAAATGCCCAGGGCCCATTCTGAATCATGGCTGCGCGCCCCTCAACAAATTCGAGCGAGAGGTCTGTCTGCGTCAGATTAATGCAGTTTCCGGACATACTTCCGTCTTCGAGCAGCGATTGCAGAAAATCATACGCCTCTTTCGTCGCTTCGCCGCCGAGTGCCTGCGGATCCTCGCCTGCCGCCAGAATCCATGGAAGAATCTGGAACGCCCCCTGTTCGCCCGCAATCCCGCACATTTCGAATCCGCTTCTGTCCGCTTTGGTAAGTATGCGGGCTGTCTCGCGCAGCTCCTCCCAGGAGGATGGCGGCTCCAGCCCCTTCTCCTCCAGGAGGTCTCTGTTGTAAATAAGAGCCGTGCTGTTGCAGTTGAACGGGATTCCATAATATCGTCCCTCATAGGTCAAGGTATCTACGATCGACCCATAATACTCTTCGGTCAGTTTCCATTCTTCCGCCTGCCCGGTGATGTCCTCGAACAGACCGAGCTGAATGAGCGCAGGCATATCCGGATTGTCCAGAATCGCCATATCCGGAAGCTCATTCTCGGTGTAAGCCGAGGAAAGCCCTTTGTTAAAGCCGGTCATCGGGACGTACTCCCAGGAGGCCAGGTATTCATTCTGCGACTGATTGAAATCACGGATCAACGTGTCAAGCCCGTCTCTCTGTGCCTGCGTCTCATAGTACGCCCAGATTACGATTTTTTCGGCCTGCTCGCGCTCTGTCGGATATTCTCCGGATTCTCTCCTTGCACACGCGCCAAGAATCACCGAGCTCAAAAGGAGCAGCACAATTCCTGCTTTCTTCATTTCAATTTCCTCCGTACCCGGGTGTCGCCCGGCTCTGCTTTGCCTGACAATCCGGCGGAACCGGCACGGTGATGCGTCCGCATCCCCCTTTTTGCCCGATGTCGTTCTCCTGCGCTGCCTTTACCTTACCTGCCGATAATCTCCCGGCGATACACCCACTTCTTCCTTGAAAACCCTGTTGAAATATTTCGGATCGTTGTATCCGACCTCATTCGCTATCTCATATATTTTCTTATCGGTTCCTTTCAACAGCCGCTTCGCGTGACTGATGCGAAACTGCTTCAGGAACGTCGTAAAATTCAGCCCCATCTCTTTATTGAACAATATGCTCAGGTACTCCGGCGTGATCTCCAGATGGTCTGCCAGCAGCTCCAGCGAGATGTTTTCCATGTAATGCTCCCGGATGAAATTGATCGCACGGCGAATCGTGTAATTCCGAATGTCCTCCCGCCTGTCCCTTGTGGCCAGAACAATCTCAACCGCCTTTTGCAGGCTTCTCTCGAGCGCACCGATCGTTACCGCATCCGAAACGGTCTTTGCCAGGTCGCGGCTCTGTATCTGCCGGGCAGCCTCCGGATTTACCTCCCCGCACACATTCTCGATGCAGGCAAGCAGCTTTGTGTAAGCCTTTTGGAAATATCTCGGATTGCAGCCCATATGCCGCACATAATCCATAAATGCCTCCGCATCCTTTTTCAGGCTCTGCTCCGGCCCCTGGCAGACCGACACGCGCATCCGGCTTTCCAGCTGCGTCGGATACTGATATGGCTTCTCCTCAAACGACTGCACCATCTTCCCGGTGATCACAACGTGATAGCCGAAAACCATGCCATAAAGGTAACGGCCGCGCAGTTCTTCTCCTGCCTCCCCGAGCCTTTGCAGGCTGTCGAGGCTCTGAAGCGTCCACACCGGCATATCCTCCGAGGATAATCCACGATACAGTCTTCGCTGCAGCAGCGCGCACAATTCTTCCTCCGTCATTTCTCCCTGAATCAGGCAGAATACCTCCCGGGTATTTTCAAGCACCGTAAAAAGAAAAATGTATTCCGGATACAATTCTCTTATCCGCTCCAGCCGCTCCTCCAATGCCTCAAAATATGAGGTATCGACATCCGCCAGACAGCCGGCCGCCAGAAAGAGCGGTTCTGTCTCAGAGAGTGAGGCTTCCTTCCGCAACACCTCATAGTCGCGCTGGGTTCCTGTCCGGATCCCAAGGATCAGCTCACGCAGCAGCCCTTCCGTGCTCTGCGCGGTGATCTGTGTCTCCTCGTCTATCTTTGCCTGAATCTTGTCGAGCAGCGAAGTGACGTCTTCCGGGGCCAGCGGTTTTAAAAGGTAATCGTCCACACCGTACCGCAGAGCCTTCTGTGCGTATTCGAATTCCGAGTAGCCGCTCAGGACAATGAAATGACAGCGGATGCCGAGCCGCTTTACCTCCTCGAGCATCTCAAGGCCTCCCATCACGGGCATACGGATATCCGAGATGACAAGCTCCGGGCGCAGGCTGCGGATCAGCTCCAGCCCTTCCTTTCCGTTTCTGGCTTCGCCGACGACTGTATGCTCCGTATGCTCCGATATGAGCCGCGACATTCCCGTCCTGATCTTCACCTCATCCTCTACAATCAGTATCCTCATCGCTCACCCTCCTTCGGCAATGGCAGACGAAGCGTGATCACGGTACCCAGCTCGGGAATGCTGCTCACATTCCAGGATGCCTCGTCGCCGTAGTACATATGCATACGCGAGAATGCATTGTGGAGTCCAATCCCGCGGCCGTCGTCTTTGATCGCCCGCTCCCTGTCGTTGTAGTCTGCCAGTTTCTCCTGCTCCATTCCCTTTCCGTTGTCCTCTATAATGATGGCGATCCCCTTTTCATCCTCCGTAAGAGAAATGTCGACCCGAAGCAGTCCCCCGCTCTCCATCTCCCTGAACCCATGCAGGATCGCGTTTTCCACAAACGGCTGTAAGAGCAGCTTGTGTACCTTTACATTGTATACCCGTTCATCCACATTGATTTCGCAGGAAAACGCGTCATTGAAACGCATCTTCTGCAGGCTGACATACTTCTTCAGCCAGTCGGCAATCTCGCGTATCGTCGTCATCTGGTTGCTCTTATTCACACTGTAACGCAAAATAACGCCAAGATTTCGGATCATCTCACTGATCTCGTACTCGCCCTTCTCGATCGCCATCCAGTTGATGGAGTCGAGCGTATTGTACAGAAAATGTGGGTTGATCTGAGCCTCCAGAGCCTGAATTTCCGCGTTCTTCTGCCGCTCCTTGGCGTCCCCGACCTCCTTGATCAGTTGTTTCACCTTAACGGTCATATCGTTGAAATTGTCCGCGATCGTACCGATCTCATCGAAGGAGCGCACCGGCACCACGACATCCAGATTGCCCTGCTGCACCTGCCGCATACCGGATACGACGGACCTTACGGACGCGTCCATTGTGCGTACCGTGTATATAATCAACGCGGACGCGAACATAATGGCAAACACCGTGATCGTCACAAGAATCTGCTGGGTCCGCGACACATCCTTCAACATATAATCCCTGTCGTAAGCATTACAGAAAATCCAGCCGGTCACCGTATCCTCATACCGGTTGATATTGATATTCCTGTTGCGAAGATAACCGGAAACCCGCACAAAATCCTCAATGTCCAGATCCGGGTTCATCGTAATCCCGGCGAAGTCCGGATCCGGATAGGCGATGACCCTCCGCTCATCATTCATGATAAAATTAATGCTCTGTTCATCCAGCCCGTGATTCCCGCAGATACCGCCCAGCACGCCCGCGTCGATCGTCATCGTGATCGTCGCGATGCTCCCCTGCTCAAGGTGGTCAAAGTCAAACATCCTCTTGGAAATGTGAAAAAACCGTCCCCGGTTCTCCCCTTCATAGCGCATCGTATCGGTGACCACCATACCGGGCGCGTCGAGCGTTTCCAGATATGGCGGTGTCTGTCTCAGATCGTGGTAGTCCTGCCAGATTGTATTCAGGGAAGAATCCGCATAGAAATCATAAACCACAGAAGTTCCATCCGGGCAGACAATACTCAGGCAGCGCACCCCTGTCTCATTGCTGCTGTACTGCTTCAGCCGGCTGACAATCTGATTGTAGGCAACCGCCTTTCTGCTGTCCTTGTCGTCCTCAAGCCTGCGCAGATTCTCGATCACCTGCTCGTCCCGGTAAATCTGGTACACCTGATTCATATAGATCTGCAGGTTCAGATTTACACGCTCCGCGATCTGGGTAAGGCTGTTCACCATCAGCTCGTCGATTTTCTCCGTCATCTGATTGCGGTTTACCTGAAAGGCCACGATCTGGACAAACAGGATCGGAATGATCGAGACAAGCGCAAACACCACCAGGAGCTTGCGTCCCAATTTCCAGCTGTTATACTTTGCGAGTATTCTCTTCACAACCGTTCCCCTTTCCCCTTTACCGACAAACCGCCTATTTTATTTATTATAATCATCGCCGGGTGAAAATTGTATTCTAAAAAAATAAACTGAGTGGATATTTTTAAACAAAAATCTCCGGAGGAACATCCTGCAAGTTCTTTCCGGAGATCTCTTTGCCGTTTCGCCGTCCTTTTTCCTGTAAGAGCGGGATTCCTCAGGTTGTATTTTCTCCTGTGCGGCATGAATGGTATGGAATTGTCGCTCAGTCCGGAATTGTCGGAACCGCATCCGCCGGAACCGGGCAGGTGTAGCCAGCCGCGGTGCGCTTTTCAAACTCAGCGCGGGCTTCCTTCAGAATCTCCGGCCGCTCGAACAGATCGATCGCCCCGGCCGCGAGTACCTTGCCCGCGTGGAGCGCCGCCTTGTGCCCGATCTCCGTGCGGTCGCA
>CANQWV010000122.1 GCA_947627645.1 uncultured Lachnospiraceae bacterium | reverse complement strand
TGTGTCAAGCGCAAAGGGCAGATGGTTCAGACGATCCTGTACACGCTCGGGAGCGAGAACCAGGACTATCTGGACAATACCGCGTGCGAGGAGGCGATGTCGACGCTGGAGGTGGCGGCTGCGTACTCCCTGCGCATGGTAGATGTGGGAAGCCGCTACAGCAGCCTGCAGTACATCGTGATCCTGGTCGACACGAACATTGAGAACGGAAGGATGGTCGCGGACCGGGTGGTGAACCAGTTCTACAAGATCTACGCAGGATCCAGCGTTACCCTGTCGTACGACATACAGACCATGGTGGTAAATGCCTAGACGCCGACATGGAAGCGGCGGTGAATGGAGATGAAGATGGAAAGGAAAAGATCCGCATCCTCCGGGAGACATAGCTTGAGAAAATACTACATACTGATCGCGGTTGCCGCCGTGGTGCTCGCGGTCATCATGTTCGTAAATATGCGCGTGATGTACGGTCTCGCTGCCCGGCAGTCTGAGGAGATCGGCAGTATGCGGATGGAGAACATCGTGACGAATCTGCAGCAGACGCTGACGCGGGCAGAGAATGCGGTCGTCCGCGTGGGTGCGAATCTGGACGAGCTGCTGGAGAATGACGCGCAGCCGGAGCAGATCCGCGAATTTTTGAGTGAGCAGAAAGCGCTTGAGGCGGAGCTGTCGGGCGGGAGCTGTATGAATGTCTTTTGCGCGGTCGGGAACCAGGTCTATATTTCCGATATGGAGGTTCCGGAGGGCTACGTGCTCCAGGACCGGAACTGGTACAAAGGACTGATGGCGTTAAACCGCAAAGAGGTGTACATCTCGCAGGTTTATGACGACGCCTTCACCGAGAATATGTGTTTTACGGTCGCCCAGATCCTTGAAGACGGACGGACGATCATCGGTGTAGACTACAGTGTCGCGGATATTCAGGCTTCCGTGGAGGCGATGAGCGAGGACGGATCGGGAGACGCGCTGATCGCGGACAAGGACGGGACGATCGTCGGTTACCAGGACACCTCCCTGCTCGGGGAAAAGCTTTCTTCCAGGCTCCCGGAATACCAGAGCGTGTTCACGAAGGCGCTGACGAGCGGCGGCTCTGACGCGTCGTTCAGCATGGTGTCCAGCGAGGGGAAGGACACGGTGTTCTGTAACCGAACGGAGAACGGCTGGTATCTGATGCTGCGTGTCAACAACCGACAGCTCTACCGGGACAGCTATATCCAGTTCTTCCGCAATCTCATCCTCATGGTACTCATGGTGGTGGTCTTCCTGGCGCTCTACCTGTACGCCTGCCGGCAGCGCATACGTGCGGAGCAGACGCTGGAGGAGAAAGAAGAATTTTTGGCTTCTGTGCCGGAGGCCTTCCGCGCGCCGTTTGAAAAGCCGGCGGACGCGAAACAGCCGCCGAGACAGGCGGAGAAAAAGAACCGGAAGCGGAAGATTCTCACCGCAAAGGAACGGCACTGGTTTGAAACCTCGATCATCGCGACGCTCACGCTGACCATGCTTCTGACAATCACGATCACGACGACGATGACCTCCCGCTGGGGGCGTTCGAAGCTGGAGGAGGAAGCGCGCGGTTACAATTACGAGGTGAGCGCGTGGATTCTGGAGCAGAAGAGTATCCTGGATCTGTTTTCCTACACGGTGGCGGCGCGGCCGGAGATGCTCTCGGACTATGAGGGCATGGTTGGATTCCTGGACCAGATCACGAAGCATTATCAGGGAATTTCCGCGACGTACATTGCGAACCCGGATTTCCCACACGGCCATCCGATGGTGATGAACAACGGCTGGGTGCCGGAGGAAGACTACGTGGAGGAGGAGCGCCCCTGGTATATCGGCGCGATGGAGACGGAGGATTTCAGCATCACGGAGCCCTATTACGACGCACGCACCGGGAAATACTGTATCACCTTTTCCAAGAGAGTGGAGACGGACAGCGGCGAATTTCTGGGCGTGTTTGCCATCGACTTTTATCTGGATGTCCTGATGGAGATCCTGGGCGACGGATATTCCGGAACCGGGTATGCGTTTCTCGTCGACAAGGACGGCAGGATCATCAACCATCCGAACCCGGAGTACCAGTACACGGGGGAGGGCACGCCGAACATCCATGAGCTTGTGTACGAAAAGATTTACAATTCCTCCAGGATCGTGATCCTGCGCGATTACGACGGAAAGCTGAAGGCCTGCAGCTCCATGGAGGAGAGCCTTTCGAATTTTAAGGTTATCGTGGTCAACGATTTCTGGATGATCTACGGGGATGTGGCGAAGTACGCCGCGCTGTTCCTGGTTCTGTTCGGCGTCTGCATCGGGGCGGTCGTCCTGCTGATGAATAACATGGTGCGCTGGCAGCATGAGACAGACGTGCAGCTGCAGGAGGCGGCGGACGCGGCGCGGGCGGCGGACCAGGCGAAGTCGCTTTTCCTCGCGCAGATGAGCCATGAGATCCGCACGCCGATCAACGCGGTGCTCGGCATGAACGAGATGATCCTGCGCGAGAACAATGACGCGAACATTCAGGAGTACGCGACGCAGATCCGGAGCGCTGGAGCGACGCTGCTCTCGCTGATCAACGGTATCCTTGACTTCACGAAGATCGAGAGCGGCAGAATGGAGATTCAGCCTGTCATCTACGAGACGAGCTCGATGATCCTGAATCTTGTGAATCTGGTTTCGGACAGGGCGCAGGCCAAAGGGCTTGAGCTGAAGCTGGAGATCGACCCGACGCTGCCGGAGGAGCTGTATGGGGACGATGTCCGCGTGCGCCAGATTATCACGAATCTGCTGACGAACGCAGTCAAATACACGAAAGAGGGCAGCGTCACGCTGAAGCTTGAGGGCAGACAGCGGGACGGGGACGATCTTACGCTTTACGTGGAGGTGAAGGACACCGGCATTGGCATCCGCGAGGAGGACATGGAGCGGCTGTTCGGTATGTTCCAGCGCCTGGATCAGGAGAAAAACCGCAACATCGAAGGGACGGGGCTGGGCATTCCGATCGTGCAGAATCTCCTGCACATGATGGGAAGCGAGCTGAAGGTCGAGAGTGTGTACGGGGAGGGCTCCGTCTTCTCCTTTGAACTGGTGCAGCAGGTGATGTCCGCCAGGGAGATCGGCGATTACCGCCAGAGTTTCCAGAAGCTGATCGGACGTGAGACGAAGCAGGAGTACGTCTACGCGCCGGATGCGCGCATCCTTATCGTGGACGACAACGCGGTCAATCTGCGTGTGACGCGCAATCTGCTGAAGCGAAACGGCGTGCAGGTCGATACCGCAGACAGCGGTATGGAGTGCATCGAAAAGGTAAAAAATGCAAATTATCATATTATTTTCCTGGATCATATGATGCCGCAGATGGATGGAATCGAGACGTTTGCGAGACTTCGCGGCGACGGCCTGCTGCCGGAGGGCACGGCTGTGATCATGATGACGGCGAACGAGATCATGGGCGCGCGCGAGGAATATCTGAGACAGGGCTTTACCGATTACATCTCGAAGCCGATCGCGGTCAAGCAACTGGAGGAAATGCTCGGGAAGCATCTGCCGTCCGAGCTGGTCAGCTATCGCGAGCTTCGGAAAGCGGCAGGGACGACAGAAGCGGAGAGGAAGGCGAATCCACCGGCGCAGGGGCAAACGACGGAACAAACGGCAGAACTGCAGGGAGCGGCGGATCCGTTCGCGCAGGGTCAGACAACCGGGCAGACGGTAAAATTGCAGCGAGAGGTGAATTCGTCCGCGCAAGGTCAGACAGTTGGACACATGAGAGAGTCTCCGGGAGAAGAGAAACTGTTCGGGCAGGAGCAGCTGGCGGATTCGGCCTTGCCTCGGAGGGATGGCGCAGGGAGCGACGGGGAAGCCGGTGGGACAGAAGCGCCTGCAGACAGCCCAATTCCTGGAGTCGATTTCACCGTTGGCCTTACCTACTGTGCGGACGACCAGGAATTTTACCGTGAGATGCTGGAGGAGTATGTGGCTGACAGCACGGCGGATGAGCTGGACGGCTATAGGAACGCCGAAGACTGGGACAATTACCTGGTCAAGGTGCACGCCCTAAAGAGCGCTTCCCGCACGATCGGCGCCAGCGCGCTTGGAGACCAGGCGTTCGCGCTTGAGACGGCGACGCGGGAGGGCGACCATGAATTTGTGAAGACGCACCATGAAGAGCTGATCCGGGATTACCGAAAGCTCCTTACGGATATACAGGATTATCTGGATGAGGGACAATGACTGCCTCAGCTCTGACTGGGAGGATTGCATTTCATGTTCAGGATGGTCTTAACCGAGAACTCTGCGGAGGTCTTTTCTATATTGAGAAGGCCTCCGTATTTTTCGGCGATGTTCGACATGGCTTTTAACCCGTAGCCATGCCAGTGCTTTCCGGGTCTCCGGCGCTGCTGTTCGGCGCCGGAGGCATTTTCCGTTTCCGGGGACCTACTGTTCGTGCAGCCGATCGCAAGGTAATTTCCGTGCACGTTCATATTGATATGGATGTACCGTTCGGATTCCGGCTCCATGCGCTCGCAGGCCTCCAGCGCATTTTGGAGCATATTGGAGAGAAAGACGCTGAGGTCTTCGTCGGGGATTCCCAGCTTTTCCGGCACGGAAAGCTTGTGCCTGATCTGGATTCCCTCTTTCGCTGCACGGTCCAGATAGAATCCGGCGATCACGTTCACGATCGTGTTCTGGCTGTAGCGGAACACGGGCAGGCCGTTCAGCTCTTTCACGACGGACGTGATGTATTCGTCCGCGCGTTCGTTTTCTCCTTCGCGGATAAAACCAAGGAGAGCTGTCATGTGATGCGACATTTCGTGCCGCAGGGAATGGGTCTCGTTCTCCGCGTCCAGCATTCGGTGATATTCCTCCCGCGTGGCACGACCGCGCTCCTCCAGCACGGTGACCATGGTCCGGGTCTCTGTACTTCTCCGCAGAAATTCCACCACGAGGACAATGATCGCCATCGCCGCGCAGGTATTCTGTATGAGCGACATCAGTGAGATAAAATATCCATCAAACGTCAGAGAAAAGACGACCTCAAGACATTCGAGTATATCGCCTTCGTATGCGCGGTTTGCCTCCGAGAAAACGCATAGCGCAAAGACGGTCATCGTCAAAACTGTATACATGAGCGCGCGCTTTCGGTCGATCTGCTTTCGTCTGCGGACGATGAAGTCGAGGAAAAAGACCATCAGAAACAACAGCGTCAGCAAAAAAGAGCCCTGGCCCAGGGAATCTGCGGCGAAATAACCACTCTCCGCGGTCGTCCTCAGCTGAAAGGCGATGTACACGCTCCAGACAGCTGTGCCGCCCAGGAGCAGCCAGCGCTTCCAGCCGCCAAAAAGCAGTGCGAGGTAGAGACACAGAGGAAGAATATAATATTCTCCGAGGATCTGAATCAGCGCATGGTCGTCTGCCTCCGCGACGACGCTGACGGTCGGTCCTTTCAGTGTGTAGATAAACAAAAATAGAAAGTACAGGGCAAGAAGAAGGATGCGGAGATCCTTCCTGCCGTTCGGAATGTCCAGCACGAACACCACGATCAGGAGCAAAAAGCAGACGGCGTAGAGGATCAGGGCCGCGATCGGTATCACGAGATCCGCCAGGTACGGGGCGTATCTGGACTCATAGCTGCCAAGCGTCGGGTAGACAGGCTCATAATTCGGGACTTCCCCGAAAAAGTAGGTAATGATCCTCAGAGTTTTCCCCCGATAGTCGTCCGGAAGGGAGACGCGCACCGTATTGCCATACGGGTAATACGCGTGCTTCAACATGGATTCCCTCCGGATCTCCGGGTTTGTTTCGTCAAGAAGCAGAAAGCCATCCTCGTTTCGCTCTCCACCCGGAAGCTCGGAGAAGAGCAGAAGGTCGTCCAGAAAAATCTCAATCATCTGATAGCTGTAATATAGCATCTCAATCTCGGGCGAGCGCGGAATGTCCTCCGTCATGACGCGCGAGATGCTCACGGCCTGTATGGATTTCTCAGGAAAGGATATCGCGTCATACTCGCCGAATTCCGGCGTCTCGGCTGTCACGTTCCCGTCCGAGAGGATTTCATATTCCCAGCCAAAGCTCTGGTAGGAAACGTCCCGCAGATAAAAATCCGCCTTGTCGGTTCTGGCAAGTCCCAGGAGGATATTCAGGAACACAAAGACTGTGATTATGATAAAGACAAGGCCGATTACATACTGTGTCCGATATTCAGAGCGATTCTTTCGCATAGCAGATTCACCTTTCAACTTATAAACATACATCGACATTATAGTATAGCTGTCCGGATTTTACAACAAAAAGCGTCTTCTTTCCGGCTTGACGAAAACAGGCAGGAAAGGCATAATAAGGGAAAACAGAGCTGGCAGGCTGAAAATGAGGGGAGAGCTATGGCGACTTGGAAGACGCGCGGACTTCGTGGCTCCACGCTGGAAGAACTGATCAACCGGACAAACGAATTGTATCTGGAGAAGGGGCTTGCGCTGATCCAGAAGATCCCGACGCCGATCACGCCGCTTCAGATCGATAAGGACAGCCGTCACATCACGCTGGCCTATTTCGATCAGAAGAGTACGGTTGACTACATCGGGGCGGTGCAGGGAATTCCGGTCTGCTTCGACGCGAAGGAGTGCACCTCGGACACCTTTGCGCTGCAGAACATCCACGCGCACCAGGTAGAATTTATGACGCAGTTTGAGAAGCAGGGCGGCGTTTCCTTCCTGATTCTGTTCTACACGGTGCGCAACGAGCTCTTTTATCTGCCGTACCGCGATATGATGCGCTTCTGGAACCGCGCAAAGGAGGGCGGCCGCAAGAGCTTCCGCTACGAGGAACTCGACCAGGACTACTACATCGAGCCGCATCACGGCTTTCTTGTCCCATATCTGGACGCGCTGCAGATGGATCTCGATGCGCGGGAGTGAGAGAAAAGAAAGATTTGACAGCCGCGCCTGTTGATATTAAGATATACCCGTAACAAAATCTGTCAGGGGAGAGAAATCTATGCAGAGGATTTTGCACACGCCGGAGGGCGTGCGGGACATATACAGCAGGGAATGCGAGCAGAAGCTTTCCCTGCAGGACAGGCTCCACGCGGTCATAAAGTCCTATGGATACCGCGATATCGAGACGCCGACGTTTGAGTTTTTCGACGTGTTCAGCAAGGAGATCGGGACGATTCCGTCAGCCGAGCTCTACAAGTTTTTCGACCGGGAGGGCAACACGCTGGTGCTGCGCCCGGATTTTACGCCGCCTGTCGCGCGGGCCGCGTCAAAGTATTTCCTGAATCACAATATGCCGGTGCGCCTGACCTATCTCGGGCAGGCGTTTGTCAACAACTCAAGCTATCAGGGACGCCTGAAGGAGACGACCCAGATCGGCGGCGAGCTGATGGGCGAGGACAGCGTGGACGCGGACGCGGAGATCGTCGCGCTCGCGGTGCAGATGATGCTCGCCTCCGGGCTGAAGGAATTTCAGATCACGATCGGCCATGCGGGGTTTTTCCACGCGCTTGCGCAGGAGGCAGGTTTCGACGCGCAGATTGTCGCGGAGCTCAAGGAGCTGATTACCAGCAAGAATACGTTCGGCGTGGACAAGCTGGTCTCGGACCAGACGGTCAGCGAGACTCTCGCGGAGGCGTTTCGTGCGCTCACCGGGCTGTTTGGCACGGAGGAAATGCTCGCTCGCGCGGAAAGTCTGACCGATAATCCGCAGGCACTCGCGGCGGTTGACCGTCTGCGTGCGGTCTGGGAGATGAAAACTACGTGTCCTTCGACCTCGGTATGCTGAGCCGTTATATGTATTATACCGGCATTATTTTCCGCGGTTACACCTATGGGATCGGCGACGCGGTCATCAAGGGCGGGCGCTACGATAATCTGCTCGGTTACTTCGGGCAGGACGCTCCGTCGGTCTACGCGCCGACGAAGAATCCGGATCTCGCGGTTCAGCGGCAGAAGCAGGTTTTGGAGCGGATG
>CANQWV010000121.1 GCA_947627645.1 uncultured Lachnospiraceae bacterium | reverse complement strand
CTTCACGCGCTACGTGATCTGCGACGCCTTAAATCCGGCGATCACCTCGTCCTGCCAGTGGTTCGAGCGCACGCTCGACGATTCCGCGAACAAGCGGCTCTCCGTGCCGGAGGGCTTCCTCGCGGTGGACGGGATCCTGGATCTCTGCCTGAATGTGACGGACGGCCTGAAGGTCTATCCGAAGGTGATCGAGCGCCAGCTGATGGCGGAGCTTCCGTTCATGGCGACCGAGAATATCATGATGGACGCGGTGAAGGCGGGCGGAGACCGTCAGGAGCTGCACGAGAAGATCCGCACGCTCTCGATGGAGGCGGGCCGCAATGTAAAGGAAGAGGGCAGGGAAAACAATCTTCTGGAGCTGATTGCCGCGGATTCGTCGTTTGGTATGTCTCTCGAGGATCTGAAGAAGTCGATGGAGCCGTCGCGCTACGTCGGCCGCTCGAAGGAGCAGGTGGAGCGCTTCGTGGAGACAGTGGTGCAGCCGCTGCTCGCGCAGAATCAGGAGCTGCTCGGGGTAAAAGCAGAGATCAATGTATAGTTTACAAACAGCAACGAGCCCTGCACACTCGAAAAGCCTCCGGCTTTTCTCGTTCGCGGGCAGTCGCCCTATAAAGTTGCCGACTGACAAAGCCGTCTGCAAGCAGCCGCTTTGTCATCCGTCACTTTGCATGGCTCGTTGCTAAACACGAATATCGGGAGGATTTAGATATGGTACAGGCGGTAGTAGGAGCAAACTGGGGCGACGAGGGAAAGGGCAAGATCACGGATATGCTGGCGGAGAAGGCGGATATTATCGTGCGCTTTCAGGGCGGTGCGAACGCAGGCCACACGATCGTGAACAATTACGGAAAATTTGCGCTGCACACACTCCCGTCGGGCGTGTTTTACGGACATACGACAAGTGTGATCGGTAACGGCGTGGCGCTCAACATCCCGACGCTGTGCAATGAGGTGAAGAGTATTGTGGACCGCGGCGTCCCGATGCCGAAGATCCTTGTGTCCGACCGCGCGCAGATCGTGATGTCCTACCATATTTTGCTCGACCAGTACGAGGAGGAGCGGCTTGGAGGCAAGTCCTTCGGCTCGACAAAGTCCGGCATTGCGCCGTTCTATTCGGACAAATTCGCGAAGATCGGTTTTCAGGTGAACGAGCTCTTCGACGAGGATACACTGAAGGATAAGGTGCAGCGCATCTGCGCGCTCAAGAACCCGATCCTGGAGCACCTCTACCACAAGCCTGCCCTGACGCCGGAGGCGCTGCTGGAAGAGCTGCACGGCTACCGCGAGATGATCGCGCCGTTTGTGTGCGATACCTCCGCGTTTCTGTACCAGGCGGTGAAGGAAGGCAAGAACATTCTGCTGGAAGGGCAGCTTGGCTCGCTGAAGGATCCGGATCACGGCATCTACCCGATGGTGACTTCGTCGTCGACGCTGGCCGGGTACGGCGCGGTGGGCGCAGGGATTCCGCCGTATGAGATCAAGAAGGTGATCACGGTCTGCAAGGCGTACTCGAGCGCGGTGGGCGCGGGAGCGTTTGTCAGTGAACTCTTTGGCGAAGCGGCTGATGAGCTCCGCAGACGCGGCGGCGACGGCGGCGAGTTTGGCGCGACGACCGGCCGTCCGAGAAGAGTGGGCTGGTTCGACTGCGTGGCGTCCAAGTACGGCTGCCGGCTGCAGGGCACAACGGACGTGGCCTTCACGGTGCTTGACGTGCTCGGATATCTCGACGAGATTCCAGTGTGCGTGGGCTATGAGATCGACGGCGAAGTGACGACAGATTTCCCGACGACGGCTCTTTTGGAGCGGGCGAAGCCGGCGCTGAAGGTGCTGCCGGGCTGGAAGTGCGGCATTCGCGGCATCCGCAGATACGAGGAGCTTCCGGAGAACTGCCGGAAGTACATCGAGTTTGTGGAGGAGCAGATCGGCTTCCCGATCACGATGGTCTCGAACGGCCCGGGCAGAGAGGATATCATTTATCGCTAAATGAGGAAACAGAACAATGGGGATGTCTCAAAGGGATGGGATGCGCAGCTGTGGCTTCGCATGGGCTGCTCTTTGGGACATCCTCGTATGCTTTCAGGCGGAAATCAGGGAAGCGCCTGGCGGGGCGGAAGCGGCAGGATCATGCAGAACGCAGGATGCAGGGGAAGGCGGGAGTGTGCCGGGCGGCATAGGAGCAGCGGGGAGAAGCGGCAGAGCCATGCTGCAAAAGGCAGGACGCAGAAGGCAGTTACAGGAAGGCAGAAGTGCGCCGGACAGCAGAAGGCGGTTACAGGAAGGCAGAAGTACGCCGGACAGCAGAAGGCGGTTACAGGAAGGCAGAAGTACGCCGGACAGCTTATGAATGACGAGGGATGGATATGCCAGGGGAAAATGCGGAAGAGAACAGAAAATGGCTGGAGCAGGGGCGCGCCCTCCTTCAGCAGGGAGAGTATGCGGATGCGATGGAGCTCTTCCTGGACCATGAGGAGGATGCAGACGCCGCTTACTATCTGGGCTATTTGTACGACAAGGCGCTTCTGGTGAGTGAGAATCCGGCCAGGGCCGCTTACTGGTATCAAAGGGCGGCGGATGCGGGAAGCAGTGAGGCCGCCAATATGCTGGGAGTCATGAATATCGTCGGCCGCGGTACAGAATCGAGCAGTGTGAAAGGCCTGATGTACCTGCGCAGAGCCTGCGAACAGGGAAACGAAAATGCATTTTATAACATGGGGCTGATGTATGAGGAGGGAAACTGCGTCAGGGAGGATTTGCAGGAGGCACTTTTCTGGTACCGGAAGGGTGCAGAGAAAGGGCATGAGCTGTCAATCCGGAGGTTGAGGGCGCTGAGTCAAGGCCAGGACGGTCAGCCGCAGAAGCAAGGCGAGGGACAACGGCCAAAATAAGGCCGAGAATGCAGCCGCCGAAGTAAGGCCGAGAATGCAGCCGCCGAAGTAAGGCCGAGAATGCAGCCGCCGAAATAAGGCCGAGAATGCAGCCGCCGAAGTAAGGCCGAGGGACAACGGCCGAAGTAAGGCTGAGAGTGCAGCTGCAGAAGTAAGGCGAGGGACAACGACAGAAGCAGGATCGAGAGGATGGACGCAGAAGCAGGCCGGACGGCGGGAAAGGGATTAAAGCATGATACTGCACGATTACAGAGAGATAACAAAGACGGATGTAGATATCGCAAAGGAACGGCAGAAGATGCTGGAGAAGGCGATGGCCTTGTTCGCCGGATTTCAGTTTGAGAAGCATTCTATGACTCAGCTTGAAATGTATTTCCGCTTTTTGCTCAGGGCCGGGATGTCAGAGCCGGATTTGTCCTATAATTTCATGGTTCACTGCGAGGATACGGTTCGGGCCAGAGCATTTATCGAAACGCTCATGAAGGCGATCAATATTTTTCAAAAAAATTCTCTGGCTGACTGCAGGATTGTGACGGAAAATGAGCTCGCTCAAAATGCGGGGGAGTTTTTTACAGAGCTTGAGGATGGCGCATACCGCGTCTTTGCCATCTGCGATCTACAGGGAGAGGATAATTCTGCAGACGATGACCGGAATGGAAGGAGCGATGTAACAAGAAGTAAGAAAGCGCTCCGGAAGTGGTTTCTTAAGCTTTGCGAGAAAACTCCCAATGTGTGCAAGGTTATCACCGCGTCTGAGACTGTGCTCAGAGAGAGATTCCGGGAGGAAGACCACCTCTATTTCAGGATTTTCCGGAATCACATTTTTATTAAGGATTTTACGACAGAGGAAGTGCTGAAGCTGGTCCTGACCGGCCTGAGTAAGAGGCATATTGCGTACTCTGACGGGTTTGAGCGTGAGCTGAAGGAATACATAGAAGTGGTATATCCAAAAGCGGATCTGCGCGCGCAGATGTTTGTCGACGATCTGCTGGAGCGGATTCTGACCAAGTATTATGGAGACCCGAGAGAGAGCGACAAGCTTGTCCAGTGGCACATTCCTTTTTATAATAAGAGAAATAAGACCAGCGAGGAGTGCATGGAGATGCTCCGCGGCCTTGTCGGACTTAAGAGCGTCAAGGAGGATCTTCTCGAGATCCCGCATCTGCTCAGGGAGACGGAGGACGGAGTGACGCCTGCGCTTCACATGGCGTTTGTCGGGAATCCCGGGACAGGGAAGACGACGGTAGCGCAGATGATGGCTGATCTGCTTTATTCCATGGGGGCGATACAGAAAAATAAAGTGGTGACTGTCTCGGCAGTGGGACTGATCGGCCGCTACGTGGGCGAGACGCCCAGGAAGACGAAGGCATACTGCGAGAAGGCATATGGGGGAATTCTGTTTGTGGACGAGGCCTATCTGCTTGCCTCCACAAGCGAAGGCAGCGTGAACGAGCAGTTCCGGCAGGAGTGCATCGGCGTGCTGATCCAGGAGATGGAGGACAACCGGGATCGCCTCGTGGTCATTTTTGCCGGATACCCGAAGGAGATGGATTTTTTTCTGCACGAGAGCAATGCAGGCCTGGGCTCGCGGCTGTACAAGATCATTACGTTTGAAGATTTCACGGACGACGAGATGGTTCAGATCTTTCTGAATCTGTGCGAAAAAGAGAATTATACGGTCACGCGCGAGGCAAGGGAAAAAGTCCGGCTGAAGCTGAATGCGCTCAGATATTCCCGTGATTTTGGCAATGCGCGTACCGTGAGAAAGGTATTTTTAGAGGCAAAGAGGAAGCAGGCGGCCGCGGCGGACGCCCAGGATCGGGTAATCCGGGAAGAGCACATTATCCTTGAGTCAAGCCAGCGCGATTACACAACGCTTAAGAAAGAGCTCGATGCGATGATCGGGCTTGAGAGCGCCAAGCAGGAGATCGAGCGCGCGATCGCGACCTGCCGCTTCAGCAAGGAAAGTGAGATCGATATGCCGCTGTCGAAGAATATGCTGTTCCTCGGGAATGCCGGGACGGGGAAAAGCACGGTTGCCAGGCTGTTCAGCGAGATGCTCTTTGGCATCGGCGTCACAAAGCTGCCGAATTGTGTGAATATCTCGGCAGGCGATCTGTTTGGCGAGCGAAACCCTCTGGCGGCATTGAAGAAATACTGCAGGAGAGCGTCCGGCGGGGTGCTGTTCATCGATGAGGCTTATGTTTTCCGGACAGACCCATGGCTGACCAGTATGCTCCTGAAGGTGATGGAGGAGGACAGGGATGGCCTTACCATTATTATGGCCGGATATGCGGAAGAGATGAACGCGTTCCTGTCCGGAAACCAGGGCTTGAAGTCCAGGTTCCCGATCACCATATACTTTGAGGACTATTCCGAGGAGCAGCTGGCGGATATCTTCCGTTCTATGTGTGAGAAATACAAATTGTCAGTAGCAGAGGACGGCATGGAACGTTTCCGTGAGATCATCGCGCAGGAAAAGAAGCAGGAGAATTTCGGCAATGCCCGTACCGTGAGAAATATTTTTGAACATACCTACCGGAAGCATGCGGAGAATTTCATGGCGGATCCGGCGGAGGAGAAGCGGTTTGTGATCACGGCGGAAGATCTGGAGACCCAGTCCAGCAGAGAAAAGGAGTCAAAGCGTGCCCCGATCGGGTTTTTGCATGATTGATGATTCGAATGATATTTTAGCGAGGCGAAGGATGGATCCAAGAGAAGAAACCTATCTGGATATGGCCCGGATCTTTGAGGAAGAGCTTGATTTTGCGAGGGCCAGGAAGTGGTATCAGAAAATAGAGGGCAGCGGCGAAGTGTATGAGATCCTTGGCGAATACTATTACCTGGGGCGCGGCTGCAGGAGAGACGTGCAGAAGGCCAGGCTATACTTTGAAAAGGCGGCGTTTCTCGGAGAGACGGATGCGCTGTGCAACCAGGCGCTCTGCGAGGAGGACCCGGGGAAAAAACTGGAACTCTATAAGAGGGCCGCTATGCGAGGACTCGCGTATGCGATGAACATGGTGGGAATCGTTCTGGAGGAGTACGGTCTGGAAGACGCTTACCCCGCGGTGAAGTGGTTTTACGACGCGGCCAATGAGGGTCTTCCTGAGGGCTGCTATAATTATGCGATGAATACAAAAGCGGCAGGAGATGTGAAGCTTTACCTGCAGAAGGCCGCCGAGAAGAATTTTATTCCGGCTATGGAAAAGTATGCCCTTTTCCTGCAGGAGGGCTGGCTCTGCAAGCGGAATCCCGAGGAAGCGGAGAAGCTTTGGGCAAAGATAAGGCTGCTCAAAGGAGGAGAATGACTTTGGGATCCGTCCGCGCCTGACATGGAATCCGGGGTTACCGCGGACTGCTCAAAGGGGAAGGCTGGCCTTGAATCCGGATCCTGCAGGGGGCTCGGAAGGGTGAAGCAGCGGCGCGAGCTCCGCCATCGCCTGTGACAGTTCCCCGAATACGATCCCATGGAAGCCAAGCCTGCGGGCCGCCTCGATATTGACAGAGGAATCGTCAAAAAATACGGATTCCCCGGGGAGGATATCAGGGTAGCGCGCGAGCAGGGAGGCGAAGATCTCCGGCTCCGGTTTGACCTGCTTCACCTCGTAGGAGAAGAGGCCGCCGTCCATGAGCGGCAGGAAGTCGAGCGCCTCGCGTGTCTGACCAAGCGTATGGCTTGAGTAGTTAGAGAGATAATAGACCTTGAGGCCGCGCTCCCTGAGGCTGCGGATCAGTCCGCAGGCGTAATCGCGCCGGTGAATGGTGTGGCGAAGACCGTGAAAGACGGTCAGAATGTCCTCTGTGTACTGCGGCGCGGCGGCGGTCATCATGGCTGTGATCTCATCGATGGAGAGCGCTTCACGGTCGAGCTCGGACCATGCTTTGCCAAGAAAGGTCGCCCGCGCGATCGTTTCTTCTTTTTCGGCGGGAAAGTGAAAGCTTTTGAGATAGGTTTTCCAGTCATAATCCACCAGCACGCCGCCGATGTCGAAAATAATGTTTCGGATCATTTTTCAGAATCCTTTCTGAATCCTTTTATTTTGCTTTCTTTTTGCCTGTGGCGGAAGGGGGATTGCCTTCGCCTGGCTTATCTTTGTCGGCAAGATGCCGGTTGTCCAGCACGCGTGTGATGAGGATCATGCCGTAGAGCAGACATGGAACGATTACGGTGCACGCGATCGAAGCCATCAGCATATTGTCGGCGTTCGGATTGGACGAAAGCGCGAATACAAGCGTGATGAGGTACATGGCGACCAGCGCCGCAACGCCGAGCAGGGCGAGAATTCGTCTTAACTTCTGCATGACAGATACTCCTTTCGAGATTCTCTCAAATTTTCCTGAAATTTTCTTGTATCTTATCATAAAATGGATATTCGGACAAGGATTATGGAGATTTTCCTCCTGTAATCCGGCTTTAAATGAAATATTTTGAGGAGCTTCCGGAAGAATAAGAACATAGAAAGCAAAATGTCGTGAGAAAGTTTGGGAATTCGTTGCTTTTATCCGGAATTGCGTGTAAAATATCAGACAAAGTTTCCGGTGAGTATGCGAAACTTGTTATGGAAAGCTGAGACGTGAGTAAGGGGGTATTCAGATGAAACGTGGAAGGATCAAACTTTTGCTGGCGCTGGTAATTCTTGTGGCGCTGGGCGCTTATTACTATGTGACGCTGCCGGCGCTCAACATCCATTCGAGCGGACTGTGGATGGTGCTGCTTGCGCTGCTCTTGATCGCGCTTGTGTTCAGCGTCGGGAGAAAGATTAAGGTTCAGACGCTCGGGGATTTCCGGGATCTGAGAGGCGAAATCCGCGCAAGGCGCGCGCCGAAGGTTTTTCTCACGCTGTTTCTGCTGGTGCTTGTGATCTATCTGGCGGGTTCGATCTTGTCCTCGCCGATCGTGAACGCGGGCAAGTACCGCGACCTGCTCGTGCCGGAGAACGGCGATTTCGCCGAGGACATCAAGCAGGTGAATTTCAACCAGATCCCGCTGCTTGACAAGGATTCGGCGGAGATCCTGGGCAACCGCAAGATGGGCAGCATGGTGGACATGGTGTCGCAGTTCGAGGTGAGCACGCTATACTCGCAGATCAATTACCAGGGCCGTCCAGGTCTATGCCGCCGCTGGGCTTGGGGGCTGCGGCCTTTTT
>CANQWV010000120.1 GCA_947627645.1 uncultured Lachnospiraceae bacterium | reverse complement strand
CATCCGGGGCGGCGCCGCTTTTCCCTGAGAGGCAGCTGGCTGCTTCACATGGTGAGCGTGACGGCAGCTGCCGGCACTTCGGAAGGACAGCGGCTGGAGATCCGGCTGTTCGGCATCCGCCTGCCGTTGTTTCAGCGGGAAGAGGAGGGGCAGGCCGGGAGCGCGAAGAAGAACGGACGCCGGAAAAAAAAAGGACGCAGGAAGAAAAACGGCGGGAGCAGTGCGCAAAAAAAGAGTGCGCGGATGGAGGATAAGTCTGCTGCGGGGAAGCCTGCAGAGGCATCGGAAGAGAATACAAAAAAAAGCACAGAGAAAAACACAGAAAACACCAGAGAAGACAATGCGGAGAAAAACGCAGAAAACAACAGAGAGGGCAATACAGAGAATAATATAGAAAAGAACGCAGAAAACACAGAAAGCAGTTCGGGGAAAAATGCAGAAAGAGATACAGATAAAAATATAAAAAAGAATTTTGGGAGCGTCCTGCAAAAAATATGGTTTCAATGCGGACGCATCTATGGTAGAATAAGGCAGATACCCCAGAAAATCAGGCAGTTGGGGCAAAAGCTGGCCGCTCTAAGAGGGCGCGCGGCTGCGCTTGCACGAAAGGGGCTTGGGCTGCTGCACAAGCCCGGAGAGCTGCTGGAGCTGGCAGAAGAGTATGAGCTGCAGGCAGTGTTCGGCAATCTGGCCGGGCAGCTGCTGTTCCTGTTCGGCCACTACAAGCCGCGCAGGATTCAGGGATATCTGCGCTTCGGGCTGGACGACCCCTCGAAGACGGGACAGCTCACAGGACTCATTTACCTTCTGCTTCCGGCGCGGGCAGACCGTTTTTCGGTGGAGCCGCGGTTTAACGAATCGATATTTGAAACAAAGGCAGGCTGCTCCGGGCATATCCGCGCGCTCCATGTGTTCCGTGTACTGTGGCGGGGATTCCGGGATAAGAAGCTCAGAAGAATGATAAACAAGCTGAGAAAGAAAGGAGATTCATAATATGGCGGACAATTTTCAGAGCACAGTGGAGTCCTTATTCAAGGGGATGGACAGCTTTATCACGACGAAAACGGTGGTCGGCGATGCGATCACAGTAGGAGATACCATCATCTTGCCGCTGGTTGACGTGATGTTTGGCGTCGGCGCCTCTGCGAAGCAGGAGGATCGCAAGAACAATGGAGGCGGAGGTATGGGAGGGAAGATCTCCCCGAGCGCGGTGCTGGTGATCCAAAACGGGACGACGAAGCTGGTCAATGTGAAAAACCAGGACAGCGTGACGAAGATCCTTGACATGGTTCCGGATTTTGTCAACAAATTTACGGCGGGAAGAGGCGCGGGCAAGGCTCAGCCTGAGGACGACCCGAAGGTCAAGCAGGCGATCCACGACGCGGCGGAGGACGAGTCGGTATTTTAGAATATCCGGAAACGTTCCGAAAGCTAAACCGGCGGTTCACAGTGCGGCGGAGGATGAGCCGGTATTCTAAATCCCTGTCTTGTGCATACAATAAAGTAAAAGATCCGCCGTCTGACCCGTCGGCAGGATGCGGACAGCGGAAAAAGGGATGAAAGATATCCGATGCGCAGACTATTGGGATATACGATGTTCTGGATTGCCGCCGGCATGGTACTGGAGCTGTTTATCGAAAGTATTCTGATCAGTATGCTTCTGATCCTTTTTCTCCTTTTGCTTGGTTACAATCTGTTTCTGTGAACAAAAGTCTAAAAAAGAAACCACTGCAAATGCAGCGGTTTAAAAGTCTAAACAACGAAACCGCTGCAAATGCAGCGGTTTAAAAGTCTAAAAAACGAAACCGCTGCAAATGCAGCGGTTTCGTTGCTTCTCATAGGATTATGCTCTCTCAACCTTGCCGGATCTCAGACAGGAAGTACATACGTACATTCTCTTGGCTGCACCGTTGACTTTCACTTTAACGTGTTTGACATTCGCCTTCCAAATCTTGTTACTTCTTCTATGAGAATGGCTCACATTGTTTCCAAAGTGAACAGCTTTATCACAAATCGCACATTTCGCCATGACCGCACCTCCTTGGAATAATATTAAGTCTGTTTTCTCTCACAAACTCACAGCAAATTGATTCTATCAGATGCATCGCTAATTTGCAAGCAGAAAATTCAAAAATTGTGCCAAAAATTATAAAAATGTGTCTTTGCAACGGAACCGTTTTCTGGTAGAATATGCATGAAGTATGCAAAATCGATGAAAGTCCGGTTCTTAAAGTCCGGTTCTTAAAGTCCGGTTCTTAAAATCCGGTTCTTAAAATCCGGTTCTTAAAGTTCGGTTCTTAAAGTTCGGTTCTTATGGAAGGATCGGTAACGGCATGGCCGGCATCAGCAGCCGGCGCCATGGCTGGTATGCAAGTTCAATTTCAGAATAGATGGAGGTTCTGCTTATGAAAGGACGTATGAGTAATGAGCTGGGTGCGATCGTGATCGACCCGAATGTGATCGCGACTTATGCGGGCAGTGTTGCAGTCGAATGCTTCGGGATTGTCGGAATGGCGATCGTCAATGTGAAGGACGGACTGGTCCGTCTGCTTCGCCGCGACAGTCTTGAGCGCGGCCTGAGCATTAAGATCGAGGACAACCGGATCACGATTGATTTCCATGTGATCGTGTCATACGGCGTGAGCATTTCTGCGGTTGCGGACAATCTTTTCGGCAATGTGAAATACCGGGTGGAGGAGTTCACAGGTATGGAGGTCGAGAAGATCAATATGTTTGTCGAGGGCGTGAGAGTCATTGATTAAGGAGGAGCGACCATTGAGTACACATACGATAGACGCGGCTCTGTGTGCCAGAATGTTTCTGGCCGGGGCAAAGAATCTGGAAGCGAAGAAAGAATGGATCAATGAGTTGAATGTTTTCCCGGTGCCGGACGGCGATACCGGGACGAATATGACGCTCACGATCATGTCTGCGGCGCGCGAAGTCAACGCGTTGGAGGAGCTGACGCTGGATACGCTGGCGAAGGCAGTGTCCTCCGGCTCCCTGCGCGGCGCGAGAGGCAACTCGGGCGTCATCCTTTCCCAGCTCCTGAGAGGGTTCACAAAGGTGATCCGCTCGGAGCAGGAGATCACGACGGCAGTGCTCGCGGCTTCGTTCCAGAAGGCAGTTGAGACAGCGTATAAGGCTGTCATGAAGCCGAAGGAAGGAACGATCCTCACTGTGGCGAAGGGAGCGGCGGATCGTGCGGCTGAGCTCCTGGAGGAGAATCCTGACATTGAGATGGAAGAACTGATCTCAGAGATCATCACCCGCGCGGAGGAAGTCCTGGCCCGGACGCCGGAGATGCTTCCGGTGCTCAAGGAGGCGGGCGTGGTCGATTCCGGCGGCCAGGGACTTGTTCAGGTGTTCAAGGGGGCGTTTGACGCCTTCCTTGGCAAAGAGACTGACTATGGGGTGGATATCCAGGCAGGAAGCAAAGCTGCGCCGTCTGCGGCCGGGACACAGGCGGAGCCCGTCGAGTCCGACATCAAATTTGGCTACTGTACAGAGTTTATCATTCTGCTGGAGAAAGAGTATACGCACGAGACAGAGCTGGATTTCAAGGCGTACCTGGAGTCGATCGGCGATTCGATCGTGGTCGTCTCGGACGACGGCATCGTGAAGGTGCACGTGCACACGAACGATCCGGGCCTCGCGATCCAGCGCGCGCTCACCTACGGTTCCCTGACCAGCATGAAGATCGACAATATGCGCGAGGAGCACCATGAGAAGGTGATCCGGGAGGCGGAACGGCAGGCGGCCGGAAGCGCGTCCGAAAGAAGCGCGGAAGAGAAGACGGCGGCAGAGAAGCTGCCCCCGGCAGAGCTTAAGGAGACCGGCTTTATCTCCGTGTCGATCGGCGAGGGCATCGCGGACATTTTCCGGGATCTCGGCGTGGATTACCTGATTGAGGGCGGACAGACGATGAACCCGAGCACTGAGGATATGCTCAACGCGATCGAGCAGGTGAACGCGAAGAATATTTTCATCCTGCCGAACAACAAGAATATCATCCTCGCGGCCAACCAGGCGAGGGATCTCACCGAGGACAAAAATATCATCGTCGTGCCGACGAAGACTGTGCCGCAGGGCATTACAGCTGTGATCAACTATGTCCCGGAGAAGTCTCCGGAGGAGAACGCGGCGGTGATGGAGGAGGAGATCGCCCGCGTGAAGACCGGGCAGCTGACCTACGCGGTGCGCGATACGCACATCGACGACAAGACGATCCAGGCCGGCGACATCATGGGCGTCGGAGACCACTCGATCCTTGCGGTCGGCAAGGATATTCTGCCGGTGGCGGAGGAGACGGTCGCTCTGATGGTGGACGAGGAGACCGAGCTCATCAGTATTTACTACGGCGAGGATATCAAGGAGGACGAGGCCTCCGAGCTCAGGGACAAGATCGAGGCGAAGTATCCGGAGTGCGACGTGGAGCTCAACTACGGCGGCCAGCCGATCTATTACTATATTATCTCGGCAGAATAGGGGTTGCTATGAACCTGGAATCTTCTCTCGATGTGCTCAAGGGCATCGGCGAAAAGACAAGACTGACATTTGCAAAGGCTGGGATCGAGAATCTGGGCGATCTGCTCGGGCATTATCCGCGCGCCTATGAGCGCTTTGAGAAACCGGTTGCGATCCGTGCGCTCGCGGAGGGCGAGATAGCCTCCGTCGAGGCGCAGCTGATTGATGGGATCGCCACGCGCCATGTGCGGGGGCTTTCCATCTCGACCGCGATGTGCAGCGACGGAAGCGATCTGCTCGCGCTGACCTGGTTCAATATGCCTTATCTCAGAAATACGATCCGCGCCGGGGTTCCCTATGTATTTCGGGGAAGAGTGAAAAAGAAAGGACAACGGCTGCTCATTGAGCAGCCGGCTGTTTTTCGCGTGGATCAATATGCGGAGATGGCCAACGAGCTGCGCCCGGTCTACTCCCTGGTCAAAGGGCTGACGGGCCAGATGGTGCAGAAAGCCGTGCGGCAGGTCGTCTCATCCAAAGGGCTGCTGCGGGAGTATCTGCCCCTCGGGATCCGGGAGGAGTATCAGCTCGCGGAATACAATTTCGCTGTGGCGCAGATCCACTTCCCGGACGACGAGCATTCCCTCATGCTTGCAAGACACCGCCTGGTGTTTGACGAATTCTTTTTCTTCCTTCTGCAGCTGCGCAGCCTGAAGACAAAGCGGGAGACGGCAAGGAGCAGCCTGCACATTCATCCGTCGCAGATGGCGGCGAAGCTGCTGGATTCCCTGCCTTACGAGCTGACCAACGCCCAGAAGAAGGTCTGGCAGACGATCCGGCAGGAGATGCAGGGAGATGCCGTGATGGCGCGTCTCATCCAGGGCGACGTCGGCTCCGGCAAGACGATCGTGGCTGTCCTGGCTCTTGTGATGGCGGCGGAGAGCGGCTATCAGGGAGCGCTGATGGTGCCGACCGAGGTGCTCGCGCGCCAGCACTATGCATCGATCACCGAGCTGATGCGGCAGAGCGGGCTGCCCTTTGAGACTGTTCTGCTGACCGGCTCGATGACCGCACGTCAGAAACGGGAGGCCTACGAGAAGATGGAGTCCGGCGAGGCGTCGATCATCGTCGGCACCCACGCGCTGATCCAGCAGAAGGCCGTATATCGCAATCTTGCCCTTGTCATTACGGACGAGCAGCACCGTTTTGGGGTGAGGCAGCGTGAGATGCTGGCCCAGAAGGGAGAAATGCCGCACACGATCGTCATGAGCGCGACGCCGATTCCGCGCACCCTCGCCGTGATCCTTTACGGGGATCTCGATATTTCCGTGATCAACGAGATGCCCGCGAACCGGCTTCCGATCAAAAACTGTGTCGTGGACACCGGCTTCCGCAGGAAAGCCTACGAGTTTATTCAAGGACAGGTTGCGGAAGGGCATCAGGCGTATGTGATCTGCCCGATGGTGGAGGAGAGCGAGGCGGCCGAGGAGGCGGAGAACGTCGTCGAGTACACGCGGAAGCTGCAAAATGCGCTGTCGACGGAGGTCACAATCGAGTATCTGCACGGGAAGATGAAGCCATCCGAGAAGAATGAGATCATGGAGCGCTTCCTGACAAATGAGATACAGGTGCTCGTCTCAACGACCGTCGTGGAGGTCGGCGTCAATGTGCCGAACGCAACCGTCATGATGATCGAGAACTCTGAGCGCTTCGGCCTTGCCCAGCTGCATCAGCTGCGCGGCCGCGTCGGGAGAGGAGCTGCCCAGTCTTACTGCATTTTCATGCATACGCTCGACGGCAGACAGATCCGTCAGCGCCTTGACATCCTGTGTAAGTCCAACGATGGCTTTGAGATTGCAAACCGGGATATGCAGCTGCGCGGCCCGGGCGATCTGTTCGGCGTGCGCCAGAGCGGGATGTTGGATTTTACCCTTGCGGATATTTACTCCGACGGGGACGTTCTTGCGCAGGCAAATGAGGCGGTGGGGGAACTGCTGAGGCGCGATCCCGGGCTTGTGCTTCCGGAGCACGCCGATCTGAAGGCGCGTTACGAGCTGCTCGTGCGCCAGCAGGGCGACCAGCTGAATCTGTAAGCAGACAGACGGTCAGGCGGGGAATATAATCAAAAAATATAAGCAAAAACACAGACAGAGCCATAGGCGGAACCCAGACAGAACTACAGGCGAAACACAGACAGAGCCATAGGCGAAGCACAGACAGAGCCACAGGCGCAAACACAGACAGGAGAACAGCCATGAAAACAGGATTTGACAACCAGAAGTACCTCAGCATGCAGTCCGAGAAGATTAAAGAGCGCATTGGTATGTTTGACAATAAGCTTTACCTCGAATTCGGGGGAAAGCTGTTTGACGACTACCATGCCTCGCGCGTCCTGCCGGGATTCGGCCCGTCCAGCAAGCTTCAGATGCTGCTTCAGCTTTCCTCCCAGGCCGAGATCCTGATCGTCATCAACGCAGAGGACATTGAAAAAAACAAAGTGAGGGCCGATCTCGGCATCACCTACGATCTCGACGTTCTTCGTCTGATCGAGGTCTATCGCAGCCACGGCCTGTACGTCGGCAGCGTGGTGCTGACGCACTACAGCGGACAGACGCTTGCGGACGCCTTCCACAGCCGCCTTGAAAAGCAGGGCATCGCGGTTTACTGCCACTATTTGATCGAAGGCTACCCCAAAAACGTAGCCCTGATCGTCAGCGACGAAGGCTATGGGCGCAATGACTATGTGAAGACGTCGCGGCCGCTCGTCGTTGTGACCGCGCCCGGCCCCGGAAGCGGAAAGATGGCGACCTGCCTCTCCCAGCTCTACCACGAGCACAAGCGCGGAATCCGCGCCGGATACGCGAAGTTCGAGACCTTTCCGATCTGGAACCTGCCGCTCTCGCATCCGGTTAATCTGGCCTATGAGGCGGCCACGGCAGACTTGAAGGACGTCAACATGATCGACCCGTTCCATCTGAGCGCGTACGGAGTCTCCACCGTCAATTACAACCGTGACATTGAGATCTTCCCGGTGCTCCGGGCGATCTTCGAGCGGATTTACGGAGCGAGCCCTTACCAGTCGCCGACAGACATGGGAGTCAATATGGCCGGATACTGCATCGTGGACGACGAAGCCTGCTGTGAGGCGTCGCGCCAGGAGATCATCCGGCGTTATTATGAGTCGATGATCCGCAAGGCCGATATGGTGGCGACCGAGGACGAACTGGCGAAGATCGAGTTTCTGATGCAGCAGCTCTCGATCAGCTGGAAAGACCGTCCGTGCGCCCTCGCGGCAAACGAGCGCGCGAAGCTGCAGCTGGTGCCCTGCGCGGCGATAGAGCTCCCGGACGGACAGATCATCACCGGCAAGACCTCTGAGCTTCTCGGACCCTGCTCAGCCGTTCTTCTGAATGCGCTTAAAGTCGTCGCGGGAATCGACCATGAGCTTCCGCTGATCTCGCATAAGGCTCTCGTGCCGATCCAGACGTTGAAGACGAAGTATTTCGGCAGCCGGAATCCGCGCCTTCACACGGACGAGACCCTGATCGCGCTCTCGATCAGCGCAGCGGAAAGCAAAGACGCGCAGAGCGCGCTGGAAGCGCTGGGGCAGTTGCGCGGCTGCCAACTATCACATATCCGTACACGAAGTCCGCTGTGG
>CANQWV010000119.1 GCA_947627645.1 uncultured Lachnospiraceae bacterium | reverse complement strand
GTGATGCCGCGCTCGGTACCTGCGAGCTTTGCTGTGAAGCCGGACAGGAAGTAGTACTGCGTCTGCTCCGGAGTCAGAACGGATACCGGCGGAAGTACGCCGAACGCATCTGCGGACAGGAAGATGACATTCTTCGCTGCCGGAGCTGCGGATACCGGACGAACGATCTTCTCGATGTGGTTGATCGGGTAGGAGACACGGGTGTTCTCGGTCACGCTCTTGTCGGCGAAATCGATCTTGCCGTTCTCATCCAGGGTAACGTTCTCAAGCAGCGCGTTGCGCTTGATCGCGTTGTAGATGTCCGGCTCGGACTCCTTGTCGAGGTTGATAACCTTCGCATAGCAGCCGCCCTCGAAGTTGAACACGCCGTTGTCGTCCCAGCCGTGCTCGTCGTCGCCGATCAGCAGACGCTTCGGGTCTGTGGAAAGGGTGGTCTTGCCGGTGCCGGACAGGCCGAAGAAGATCGCGGTGTTCTTGCCGTCCATATCGGTGTTTGCGGAGCAGTGCATGGAAGCAATACCCTTCAGCGGCAGGTAGTAGTTCATCATGGAGAACATACCCTTCTTCATCTCGCCGCCGTACCATGTATTCAGGATGACCTGCTCGCGGCTCGTGATGTTGAACACGACAGCCGTCTCGGAATTCAGACCCAGCTCCTTGTAGTTCTCAACCTTCGCCTTGGATGCGTTGTAGACAACGAAATCCGGCTCGAAGTTCGCCAGCTCTTCTTCGGACGGCTGGATGAACATATTCTTGATGAAGTGTGCCTGCCAGGCAACCTCAACGATGAAGCGGATCGCCATGCGGGTGTCCTTGTTCGTGCCGCAAAACGTATCCATCACGAAAAGTCTCTTGTTGGAGAGCTCTTTGAGTGCAAGCTCCTTGACTGCCGCCCAGGTCTCCTGGGATGCCGGATGGTTGTCATTCGGATACTCGGGGGTCGTCCACCATACAGTGTCCTTGGAATTCTCATCCATTACGATGAATTTGTCTTTCGGGGAACGGCCGGTGTAGATACCCGTCATAACGTTTACCGCGCCAAGCTCGCTGACCTGACCCTTCTCGTAGCCCTCAAGACCCGGTTTCATCTCTTCCTCGAAGAGCGTCTCGAAGGAAGGATTGCGCACGATCTCAGTAGTTCCGGAAATGCCGTACTTGCTTAAATTGATCTCTGCCATCATGTAACCTCTTTTCTTTCATAGTATTTTGTTGGTAAGTGCCTGATAAGCCCTTCGGTAAGGGTCTTACCTTCTCCTCAGAAGGCCGGAAAACGCCTTCATTACGGTATTATACATAGGGAAACAAAGAAAATCAACCAGATTCTTTTAAAATTGTCAAAAGTATGATAAAACCCGGAAGAAAAAAGCGTGATAGCATTATAATGAACAAAATCCGGGACTAAGGCATAAAGATCCGGCAGGCGTGCTGTCAATCCGTCGGCTTATTGTGAAGTGCCCGGAGAGCTGCTCGGTTCCGGCAGGCGCGCTGTCAATCCGTCGGCTTGTTGTAGAAACGCCCGGAAAGCTGCTCGGTACGGATCGCGTTGATGAACGCCTGGGGGTCGGCCTCCCGGACGGTGTTGATCACCTTCTTGGACTCCGCGCTGGAGACGACCGAGTAGACGATGCTGCGCGTGGCGTGTTCGTAGGAGCCTTTGCCGTCGAGGATTGTCGCGCCGTGGCCGCTGAGCTTCCAGATGGCCTCGCAGACCTCCTGCGGATGATCCGTGACGATGAACAGGGTCTTCCGCTGGTATTTCTGGTACAGGATGTGCAGCACCTGCGTGGATGTGTACTGGAAAATAATTGAGTACAGCGCCTTGTCCCAGCCGAAGAGCAGTCCGGCCGCGGAGAGGATGACGACATTGATCCCGAGGATGATGTTCCAGGAGTCCATGCCCTTTTTCTCAGAGAGGAAGATGGCGATGAAATCCGTCCCTCCGGTCGTCGCGTTCATGAGCAGGCACAGGCTGGTGGCGGTGCCGCTGATGATGCCGCCGAACACGCTGATCAGCAGGGTGTCGTAGGTGATCGCGTACTGCGGGATCAGGTCGGTCAGAACGCCGGTCAGCACGATGACGAGGCAGGAGTACAGCGTGAATTTTTTGCCGATGTAGCGGAAGCCGATGTAGACCGGGACTGCGTTCAGCAGCAGGTTGATCGGCGTGTAGGGGATCTGGATGTGGAAGAACAGCCTTGCGGCCCGCTGGATCAGGACTGTCAGGCCGGTCGCGCCGCCGGGGAACAGGCCTCCGATGCGGACAAAGGTGGCGATGTTGGCAGCCATGATCGTGGCCGCGATGCAGATCACAAAAAGTCTCTTTCCGTCCTCTTTCAATGAAAATTTCATGGTTCCTCCATTCTTCCGCCGGTATTTGGCGATATAGATTTATCAATACAAGGAAACGACTGTTTTATTTGGCAAATATCTGGATATAACGTCCGGAAGATTGCTATCCGAAAATTATATCCCAAAATTATTATCCGAAAAATATCTGGAAGCAACGTCCGGAAGATTGCTATCCGAAAATTATATCCCCAAATTATTATCCCAAAAATATCTGGAAGCAACGTCTGGAAGATTATTGTCCGAAAGCATCCGAAAATTATCTTCGATTGCTCAGCCCGACGTCGCCTCTGCGGCGGATGCCTCGGGCTGGTTCGCAGCGAACGCGCTGCGCAGCTGCTCCAGGGCCGCCTTCTGCGCTGGCGTCAGAGCTCTGGGAATCTTCAGGTGAAGATTCAGGTACAGATCGCCGCGCACGCCGATCTCCGGGGGATAATTCAGCCCCATATTCGGGATGCGCAGCTTGCGCTCCAGCGAGGTGCCCGCGGGCACTTCGAAGGTGAATTCTCCGGTGACGGAAGAGATCCGTATCGCTCCGCCCAGCACCAGCGTGTGGAAATCGATCGGATAATCCATATACAGGTGGTACGCCTGCCTGGTGTAGCCAGGCTTGTCCCGAAGGAGAATGATCGCGACGTAGCAGTTGTCCGGATAGTTTTCGTGCAGATATTCGATCAGCTCTTCGTTCCCGACGATGACGTCTTCGAGCGGGAAATTCTGTCTCTCATATGTGTTCGCCGGGATCTTTACCTGGAAGTGCCAGGTCTTGTCCGCCTCCAGCTTCGTGAAGACGGCAAAGGAGTCGTAGGCGCGCTCGGTCAGGACGGCGTCTTTGACGACTTCCCGGAATGTCTCTTCAATCTCCAGCCACACGGCAATGCGGACCACGTGCTTGAAGGTCTCTGTGAACGGAGCAGGCTCGCTGTGGTTTCCGCAGTTTTCGCAGTCTCCGTCGCAGTCCCCTTCGCCGTGTCCTCCGCCGTAGCCGTCGTGCCCGTGTCCTCCGTGGCTTCCGCCAAAGCCACCGTGTTCGTGTCCACCGCAGCTTCCGTCGCAGCCGCCGTGTTCGTGTCCGCCGCAGCTTCCGTCGCAGCCGCCCTGCTCATGGCCTCCGCAGCCTCCGCCGCAATGCCCGTGGCCGCCGTGCACGTCGTGGCCATAGTCCGGCGTGTCGTCCGCGTGCTGCGCGTAGTAGCTTTTCCGGTAGGCTTCATGGCCGTAGTAATCGTAGGTTCTGCGCTTCTTTTCGTTGGAGAGAACGGCGTATGCCTCCTGGATCTCCTGAAAACGTTCCTTGTCTTCGCGGCTTCCGGAAGAGTCGGGATGATATTTTTTGGCGAGCTTCCGGTAGGCGTTTTTGATCTCGTCCTGGCTGGCGCGGCGGCTGACGCCGAGAATGGTGTAGTAGTTTTGCATAAGGCGCTTCCTCGTGTCTCGGTTTGGAAAAATCCATCTCTTCCTACATTAGCAAATTTGGCTGTCAAAGGCAACGACTATTTTTAAAATGCGCTCTCTTCGCGGCTATGCGGAAATAGGTCTGCGCCATCGGTTTCCTTTAATCGGTTTCCTTTATTCAATCTGATCTCTGAACAGTAATGCTACTTGCTGGCTCCTTTTCGTGTCGTCATTTTTAACGCGTCGCTTTTGCCGCCATTTTTAAGCGTTATTTTCACGGTTCATTTTCAACGGTTCATTTTTAAATGTTCATTTTTCAAAGGTTCATTTTTAAGAGAAATATTCTTGTGGTATCCGCGCAAACATGATAAACTATTACGATGAATTTTTATGTTGAGGGCATCGTATTGCTTTTTTGATAATACGTAATATAATAGAAGAAACGCAAATAGGCGGAGGAAGATCCAAAATGAAACTGAGCAGATTATTGGAGCGCGTGGATTACCGCTGTCTGCAGGGCACGGCGGACGTGGAAGTGAAGAATGTGATCAACGATTCGCGGAAGGCGGAGGAGGGCTCGCTGTTTTTCTGCATCCGGGGCGCGGTCACGGATGGGCATAAATACGTGCCGGACGTGGTGGCGAAGGGTGCGAAGGTGCTGGTCGTCGAGGAACCGGTGGAGGCGCCGGAGGATGTGACGGTCGTGCAGGTGGAGGATTCACGCTACGCGATGGCGCTGATCTCGGCGGCGTACTTCGGCTATCCAGCAGAAGAGATGAAGATCATCGGCATCACGGGAACAAAGGGCAAGACGACAACGACCTACATGGTGAAGTCGATCCTGGAGTCCGCAGGCTACAAGGTGGGCCTGATCGGGACGATCGAGACGATCATCGGGGACGAAGCAATCCCGGCGGAGCACACGACGCCGGAGTCTTATACGATACAGGAATATTTCCGGCGTATGGCGGACGCGGGCTGCCAGATCGTCGTGATGGAGGTGTCCTCGCAGGGGCTGATGCTGCACCGGACGGCGGGGATCCCGTTTGAGATCGGTATTTTTACGAACATTGAGCCGGACCATATCGGCCCGGCGGAGCACGCGAGTTTTGAAGAGTATATCGAGTGCAAGAGCAGGCTGTTCCGGCAGTGCAGGCTCGGCATTGTCAACGCGGACGACATTCATCTGGACGCGATCCTGAAGGGACACACCTGCGCGGTCGAGCGCTTCGGGCTCTCGGACGACGCGGACATTTATGCCAGGGATCTGCAGCTTGTGTCGCGGCCCGGCTATCTCGGGATCGCGTACCGCGCGGTCTGTGCGGGAACTTTGCTGAACGATGATGCGGAGACAGGAAAGACTGGCACCGCGCAGGGGGAGAGCGCTTGTGCGGGAACTCTGCTGAACGATGATGCGGAGACAGGAAAGACTGGCGCTGCGCAGGGGGAGAGTGCTTGTGCGGGAACTCTGCTGAACGATGATGCGGAGGCAGGAAAGACTGGCGCTGCGCAGGGGGAGAGCGCTTGTGCGAGATCTCTGCTGAGCGATGATGCGGAGGCAGGAAAGACTGACGCCGTGCAGGGGGAGAGTGCCTGCGTGGGAACTTTAATGGGGGATGCCCCGAGCCAGACAACGGCAGACGAGGCGGCAGACCTGTGCAGGGAGCCTGTGGAGTTTGACGTCGAGATCGATATCCCGGGCAAGTTCAGCGTGTACAACTCGCTGACGGCCATCGCGATCTGCCGGCATTTCAAGGTCGAGGTCAGCGATATCCAGAAGGCGCTGAAGACGGCGAAGGTTAAGGGGCGTGTCGAGATGGTCAAGGTGTCGGATGAGTTCACGCTGATGATTGACTATGCGCACAACGCGATGGCGCTGGAAAGCCTGCTGACGACGCTGCGGGAGTACCATCCGCACCGGCTCGTGTGTCTGTTCGGCTGCGGCGGCAACCGCTCGAAGCTGCGCCGCTATGAGATGGGCGAGGTGTCCGGGCGTCTTGCGGATCTGACGATCATCACCTCCGACAACCCGCGCTACGAGAAGCCGGAGGATATCATCGCGGACATCATCACCGGCATCGGGAAGACCGACGGGAAATATGTGAAGATCACGGACCGCAAGGAGGCGATTGCCTACGCGATCCATCACGGCGAGCCGGGCGACATTATTGTGCTTGCCGGGAAGGGGCACGAGGATTACCAGGAGATCGAGGGCAAGCATTATCCGATGGATGAGCGCGTGCTGATCCGGGAGATTTTGGAGGGAAGATAGAGAGTTTTATGGAATTGTTCGCGGATATCATCATCGATATCTCACACAGCAGGCTGGATCAGACCTTTCAGTACCGCGTTCCGGAGGCGCTGCAGGGCGTGCTTGAGGCGGGCAACGTCGTCGAGGTTCCGTTCGGGCGCGGCAACCGGCCGACCAGGGGCTACGTGCTGAGAATCACAGAATACAGCGCCTGCCCCCCGGAGAAGCTGAAAGAGATCCTGCGCATCGAGACGGATCTGGCCGGGGCGGAGTCCAAGCTTACGTCGCTGGCGCTCTGGATGCGCGACTACTATGGCTCCACGACGGTGCAGGCGCTGCGCACAGTCCTGCCGTTTCGCCAGAAGGCCGCGCAGCGGAAGAAGAAAACGGTGGCGCTGAAGCTGCCGCGCGAGGAGGCGCTGGAGAAGCTGGCGCTGTTTCGCCGGAAGCATCAGACGGCCCGAGCGCGGCTGCTCGAGGCGCTCATCGGGGAGCCGGTTCTGCCGCAGGAGGTCGTGACCGGAAGCCTGAAGATCACGGCTCCGGTGCTGCACTCGCTGGAGGAGCAGGGCGTGATCGTCCGGGAATCGGAGCAGGTGTACCGCACCCCGGCAGTGCTGCAGCAGCTGCGGGAGGAGAGTGAGAGCGCCCGGGAAACAGGGGCTGTGAGGGCGGACGCCGAGGCCGGGGATTTCACGGCGGCGGAATTTCAGCTCAACCACGAACAGCAGGCGATCGTCGACGCGATCCTGGGCGAGTGGGACGACCCGGCTCACAGCGAATACCTGATCCACGGCGTGACGGGCAGCGGCAAGACCGCGGTCTATATGGAGCTGATTGACGCGGTGCTGCGCAAGGGAAAGCAGGCGATCCTGCTGATCCCGGAGATCTCGCTCACCTACCAGAACGTGATCCGCTTTTATCACAGGTTTGGGGACCGGATCTCGATCCTGCACTCCAGGCTGTCCCAGGCGGAGCGCTACGATCAGTTCGAGCGCGCGCGCACGGGCGACATCGACGTGATGATCGGCCCGCGGTCGGCGCTGTTTACACCATTTCAGAAATTAGGGATCATTATTATAGATGAGGAACACGAATCCTCTTATAAAAGCGAGGCGGTTCCGCGCTATCATGCGCGGGAGACCGCGCGGAAGCGTGCGGCGCTGGAGCAGGCGAAGCTTGTGCTGGGCTCCGCGACGCCTTCGCTGGAGGCCTACCACGACGCCGAGTGCGGGCGCAGCAGGCTGTTTACGATGACGCGCCGGGCGACCGGCGGGACGCTGCCCTCTGTGGTGATCGCCGATATGCGCGCGGAGCTCCGGGAGGGGAACCGCTCGATTCTCAGCAGAGAGCTGTACGGGAAGATCGAAGACCGGCTCGAAAAGGGACAGCAGACGATGCTTTTCCTCAACCGGAGAGGCTACTCGGGCTTTGTGTCCTGCCGCTCCTGCGGGTATGTGGTCAAGTGCCCGCACTGCGACGTGTCGCTTTCGCTGCACAACAACGGAAAGCTGGTCTGCCATTACTGCGGGTACGAGCAGGCGGCGCTCAGCCGCTGCCCGGAGTGCGGCTCTCCCTACATCGGCGGCTTCAAGGCCGGGACACAGCAGGTCGAGGAGCTGATCGCGCAGAGCTTTCCCCGGGCGCGCGTGCTGCGCATGGACGCGGACACGACGCGTGGAAAGGACGGCCACGCCGAAATCCTGCGCGCGTTCGGCGATCATGAGGCGGATATCCTTGTGGGGACGCAGATGATCGTCAAGGGACACGATTTCCCTCTGGTGACGCTGGTGGGGATCCTTGCGGCGGATCTGTCGCTGAACGTCGCGGACTATCATGCGGCGGAGCGGACCTTTGAGCTTCTGACTCAGGCGGCCGGGAGGGCCGGGAGAGGCGAGACCGCGGGCGAGGTCGTGATTCAGACCTACGTCCCGGAGAACTACGCAATCACCAGCGCGGCGGCGCAGGATTACCAGACGTTCTACCGGGAGGAGATGCGCTACCGGGAGCTGTCCGGCTATCCGCCGGCCGGCGACATGATGACGGTGCACTGCTATGCGGAGGACCAGGAGCGGCTGGGCGTGGCGGCCGGCTATCTGGCGCAGTTCATGCGCAGGGCCGCGCAGCGCTGCGAGGCGGTCGTCA
>CANQWV010000118.1 GCA_947627645.1 uncultured Lachnospiraceae bacterium | reverse complement strand
GGCGATCCTCGTCCATCGCTGGCAGACAGACACGGTTCGCCTGGGATATGTCCCTGCGGACATCTGCTCCGAGATCAGCGGCGGGCTGTTTCCCGAGCAGATCGATGTGGAGGTAAATCATCTCCTGGTGGACGGAGGCTATGATCTGATCCTTTCGGTCGGACAGGTGGTTCCCCACGAGGTCGTGGGTATGGCGAACTATTCCAAGAATATCTTTGTGGGCACCGGCGGCCGGGAAATGATCAACAAGTCCCATATGCTCAGCGCGATCTGCGGCATGGAAAAAGCGCTCGGAGTGACAGACAGCCCCGCGCGCAAAGTGTATGATTACGCCCAGCAGCATTTTATCGACGGGAAGCTTCCCCTGGTGTATCTGCAGACGGTGACGACCCGTCGGGAGGACGACGTGATCCTTCATGGATTGTATATCGGATCGTCCAGGAAACCCTTTGAGATGGCTGCGGAGCTTTCCCAGAAGCTGAACATCTGCCATGTTGAACGCCGGGCAAAGAAGCTGGTGACCTATCTGGATCCGGAGGAGCTGAAGACTACCTGGGTTGGAAACAAGGGAGTTTACCGCACGCGCATGGCGGTTGCCGATGGTGGCGAACTGCTGATTCTCGCGCCGGGCGTGCGCGCCTTCGGTGAGAATGAGGAGATGGATCGGATGACGCGCAAGTACGGCTACACCGGGACGGAACATATCCTGGAGCTGTACCGGCAGGGGGCCTTCGAGGGGCGGCTGATGAGCGCCGCGCATCTGATGCAGGGGTCTTCGGAAGGGCGTTTCACGATCACCTACGCTACAAGACCGGAGAATCTTTCCAGGGAAGAAATCGAAGGCGTCGGGTACCAGTGGGCGGATTACAATGAAATATCCAAACGCTATGATCCGAATACCCTGAAGGAGGGCTGGAATGTCCTTCCCGACGGCGAGGAGATTTATTATGTGGGGACGCCCGCTTTGGGATTGTGGATGGTGGATGACTGAAATTTTATATGAAAAAATGAAAGGGGACGGAATATGTTAAGAAGTCAGGAATTCAGAAAAAACGCTCCGGAGCTTGACCCGCTCCGTCTGGGGACGGGCTGGAAGCCGGAGGATCTGGGGAAACCGCAGATTTTTGTCGAGAGCACCTTTGGCGACAGCCATCCGGGTTCCGGGCATCTGGATACGCTCGTGAACGCCGCGGTGGAAGGGATCGCCGAGGCGGGCGGGCACGGTGCGCGGTATTTTACCACTGATATGTGCGATGGCGAGAGCCAGGGAAACGACGGAATCAATTTCTCGCTGGCGAGCCGTGAGATGATCGCGAATATGATCGAGATACAGGCGAACGCGACGCCCTTCGACGCCGGCGTCTATATCGCGAGCTGCGACAAAGGTATGCCTGGCAATCTGATGGGACTCGCCAGGGTCAATATCCCCTCTGTTGTCGTGACGGGAGGAACGATGGCGGCGGGGCCCGAGCTGCTGACGCTGGAGCAGCTCGGTATGTACAGCGCCATGTATGAGCGCGGAGAGATCGACGAGGAAAAGCTGAACTGGGCGAAATGCAACGCCTGTCCGAGCTGCGGCGCGTGCTCCTTTATCGGGACGGCCTCCACAATGCAGATCATGGCGGAGGCGCTCGGATTGACACTTCCGGGGAGCGCGCTGCTTCCGGCGACCAGCCCGGATCTGCTCGAGTACGCGAAGGAGGCGGGAAAGCTGGCGGTGAAGCTGGCGACGATGGAGCATATGCGCCCGTCCGATATCGTGACGATGGACAGCTTTGAGAACGCGATCATGGTGCACGCGGCGATCTCAGGCTCGACCAACTCTCTGTTGCACCTTCCGGCGATCGCCCACGAGTACGGCATTGAGATAGATGGAGACACCTTCGACCGTCTTCACCGGGGTGCGCACTATCTTCTGGACCTTCGCCCGGCGGGACGCTGGCCGGCGGAATTCTTCTACTATGCGGGCGGCGTTCCGGCAATCATGGAAGAGATTAAGAGCGTGCTCCATCTGGACGTGATGACCGTCACCGGCAAAACGCTCGGAGAAAATCTGGAGGATCTTAAGAAAAACGGATTCTATGAGAAGTGTCAGCACTGGCTGGACGAGGCGAACAAGAAATATGGCCTCAGTCTTACCAGGGAAGACATCATCCGCCCGTTCGACAAGCCGATCGGGACAGGCGGCTCGATCGCCATCCTGAAGGGAAATCTGGCTCCGGAGGGCGCCGTGATCAAGCACACCGCCTGTCCGAAGGAAATGTTCTCCGCGGTTCTGAACGCGAGACCGTTCGACAGCGAGGAGGACTGCATCGACGCGGTGCTCCATCACAAGGTGAAGCCGGGCGACGCGGTGTTTATCCGCTATGAGGGTCCGAAGGGTTCCGGCATGCCGGAGATGTTCTACACCTCGGAGGCGATCTCCAGCGATAAGGAGCTTGGCAGGACGATCGCCCTGATCACGGACGGGCGCTTTTCCGGCGCTTCCACCGGGCCGGTGATCGGACACTGCAGCCCGGAGGCGCAGGCCGGGGGACCGATCGCGCTGGTGGAGGAAGGCGACCTGATCCATCTGGATGTAGAACAGCGCGTCCTGGAGATTGTCGGCGTCAAGGGAGTGCGGCGGACGCCGGAGGAGATCGACGCGATTCTCGCCGAGCGCCGGAAGAACTGGCAGCCGAAACCGGCGAAATATCCGCGCGGGACGCTGCGCTTGTTCTCCGAGCTGGCCGCTTCCCCGATGAAGGGCGCTTATTTGAAGTTCGATTGACAGCCTGAAATGTCGCCCGCCCGGAATCGCAGCGGACGGTGGTCTACAGCGTGACACTCAGGTTGAAGCACCTGTTGCTGAGGCCGTAAAAAAGTGATTCAGGGGCAGTTTGGGCTCCGCGAAGCGAATTTACATACCAAACTGCTCGTTACCCTAAAGGACTAGCTTTGCGTCGCTGGTCACGGAGTGAACAAAGCGGCAGTCTTCGGCTTGACGTTCCGGGCAGAAATTTATAAAATAGAAAATAAAAAAGCAGATGAAAAAGGGGGACAGCAGCTATGGAAATGACACTCAGGTGGTACGGAAGTAAATTTGACACCGTCACGTTGAAACAGATTCGCCAGATTCCGGGCGTGACCGGCGTGATCACAACCTTGTACGACACCGCGCCGGGAGAGGTGTGGAGCCGGGAGCGCATTCACGCGCTGAAGGAAGAGGTGGAGGCAGCCGGGCTTCACATCGCGGGCATTGAGAGCGTCAACATTCATGACGCGATCAAGACGGGCGCTCCGGAACGGGAGCAGTACATCGCCAATTATATCGAGACGCTGGAAAATCTGGGGAAAGAGGACATCCATCTGGTCTGCTACAACTTCATGCCGGTCTTCGACTGGACGCGCACGGAGCTGGCGCGCAGGAGGGCGGACGGTTCCACGGTTCTCGCGTACACGCAGGAGGCCGTAGACGCGCTGGATCCCGAGAAGATGTTCGAGTCCATCGCGGGCGACACGAACGGAACGGTCATGCCCGGCTGGGAGCCGGAGCGTATGGCGAAGGTGAAGGAGCTGTTCGCGCTGTACAAAGACGTGGATGACGAGAAGTTGTTCGCGAATCTGAAATACTTCCTGGAGAAGATCATGCCGGTGTGCGACAAGTACGACATCAACATGGCGATTCACCCGGACGATCCGGCCTGGAGCGTGTTCGGGCTGCCGCGCATCATCATCAACGAGGAAAACATTCTCCGCATGATGAAGATGGTGGACAATCCGCACAACGGCGTAACGTTCTGCTCCGGCTCCTACGGGACGAACCTGAACAACGACCTTCCGCATATGATCCGCGCGCTGAAGGGCAGGATCCATTTCGCGCATGTGCGCAATCTGAAATTTATCTCGCCGACCAATTTTGAGGAGGCGGCGCATCTGTCCTCGGACGGTTCGTTCGATATGTACGAGATTATGCGGGCGCTCTATGAGACGGGCTTTTCCGGGCCGATCCGGCCGGATCACGGGCGCATGATCTGGGACGAGGTCGCCATGCCGGGCTACGGGCTGTACGACAGGGCGCTCGGAGCGGCCTATCTCAACGGCCTGTGGGAAGCGATCGACAAAGCGGCAAAACGCGCGAATGCGTAATTATGATTGAGGAAAAGGAGATATCCTAAATGAAATTAAATAGCGACGGACTGAGAGACAGAGAAACCTGGACTGCGGCCGGATATCAGCTTCCGCAGTTTGACCGGGCGGCGGTGACGGCGGCGACTTATGAGAATCCGTTCTGGATCCATTTCGGCGGGGGAAATATTTTCCGCGCGTTCCAGGCGAACGTGGTGCAGAGGCTGCTGGACGCGGGCGTGATCGACAGAGGCCTGGTGGCGGCGGAAGGCTTCGACTATGAGATCATCGAGAAAATGTATCATCCGCACGACAATTATTCCGTTCTGGTGACCTTGAAGGCGGACGGCAGCGTGGAGAAGACCGTGATCGGCAGCGTGGTGGAATCGCATATCCTGGATTCCGGAAACGAGGCGGAGTACGGCAGGCTGAAGGAGATTTTTGCAAAGGATTCCCTGCAGATGGTGACGTTTACGATCACGGAGAAGGGCTACAGCCTCGTAAACGGCAAAGGAGAGCTTTTGCCGGATGTAATGGCGGACTTTGCGGCGGGCCCCGGGAAGCCGGTCAGCTACATCGGCAAGGTGGCGTCCCTGCTGTACAGCCGGTATCAGGCGGGCGAAAAGCCGGTCGCCATGGTGAGCATGGACAACTGTTCCCACAATGGCGACAAGCTGTACGCGGCGATCGAGACCTTTGCGGAAAAGTGGACGGAAAATAAGACCGCGGACGCGGGATTCCTCGCCTACGTGAACAATAAGGAAAAGGTGACGTTCCCCTGGACGATGATCGACAAGATTACGCCGCGCCCGGACGCGTCGGTGGAGGCGATCCTGCGCAAGGATGGGCTGGAGGAGCTTGAGCCGGTCATCACATCCAAAAATACTTATGTGGCTCCGTTTGTCAACGCGGAGGAGTGCGAGTATCTGGTGATCGAGGACGCGTTCCCGAACGGCAGGCCGGAGCTTGAGAAGGCGGGGCTCATGTTCACGGACCGCGAGACCGTGGACAAGGTTGAGAAGATGAAGGTCTGTACCTGCCTGAATCCGCTGCACACCGCACTGGCCGTTTTCGGCTGCCTGCTCGGATATCAGAAAATTTCTGATGAGATGAAGGACGCGCAGCTTCGCAAACTGGTGGAATCGATCGGTTATGTGGAGGGACTCCCGGTCGTGGTGAACCCCGGCGTGCTCGATCCGAAGGAATTTATCGATACCGTGCTGAACGTGCGCGTTCCGAATCCGTTCATGCCGGATACGCCGCAGAGGATTGCCACGGACACCTCTCAGAAGCTGTCGATCCGTTTCGGCGAGACGATCAAGGCTTACGCGGCGTCCCCGGATCGCAAGGTCAGTGACTTGAAGCTGATTCCGCTCGTCTTTGCGGGCTGGTTGCGCTATCTGATGGCGGTAGACGACGAGGGGAAGGCGTTTGAGCTGAGTCCGGATCCGCTGCTCGACACGGTGTGCCCGTACGTCGCGGGGATTAAGCTTGGAGCCGCGGCGGGCAAAGCAGAGAACGCGGACGGAAGTACAGAAGAAGAGACGGATGTGGAAGCTGCCCTGAAACCGATTCTCGAAAACGCGAAGATTTTCGGTGTGAATCTGTATGAGGTCGGAATGGCCGGACAGGTGTGCGGGTATTTCAAAGAGCTGGTCGCGGGGCCGGGGGCGGTGCGCGCGACGCTGAAGAAATATACCGAGGGTTGAGCGGGTATAGAAGAAGCGGCAGTTGCTGAAGAAATACACCATGGGCTGACCGATATAGGCAGAGGCTACGGCTATCGGGACATGCGTCACAGATTATTAAAAAGATATCTTGCAGAGATGGTTCATGCGATTTACAGATTATTTCTGAAAGGATATCCGGCAGAGAGAAATACGACATTTATGAAAATATTTCAGAATGGGAATAGGTGGTGAAGAATATGAGCAATGTAGCAGAGAAAATTCAGGAGTTGGGCGTGGTTCCGGTCGTTGTGCTGAACGACGCGAAGGATGCGGCGCCGTTGGCGAAAGCGCTGTGCGAGGGTGGTCTGCCCTGCGCGGAGGTCACGTTCCGGACGGACGCCGCGGAGGAGTCGATCAAGCTCATGGCGAAGGAGTATCCGGAGATGTTCATCGGGGCCGGCACGGTCCTGACGACGGAGCAGGTGGACCGGGCCGTGGCTGCCGGCGCGAAGTTTATCGTTAGCCCGGGCTTCGATCCGGAGATCGTGGACTACTGTCTGGAAAAGGGAATCCCGGTGTTTCCGGGCTGCATCACGCCGTCGGAGGTGGCGCAGGCTGTGAAAAGGGGTCTGAAGATCGTGAAATTTTTCCCGGCGGAGCAGTTTGGCGGTGTCGCGACGATCAAGGCGCTGGCGGCTCCATATACAGGGGTTAAGTTCATGCCGACGGGCGGCGTAAACGCGAAGAATCTGGAGAGCTACTTAAGCTGCGACAAGATCGTCGCCTGCGGCGGCAGCTGGATGGTAAAGGGCGATCTCGTAAAAGCGGGCGAGTTTGACAAGATCCGCGCGCTGACGGCGGAGGCTGTCGCGCTGGTGAAGCAGATTCGCGGATGAAAGGAGTGGGAGATTGTATGGATCTGAATTTACGTCCGGCGAATGAATGCCGGTATGATGCGGTTTCTCTGGGAGAGGTTATGCTCCGCCTGGATCCGGGTGAGGGCAGGATCCGCACGGCGAGAAGCTTCCGCGCTTGGGAAGGCGGCGGAGAATACAATGTTGTGCGCGGACTGCGGCGCTGCTTTGGGCTGAAGACGGCGGTCATCACGGCGTTTGCGGACAACGAAGTGGGAAAATTGATGGAGGATTTTATTCTCCAGGGCGGTGTGGACACGTCCCTGATCAAATGGATGAAGACCGACGGCATCGGGCGCGTCTGCCGCAATGGACTGAATTTCACCGAGCGCGGCTTCGGTATCCGCGGCGCGGTCGGCTGCTCCGACCGTGCGAACACCGCGATTTCAAAGGCGACGCCGGAGGATTTCGATTTTGATTATATTTTTGGCGAGCTCGGCGCGCGCTGGCTGCACACGGGCGGCATCTACGCAGCGCTCTCGGAGCAGTCCTGCGAGACGGTGCTCTCCGCGATCAAGACGGCGAAAAAATTCGGAACGGTGATCTCCTACGACCTGAATTACCGTCCGTCCATGTGGAGCGCAATCGGCGGGCAGGCGAAGGCGCAGGAGGTCAACAAGGAGATCGCGAAGTATGTGGACGTCATGATCGGTAACGAAGAAGATTTCACGGCGTGCCTGGGCTTCGAGATCGAGGGCAACGATGAGAACCTGAAGGAGCTCAACCTCGACGGCTACCGGAAGATGATCGGCGAGGCCGCGAAGACCTACCCGAACTTCAAGGCGGTCGCCACGACGCTGCGCGAGGTGAAGACCGCGACCGTGAACGATTGGAGCGCGATCTGCTGGGTGGATGGCGAGATCTACAAGGCGAAGGATTACAAGGGCCTGGAGATCATGGACCGCGTCGGCGGCGGAGATTCCTTTGCTTCCGGGCTGATCTACGGCCTGATGACGACCGGCGACGCGCAGCTGGCTGTGGAGTACGGCGCGGCTCACGGCGCGCTGGCGATGACGACGCCGGGCGACACCACGATGGCGAGCAAGAAAGAAGTGGAGGCCATCATGGGCGGCGCGGGCGCGCGCGTGCAGAGGTAAATGGGTTATCAACTGCGGATACTGGCGTGAAGGAAAAGTGTGTGAATGAGCATCCGTGAGGATTTCACTGGGTGATTAAGGCGGAGCTGCTGTCAGGAAGAGATGGCGGCTCTGTTTTTATGCCTGGGTAGGTTGTCTTACTTTTGCGGACGACTATATTTTATAAAATTATGATAAACATCATGATATTTTTGTTGCACATATGATATTTTTGTGATATTCTATTAAATATTCGAAAGAGAAAACAAATCTGGTGGATCTTTTCGCGAAATTCTTCGCGAATTCCCTGTTTGAAAAAAGAGTCAATTATGTTATAGTAAAGGAGGAACAGATGAACAAAAAATTAAATAA
>CANQWV010000117.1 GCA_947627645.1 uncultured Lachnospiraceae bacterium | reverse complement strand
GCGCAGGCCCTCATGGAGCAGGGCAGCGATGCCGCCGCTGTACAAGGTGATCCCGGCGAAGGGCAAGGAGCAGTATCTTTACGACGACAAGGCTCTCGAACAGTACCGGAAGACGCACAAGGGTTCCTTCACGCTTCAGCGCTACAAGGGGCTCGGCGAGATGGACGCCCAGCAGCTCTGGGAGACGACGCTGAATCCGGAGACGCGCATCATGCAGCGCGTGGAGATCGAGGACGCGCGCATCGCGTCTGGCATCACGCAGATGCTGATGGGCACGGAGGTGCCGCCGCGCAAGGCGTTCATCTACGAGCACGCGCAGGACGCGCTGCTGGACGTGTAAAATTGTACTGGCTGGCTGTGTGCTGCTATAGTGGAAATATGCGGAAGCTTGATGATTCTTTTTAGATAGAGCAGCGGTTTCCGGTACCGTATGTCGGGGGTTGTGGAAATATGTGGAAGTTTGATGATTCTTTTTAAGGATGAACGAATTTTCTGCTGACTTGGGAAAGCAGCAGATGGTTTGCAGAACTGATATGATTGGGAGAAGATAGAATGGATGGACAAATAATCAGGGCGGAATATTCGGATATCATGCAGAAATCATACATCGACTACGCGATGAGTGTCATCATCTCCCGCGCGCTGCCGGATGTGCGGGACGGGCTGAAGCCGGTGCAGAGGCGGACGCTCTACGATATGTATGAGCTGGGGATCCGCTACGACAGGCCATATCGTAAGTGCGCGCGTATCGTCGGCGACACGATGGGCAAGTTCCATCCGCACGGCGACAGCTCGATTTACGAGGCGCTTGTCGTGATGGCGCAGGACTTCAAGAAGGGCATGACGCTCGTGGATGGCCATGGCAACTTTGGCTCGATCGAGGGCGACGGGGCGGCCGCGATGCGCTACACGGAGGCACGGCTGGAGAAGGTCACGCAAGACGCGTTCCTCGCCGACCTGGACAAGGACGTCGTGGATTTCGGGCCGAATTTCGACGAGACGGAGCGGGAGCCCGCGGTGCTGCCGGTGCGCATCCCGAACCTGCTCGTGAACGGGGCGGACGGCATCGCGGTCGGCATGGTGACCTCGATCCCGACGCATAACCTGGCCGAGGTGATCGATGCGGTCAAGGCAATGATCCGCAACAACAAGATTACGACTGAGGGATTGATGAAATACATCAAGGGACCGGATTTCCCGACCGGCGGCATCATCGTGAACAAGGACGAGCTTCCGGCGATCTACGAGACCGGCCAGGGCAAGATCCGCATCCGTGGCCGGGTGGAGCTGGAGAAGGCGAAGGGCGGAAAGGAGCGCCTCGTGATCACGGAGATCCCGTACACGATGATCGGTGCAAACATCGGGAAATTCCTGAACGACGTTGCCTCTCTCGTCGAGACGAAGAAGACGACGGACATCGTCGACATCTCGAACCAGTCCTCGAAGGAGGGCATCCGCATTGTGCTGGAGCTGAAAAAGGGCGCGGACGTCGAGCGGCTGAAAAACCTGCTGTACAAGAAGACGCGGCTGGAGGACACCTTCGGCGTGAATATGCTCGCGGTCGCGGACGGCAGGCCGGAGACGCTGGGACTGCGGCAGATCCTCGAATACCATGTGGACTTTCAGTTTGAGCTGGCGACGCGGAAATATCAGAACCTGCTTGAAAAAGAAGAGAAGAAAAAGGAGATCCAGGAGGGTCTGATCCGCGCCTGCGACGTGATCGACCTGATCATCGAGATCCTGCGCGGCAGCAAGAGCCGCGACCAGGTGAAGGCCTGTCTTGTGGACGGAGTCACGGAGGGGATCAAATTCAAGAGTGAGAAGTCGAAAAAGCTGGCGGCAAAGCTTGCGTTCACCGAGGCGCAGGCGAACGCAATCCTCGATATGCGCCTGTACCGCCTGATCGGTCTCGAGGTCGAGGTGCTGATGAAGGAGCATGAGACGACGCTCGCGAACATCGCGCGATACCGGGATATCCTCAACAATTACGACTCGATGGCCGCGGTCATCATCAAGGAGCTGGACGCGTTCAAGCGGGAGTTCTGCAGGCCGAGGCGCACCTCGATCGAGAACGCGGAGGAAATCGTGCTCGAGGAGCAGAAGATCGAGGAGATGCCGGTCGTGTTCCTGATGGACCGTTTCGGCTATGTGCGTACGATCGACGAGGCGGCTTACGAGCGCAACAGGGAGGCCGCGGATACGGAGCAGCGCTTTGTGATCCACTGTCTGAACACGGACCGCGTCTGTGTCTTCACGGACGCAGGCAAGGCGCATCTGCTCAAGGTGCTCGATGTGCCGTTCGGCAAGTTCCGCGATAAGGGCACGCCGGTTGACAATCTCTGCAATTACAACAGCGCCGAGGAGAATTTTGTCTCGGTGATGGCGCTGAACGATATCAAGGATACGGTGCTGACCTTTGTCACGAAGCAGGCGATGGTGAAGCAGGTGGAGGGCTGCGAGTTCGACGTGGTGTCCAAGCGGACGATCGCGGCGACGAAGCTGCAGGATGGCGACGCGGTGCTCGAGGTGCACGCGGCGCATGAGCAGGCGCATCTGGTGCTGGCGACGAAGAATGGCTATTTCCTGCGCTTCCCGTTAGCCGAGATCCCGCTCAAGAAGAAGACGGCGGTTGGCGTGCGCGGCATGAAGCTCGGCGCGGGCGACGAGCTCTCGGCGGTCTACTGGCTGGAGGGCGGAGAGTGTCCGGAGGCGACGTTTGCCGACAAGCCTGTGCATCTCAACCGGCTGCGCATTGGCTCACGTGACTCGAAAGGGACGAAGACACGCTGAGCGTAAAAAGCGGAGTCCGTTCTTTGATATTTCCCAAGAAGATTGCAAGATATTGAAAATCTGCTATAATAAGAGCGAAAGCATAGAAAGGGGCGGTTCGCATGACAGAAAAAGAAGTGATTAAAGTATGCATTGAAGAATTCTCGCGCGTACAAGACTGGATGCAGACAGCCGACAAGGATTCAGACGTATATAAAGCGATTAAGCGGAGATATACGGAATTAAAAGTAATGTTACAGGCGTTTGGGATCAATCTGACGGAGATCGACATTGTAAAGGAGTGATAGAAAATGACAGAAAAAGAAATGATGCAAAGAAATATCGAGGAGTTTGAACGTTTGCAGGATTATATGATTTCTTGTGATAAGGAATCAGAAGCTTATAAAAAGATGAAGCGTCGATATGTCGCACTGAAAGTGATTCTGACAGCTTCTGGAATCAATCTGACGGAGATTGACATGATAAAGGAGTGATGGGAAAAAGGAAAAAGAAAATTCTGAGCGCGGCGCCGGATTCCGCAAAAAAAAGAGGCAATCAGCCATCCAGAGCAGATGTTTGATTACCTTTTTGATTACTTTTGATTACTTTCCGGACACCTAAGCCCGCAAACCCGCATAAATACGCGGCTTTTGAGAGCGGATAACGGGAATCGAACCCGCCTATCCAGCTTGGGAAGCTGGTGTTCTACCAATGAACTATATCCGCATACGCGTATTATACAACGGAGTTCCAAAATTTACAAGCATTTTTTTCGGCGAAAATTGTGACAAAAATTGTGATGTAAATTCGGTCGATTGTTTTGCACATTTGGTTTTATTCTGCTGTTGCCGAAGGACGAGGTTTATGGTATGATTTTAACACCACAAATTTATTGTAATCGAAGGAGGTCATTATGAAGAAGAATGTATTTGTTTTCCTGCTTGCCTGCAGCCTGTGTTTCTCTGCATCAGCAATTGCGGCGTTTGCGGAAGAGGCTGCGACGGAGCCGACCGCGGCGGAAGCGGCAGAGGGAGAGCTTTCTGACGACATCTACAGCTTTCAGCTGAAGCTCGACGGGGATGTCTATCAGTTCCCGATGAGTTGTGCGGATTTCATGGCGCTTGGCTGGAAGTATATGGAGGACGAGGAGACGGAGATTGCCCCGAACAGCTATAGCTCGTTCCGCTTCACAAAGGGAAATCTCGAGGCCTATGTGGATCTGTATAATCTGGGGCTCAACACGCTGCCTGCCACGGAGTGTTCGGTGGGCGGTATGTCGATCGATTCCTACCAGTTTGGGGACGCGCCGGAGACCGTGATCGAGTTTCCGAAGGGGATTGTTTACAATACCTCTACGCTGGACGACATCAAGGCTGCGTGGGGCGAGCCGTCCGATACCTATGAGGGTGACCTCTACACAAAACTGACCTACGAGTATGACATCTACCAGAGTATTGAGTTTGAGATCGACGCCGAGACGGGCGTGCTCGACAAGTTTGATTATGAGAACCTTGTGGCGGATGAGGAGGCGAACGCAGCGGCCGCGGCCGAGGTGAGCAGCGAGCCGACCGAGGATGTGCTCGCGTACGAGGCGCCGACTGAGCTGGGGGACGACATCCATTCCGGCATCGTCGATTTCGCCGGGAACCTGTATCAGCTTCCCGCGCCGGTATCTGTCTTCCTTGAGAACGGCTTCACGCTCAAGCCGGAGGATTCCGATCCGGTAGTCGCTGGCGAGTACTTCGGCTGGTTCGAGATGATCAAGGATGGCAAGGAGTTTCGCGGGACTGCGCGCAACTTCAGTCCGAACGCTACCACGATTGAGAACTGCTTTGTCACGGAGGTCGAGGCAGACAGCTATGACGCGGATTTCCCGCTCACGCTTCCGGGCGGCATCAGCAACCACATGAGCGCGGACGAGCTCATGCCGATCCTCGAGACGCTTTCGTATGAGGTGAGCAGCGATACCGACGACTACACCTACTACACGGTGCAGGAGAAGGACAACTACGACTGGAGCATCAACATCACGGTGAAGAAAGAGGACAATACTGTCACGACGATCGAGTTTGAGAACCGCTAAAACACCATTTTCCGCGGTTTCTTCGCGATTTCCCGAAGAAAATGCTTGCATTTCCCAGAGAATGGTGTTATGATACCAACGAATTTAAGATAGTTATCAGTATAGAAAGTGGACCGAGCGGTCCACTTTCTTGTGTGATAAGGGTCAGAATCTATGCCTGTATGTGTTTTGCCGGTTCTGGAAAGCAGCCGGTGCCTTTTTGCGCCAGGGCAGACAGGACGGGATGATGGTTCGGTTAACTTGAGGTTTGCCTGTGTTTGGGAGGAATGCGGATGAGTAAAAGGGAGACGTATGAGCGGATGACGGAAGAACTGCTGCTTCCGATCGTCGAACAGCACGGATTTGAACTGGTGGACGTCGAGTATGTGAAGGAGGGCGGGAACTGGTACCTGCGCGCATACATTGACAAGCCGGGCGGCATCACGGTGGACGACTGCGAGACGGTGAGCCGGGCGCTTGGCGATCTGCTGGACGAGAAAGATTTCATTGAGGAGTCTTACATTCTTGAAGTCAGTTCTCCGGGACTTGGCAGGCCATTGCGCAAAGAGAAGGACTTCGCGCGGAGCATCGGGAAAGAGATTGAGGTGAAGACGTTCAAGGCCATTCACCACCAGAAAGAGTTTACCGGCGTTCTGAAAGAGTATGACAAGGATAAGATCATCATAGAGATGGAAAATCAGGAAACGATGCAGTTTGCGCGCTCGGAGATCGCGTTGGTGAGACTGGCATTTGATTTCTAATGGGGAGGATACTATCATGAACAACGAATTGTTTGAAGCACTGACGATACTTGAGAAAGAGAAGAACATCAGCAAGGATAATCTGCTCGATGCGATCAAGCAGTCTCTTCTGCAGGCCTGCAAGAACCACTATGGGAAGTCAGAGGCAAACAACGTAGTCGTCAACATCGATCCGGAGACCTGCGAGTTTGAGATCTATGCGGAGAAGACGGTGGTGGAGAAGGTCGAGGACGATCTCGCGGAGATCAGCCTGACGAACGCGAAGCTGCAGGACTCCAGATACGAGCTCGGGGATATCGTGCGCGTGCCGATCAAGTCGAAGGAGTTTGGGCGCATCGCGACGCAGAACGCGAAGAACGTGATCCTGCAGAAAATCCGCGAGGAGGAGCGCAAGGTTCTCTTCAATGAATATTATGAGAAGGAAAAGGACATCGTGACAGGCGTCGTGCAGCGCTTTATCGGGCGGAACATCAGCATCAATCTCGGCAAGGTCGACGCGATGCTGAATGCGGAGGAGCAGATCAAGGGTGAGAATTATCGTCAGACGGATCGCATCAAGGTGTATGTGCTCGAGGTCCGGGATATGCCGAAGGGGCCGAAGATCCTCGTGTCCCGGACGCATCCGGAGTTTGTGAAGCGGCTGTTTGAAGCTGAGGTGACGGAAGTCAAGGATGGGATCGTGGAGATTAAGAGCATCGCGCGGGAGGCCGGAAGCAGGACGAAGATGGCAGTCTGGTCGAACGACCCGGACGTCGATCCGGTCGGCGCGTGCGTCGGTCTGAACGGAAGCCGTGTCAATGCCGTGGTAGATGAGCTTCACGGCGAGAAGATCGACATTATCAACTGGGACGAAAACCCTGCTCTTCTGATTGAAAATGCGCTGAGTCCCGCGAAGGTGATCTCCGTCATCGCGGACGGCGATGAGAAGACGGCTAAGGTCGTCGTGCCGGATTACCAGCTCTCGCTTGCCATCGGCAAGGAGGGGCAGAACGCCCGCCTTGCTGCGCGCCTGACCGGATTTAAGATCGACATCAAGAGTGAGACGCAGGCCCGTGAGTCCGGCGACCTCCTGGAGTACGAGGAGGACTATTACGAGGACGAATATTACGAGGAAGACGGCTATTATTACGAGGCTCAGAACGGCGAATACTATGAAGGCCAGGAGGGCGGCGACTATTACGAGGGCCAGAATGGCGACGGATACTATGAGGGTCAGAACGGCGAGGGATATTACGAGGATCAGAACGGCGAGGGATATTACGAGGACCAGAATGGCGAGGGGTATTATGAAGGCCAGGAGGGCGACGGATATCAGGAGGACGAGGGCTACTATGACAATCAGAACGGCGACGGATACGAATATGAGGGAGAACAGGAATATCCTGAGCAGGAGGAAAGCCCCGACGACAGACAGGAGTAAAGAATGGCTGCACAGACCAGAAGAGTCCCGCTGCGCAAGTGCACGGGATGTCAGGAAATGAAGAACAAAAAAGAGATGATGCGGATTCTCAAGACCCCCGAAGGCGAGATCGTCCTGGATACGACGGGCCGCAGGAATGGCCGCGGCGCGTATATCTGTTGTTCGATGGAGTGCTTTGAGAAGGCGGTCCGGAACAAGGGGTTGGAGCGCTCGCTGAAGGAACGCGTGCCGGAGGAGACCTATGAGGATCTGAAGAAGGAGATTGAATCGATTGAAAAGAGATAGCGTATTGGCGCTGGTCGGTATTGCGAAGAAGGCAGGAAAAGTGGCTGCCGGAGAGTTCCAGACGGAACAGGCGGTCAAATCCGGGAAGGCTTATCTCGTGATTGTCTCGTCGGAGGCTTCTGAGAATACAAAAAAGAAGTTCCGGAATATGTGTGCCTTTTATGAAATACCTGTGGTTTTCTATGGAGGGAAGGAACAGCTTGGCAAAGCGGTCGGATGCGAATTCCGGGCGTCCCTTGCAGTTACAGATGAGGGGCTGTCAAGGTCGATAGAGAAGAAGCTGCTGCAGTTTGCATCGGAGAGGGACGCCGGCGGTAAGGCGGATGGAAACATTGCAGACAGCGGCAAGAAACCTGAGTGTGAGGGACGGAGGTATGAGTATGGCGAAGATTAGAGTTCATGAACTGGCAAAGGAATTGGAGCGGGAGGCGAAGGATATCATCACGGCGCTTCAGAAGCTTGGCGTGGAGGGAAAAAGCCACATGAGCAGCGTGGAAGATGAGGATGCAGAGAAGATCCGGCTTCAGTTCGCAAAGAAAAAGACAGAACCGGCTGCCCATGAAAAAGAAGCGCAGCCGCAGCAGACCTCAGAGCCTGTTCCGGAGAAAACAGCGGAGAAGAAAGCGGAGCCCAAAGATGCCGCTCCTGTTCCTCCGAAAAAGAAGAATATTATACAGGTGTTCCGCCCTCAGAATAGTAAGACTGGAATGGTGAAGCCGGGCAGCAGGCCGCGTCCGCAGGGTCAGCCTGGTGCGCGTCCACAGGGCCAGCCAGGAATGAGACCGCAGGGCCAGCCAGGAATGAGGCCGCAGATGCTTATCTTTGCGCAAAAACAAACCATAACATCAGAAACGCCATGAAAAGAAAACTCCTCTGTGCC
>CANQWV010000116.1 GCA_947627645.1 uncultured Lachnospiraceae bacterium | reverse complement strand
CGAGCGCGATGCTTCCGGCTCAGATTCTGCCGGTCCTGCCCGGGGAGTATGTGCTTGACTTGTGCGCGGCTCCGGGCGGCAAGGCTACGGAGCTTGCGGCAAAGCTGCGGGGAGAAGGGCTTCTGGTGGCGAACGAGATCAGCGCCTCCCGCGCGAAGGCACTGCTGAAGAACCTTGAGGTCTCCGGTGTGACCAATTCCTTTGTGACAAACACGACGGCCAATCGTCTGGCGGAGCAGTTTCCGGGATTTTTTGACAGGATCCTGGTCGATGCGCCTTGTTCCGGCGAGGGGATGTTCCGCAAGGATCCTGCGAATGCGAGGGCCTGGAGCCTGGATAAGGTGCAGACCTGCGCGAAGACGCAGCGGGAGATCACGAGGTATGCTGTTGATATGCTGCGCCCGGGCGGACTGCTCCTGTACTCGACCTGTACGTTTGCACCCGAGGAGGATGAGGGGACGGTCGCGTATCTGCTGGATCAGTGCCCGGAGCTGGAGCTTCTGGAGATCCCGGGCTGCGAGCCGTTTTCCAAAGGCCAGGCGGAATATTTGCGAAGGCTTGGGGACGCGGCAGAAGAACTGGAGCGCCTAGACGCAGAGAAGACGGAAGCTTTGACCCGCTGTGTGCGCCTGTTTCCGCACCGCTGCGGCGGCGAGGGACATTTCCTGGCGCTGTTTCGAAAGAAAGCCGCGCGATGGGGCGGCGGGGACAGCCGGACAGGCCCGCCTGAGGAGCCGGAGGGCAGAAGAGCGGGCAGGAGGAGAAGACAGACTGTCCTGGCCGACAAAGCAGCGGCTTCAGAAGAGAAGACGGCACTTTTTCAATTTCTGGAAGATGTTCCGCTGCGGTGGGATCCGCGCCGGATTGAGCTGCGCTCCGACCGGGCGTATTATCTGCCGGAGGCATTTGCGGCGGGCAGTATGGATGTAAGGCTTCCGTTTCTGCGCAACGGGCTCTATCTGGGAGAAATCCGCCGCGGCCGTTTCGAGCCGTCGCAGTCATTCGCGATGGCGCTGAAGCCGGGGGAGTATGCCTCTGTGGTCGATTTTGCGCAGGACGATACCCGTGTGCGCAGATACCTGTGCGGGGAGACTGTGGAGATCGGCGACCTGTCGCCGCAGCGCCCCTCTGGCTGGCAGCTGGTCTGTGTCTGCGGCTACCCGCTTGGCTGGGGCAGGCTGGTGAGCGGAACGCTGAAGAATAAGTATCACCCGGGGTGGAGAATGCAGAGCTAGATTTGTGCTTTTCGCCTGGAGAATCCTGCTTATGGCTCTGAATGTATTCTCAATTTCCAGAATTTTCATAATTTTTTCGAACTTCTTTTTCAGACGAAAAACCGCTTGCATTTTTCAGAGGTTAGTGCTATACTAAACAAGCTGAAACGAAAGCGATGCGTGGCTCAGCTTGGTAGAGCGCTGCGTTCGGGACGCAGAGGTCGCAGGTTCAAATCCTGTCGCATCGATTCTTGGCAGGGGCAGGCCGGAGATCCTTATAGAATAAGGGTTTCCGGTTTTTTCTTGCTTTCCCCAAAGAATGAAAATCTTTACCTGTTGTGTTCTACCCCGGGCGTTTCGTGAAAAGGTATTGACAGAATTTGAATCTAAAGCTTAAATATATTTATTAGGTATATTTAATTGCAAAAATTCTGCAGGAGTCATAATAGACGGTTTTTTTACACCAGATTCAAGGAAATCCTTATCTCCAGTTAAAAGAATATCTGCTTTGGCGGCAATCGCAGCGCGCAGTATAGGCCTGTCCTTTGTATCCCTGATTTGCGTTTCTGTAGTAAACTCATTTTCTGGAACAGGAATTAACTCTAAGGTCAGAAGTGCAACCGATAAGAACTTGTCCAGAGAGCCCAGCCGATGAGGAAATTTTTTGTTGAATATCCGTTTTATCTCATCTACATTCTGTTCGCATATCATGCCGTGATTCGGATATGAAGCGGCCTTCTGGTATGCCTGCCACGGGGTACCGTCTGTCCGTAATGCTGCAGATATGAGTACATTGGTGTCAATCAATATTCTCATCCGTTATCGTCCTCGTTTCGCAATTCCTTGACAAGTGCAATGACATCGTCGTCGGTAGCAAGCCCGGAGCGTTCTGCTTCTCCAGTCATTTCGCTCTGCAGAACCTGCATGGCATATATGGCGGAATTTACAATGCGTACATTGCTGCCCTCGACAATAAAAGTAATCCGGTCTCCACTTGTTATTCCCAATGCTTTTCTGACATCTTTCGGGATGGTGACCTGTCCCTTAGCCATTACCTTTGCGTTATCAATAAAAGCATTTATTGCCATAACGAAAACTCCTTTGCAATTTGTTGGTTAAAGAGTAGGGATTTCCCTATTCATATTATATGCAATACTGCAAAGAGAATCAACTGGAAAATCTTTTACAGCAGGGAAGGTGATTTAAAGACCAGAAAGGAGCGCAGGCAATGAGATGCACAAGTTGTAAAAGTGGCGAAATGTTTGAGAGTAAGACAAGTTATTTTGCACAGCTAAAAGATTGCTACGTGATTATCGAGAATGTACCCTGCATGAAGTGCAGGCAGTGTGGGGATGTCGTTTTTCGCAATTCTGTTGTTGAAAAAATAGATGATATCTTAGACAGCTTAGAAAAGATCGTCAGCAAAATTTCCATTATCGACTATGCGAAGGTGGCATAGAAAAAGCAACAAAAGACGACCGTTACATGGGTACGAGAGCGACTTAAGTGTTCGTAAATACCTTAGGGGACATTTACGAACACTTTTTTTACCTTTTAAAGATGGGTTCGGGACGCAGAGGTCGCAGGTTCAAATCCTGTCGCATCGATTGGAAAAGTACCGTGTTTGCGGTACTTTTTTTCGTGATGCAAAAATCCGCTTGACAACGATATAGATTCTATATAATCTATAAAAGTAATCTATAAAGGGATTTAGGGATTGAAGTGATCCCGTGTCGGATGAAAAAGGAGGAAAAGAAAATGAAAGCATATGAGAAACAAAGTGTGCGTTGGCTGATGTTCACGCTTCTGGCTGTGCTGGCAATGTATTTTCTGGCGGCCGGAAGGGCGAGCGCGCAGGACTATACGCTTGAGCCGAATGGGAACTGGGTGAACGGTGAGATAGCGGAAAAAGGAGAGGCTAACTGGCATAAGCTCACGCTCCCGATTGATGCGCATCTGGTGCTGACATACCAGGCGGAAGGGCTGGGGTATTCTGATGTAAGCCTTATGAACGAGGACAAGGCAATCAGCATAGGTACCGGTTCCTGCAAAGGAGCTACGGCGAAGAATCCGAAGTCGGCGGTACTTGATTTATGGCTTGAGGCGGGCGTCTATCAGGTAAAAGTAGCCGCTGGCTTTGTCGCATTTCCAAAACCTGAAGATATCACAGGCACATACCGGCTGAATGCGAAATATACTCCGGCCGGGAATAAGGATCGGGAGCCCAATAATGTCATCGAGACGGCAATGCCGCTGGAGATGAATAAAGGAATAACAGGCATGATCTCTGGGGCGGATAACGTGGATCTTTATCGAATCACGGTACCGTACAAGCAGGATGTGGAAATTAACGTGACGGTGATGTTTCCGCCCCGTACATTGCGCGACGATTCATATGGCGGAGCAATGAGTGCCCTCTGGGATGCGAATATGAAAGCGCTGAAAGAAACAGCGGGTAATATACCTGGTGGAAATGCCTTTCGCGGAGCCACTGAGAGCAGTCCGAAGACCTGGACCGTCAAAGAGAATCTGGCGGCCGGAACCTATTATATTAAGGTAGAAGGTTTTAATGGCGGTCAGGGGCGTTACAATGTGAGCTGGAAAGGTGAGAAGCAGAAAGAAACCGCGGTCACTGTCAAGAAGATGAGCAAGCCAAAGCTGAAGAGAGCGGGCAGCAGGAAGCTGAAAGTCAGCTGGAAAAAGCAGAAAGGCGTGTCGGGCTATCAGATCCAGTATGGCACAAAGAGTAACATGAAGGGCGCGAAGAAAAAGACAGTGAACAGCGGCACGAAGCTGACGCTTTCCAGGCTGAAAAAAGGCAAGACCTATTACGTGCGGATCTGTGCGTTCCTCAAGAAAGGCACGAAGAAATACTACGGCAAGTGGAGCGCGGTATCAAAGATCAAGGTAAAGTAAGCAGAAATGGGAGATTGATTTTCGGGAACAGGCCTCAAAACGAGGCCTGTTATTACGTTATATGTAGAGAATAGCTACTCGTCTTCGAAAATAGTCTCGTCCATTTCCGGAAAATCCAGAAGTTCAGAAACCGTCATGTTTAATCCAACTGCTATTTTGTGAAGGGTCTTCAATTTTGGATTTTTTGTCTTTCCGGACATGATATTTTCTATTGTTGACTGTGTGATGCCGGATAAAGTGGCCAACTTGTTGACTGTGATATTTTTTTCGATACACAGGTCACGCAGCCGGATAATAATAACATCAGAATAAGTCATACAAAAACTCCCTAAATTTGCTATTAATAGACATATGCATAGTATATTTGTTTTGTCCCATCCATACTAACGGTGCACGGTTGACAAAGTTCTAATACTGTGCTTGATTAACGGTGTACGGTTGACAAAGCTTTGATCCTGTGTTAAATTAACGGCGCGTAGTTAATGCGGGCCGATGTTTTCTGCGCCATGAGAAGCTACAGGGACATATGGCCTGCAGGAGAGAGGACGGCAGTGGGAATATTGTGGTTCGGGCAGGAAAATTCCGCATATATTGAGAAAATTTTGAAAACGGCAAATATAACGTTACACGGTTGACATTGCTTTTCTTTCGTGCTATAGTAAAAAAACCTAATTAAGATTGATAAATTATTTGCCTGTACAACAAAGAGAGGGAAATACAATATGAGAATACCGATTGGCAGAAAGACAGATGACAGCTCTGCCGCAGCCGCACGGATTTCCAGGGATTACAGAGATGCGGTTGATTTCCTTGAGAATAATGAGGCTTTGATTTATATAGAAGCGGATGCCTACAACCTGTTCATGGAAAAGGTGAACGCAGAAGCGAGTCTGAGCAAATGGATGAAGGGTCTGGGTAAGTTTTATGCAGGTCCGAACGGGCTGTATATGCTGTTTAACACATTGCTGTCCGACCAGTCTTCCACTGGCGGGCGTTCTGGCGCCGGAGATAAGGATTTTTATCTTTTTATCAAGAAGTTTGTCGAAGGAGAGTACGAGAATTATAAAGGGAGAAATAACAAAGGCAAAGACCGCTTTGAGCTTATGCGGATCAAGTAGACAGATATTTCACGTTTCCTGTGGGCCGCATTCTTCTTCATATAGACCGCAAGTCTTTGAAAAAAGGGTTGCGGTTTTTTGTATGACGATATGCAGGCAATGAGTTGGCTGTGAGCTGAGCGGGTTACAAGAGATAGCTGAGTTAGGCGGGTAGTTGCGTGAGTTACGTGACTAGTTACGTGACTTGCGAAAAAACTGTTGCGATATGCGGAAAAAACGATTATAATGTTTAAATGAGTTTGCCGCAGGGAGACGCAGCAGCTGGAATAGCGCGGTCTGCCTGTTTGCGCCGTATATGGAGATTGGAGGAAACTATGAGAAGAGAATTGAGAAGAGCGGCAGTGCTTGGGCTTTGCACAGGACTTGTGCTGACTTCCCTCGCGGGCTGCTCTAAGAAGAACAAGATGGATCTGGAGAAGGCTGCGGTTACGGTGAACGGTGACGAGATTTCTCTGGGGGTATTGAATTTTGCAGTGCGTTATGACCAGGCAGGGCTTGAGGGCGCATATATGTCGTTCGGAATCACAGATCCGTTTGGTCAGGATTTGTTTGGTACGGGCGAGACTCTCGGTCAGATGGCGGTAGAGCAGGATGTTGAGACGCTGACGCACGCAGTCCTGGCGGAGCAGAAGATGGAAGATTATGGAGTGTCGGTTACGGATGACGACAAGGCGGCGATCACAGCGGCCGCAGCGGCATTCATCGAGGCGAACGACGAGGAGACGCTGGAGGAGATCGGGGCGACTCAGGAAATCGTGGAGCGCTATCTGGAGCTGGAGATGATCCGCCACAGGGTGGAGCCGGAGATGTCCAAGGATATTGATACCGAGGTGTCAGATGAAGAGGCGGCTCAGCGCAGGATTGAGTATGTCTACTTTGCGCCGGAGACTGAAGCGGAGGCGGAGAGTGAGTCTGAGACGATCACTCCCGCGGAGACAGAGCAGACAGCAGAAGCGGAGGAGAGCGAAGCTTCTCAGGAGGAAGCTTCTCTGGTGAAAGAGGAGGCGGCGATGACGGCATCCTCCGGTGAGACCGAGGCTGAGACGGCGGCAGAGACAACTGCAGCGGAGGCTGAGACTGAGGCGGAGACGACTGCAGCAGAGACTGAGCTTGAGACAGAGACAGAAACGGAGGATCCGGAGACTGCGGAAGCCATGGCGAAGGCGCTTGCCCGGGCAGAGGAATTCCTTGTAAAGGTGCAGGCTGGCGAAGATTTCCAGACTGCGGCCGAAGAGCTTGGAAAGACTGCGAATGAGACGACGCTCGATGCGGATTATTATGTTCCGGAAGTGGCAGAGGCGACGGAAGGAAAGGCGGATAATACGCTGATTGAGACTCCGATCAAGACAGACAGCGGCTATTACGTGGTGCGTGTGATTTCGCAGCTCGACCGTGAAGCGACGGATGCCGAGAAGGAGAATATCATTGAGCAGAGAAAGACGGACCGCATCGCGGAGCTGTATGATGAGTGGGCGGAGGCCGGAGAGATCACGCAGGATGAGACGGTGATCGCGCAGATCGTGTTCGACTATTCGCTGATGACACCGTCAGAGCCGGAGACGGAAGCGCAGACGGATGTGACACCTGCTGAGACAGAGGCGCAGACAGATATAACACCTGCTGAGACAGAAGCGCAGACAGAAGCTGCACCTGCGGAGACAGAAGCGCAGACAGAAGCTGCACCTGCGGAGACAGAAGCGGCACCTGCGGAGACAGAAGCGCAGACAGAAGCTGCACCTGCAGAGGCAGAGGCGCAGACAGATGTAACGCCTGCAGAGACAGAGGCGTAATCATATAAGAGCCTGATATATTTTAAAGCAGGAGGATGCCAGATGGCATATCGCGCGCAGCGGTATGGACTGGCGCCTCCTGTTTTTGTGTGAATCGACATCTTTCGGTTGCCCCTTTGTTCCGCAGGTGATATACTTTATAAAATGGTGAGGTAGATACGTTTTTGAGGGCATTTGAGGTGAGGTCTGGAATGGAGAACAGAAGGAATATTTTTCTGATTGGATTTATGGGCGCGGGCAAATCTACGATTGCACGCGAACTGCAGAGGGCGTATGGGATGCGGCTGATTGAGATGGACGAGCAGATCGAAGCGCAGGAAGGAATGCCGATATCCGAGCTTTTCGCAGTTCACGGGGAGGCATATTTCCGACAGCTCGAGACGGAGCTGCTGGAGGGGCTGCAGCAGGAGACGGACACAGTTGTCTCCTGCGGCGGCGGAGTCCCGATGCGGGAGTGCAATGTTGAGGCTATGCGAAAAAGTGGAAGGATCGTCTATCTGAGCGCGCGGCCGGAGACGGTTTTTGCGCGTGTGCGAGGTACGCATACCAGACCGCTGCTGGAAGGAAACATGAATGTGGAGTATATTGCGGGTCTGATGGAAGCGCGGCTGCCGAAATATCTTGCGGCGGCGGATCTGACTGTGCAGACAGACGGGCGCAGCGCGAAGGAGATTTGTGAGGAGATCCTGTCCGGATGCTGAGCGGAAAAATAGGTATAGCTGCCGGATTTTCTGTGGACGGCCGCTGCCGGCAGGAGGGAAAACGTTGGAAGCTTCGGGCGGATCAAACGGGGAAGAGTAAGGAAATGGGGAGATTGCGATGAGTGGGTTGGAGGAGAGAAAGCCGGAACGGGTTGCAAGAAGAGGCATCTATACCGGAGAGGGATACGAACTGCCAGAGAAAAGGCAGCGGGAGGCCGACGCAGCGCAGGAGGCAGGGTTGGCGACGCAGCCAGGCGAGGCGGAACAGAGGGCGAAGTATCAGCCAGGGAGCAAGCAGGCGGAGGCAGGAATGGCGACGCAGCCGGGCGAGGCGGAACACAGGGTGAAGTATCAGCCAGGGAGCAAGCAGGCGGAGGCAGGAATGGCGACGCAGCCGGGCGAGGCGGAACACAGGGCGAAGTATCAGCCAGGGAGCAAGCAGGCGGAGGCAGGAATGGCGACGCAGCCGGGCGAGGCGGAACACAGGGCGAAGT